>NZ_SZYE01000027.1 GCF_005239125.1 Cellulomonas hominis | reverse complement strand
CCCGCCTCGGCGACCGGGTCGAACGGCCGGCCGCTGAACGTCCCGGCGCTGGTGGCGTCCGCGGTGGCCGCCTCCGACTCGCGCCGCGCCTCGGCGAGCGCCTCCTTCGGGTCGGTCAGCGCCACGGGCGGCAGGTCGCCGGGGCTGAGCGGGGACTCCCCCGCCGCGCGGCCCTGCGCCGCCGCCTCGGGCGCCGCGCCGCCGCCGAACGCGCCCGCGAAGCCCTGGGTGAACTGGCCGAGCATGCCGGTCAGCTCGGACGGCACGATCCACACCTTGTTGGCCGGGGTGGCCGCGAGCTTGGGCAGCGCCTGGAGGTACTGGTAGGCCAGCAGCTTGGGGTCGGCGTCGCCGCGGTGGACGGCGTCGAACACCTGGAGGATCGCGCGGGACTCGCCCTCGGCGGTGAGGATCGCCGACTGCGCGGCACCCTCGGCCCGGAGGATCGCGGCCTGCTTCTCACCCTCGGCGGTGAGGATCTGGGACTGCTTGACGCCCTCTGCGGTGAGGATCGCGGCACGGCGGTCGCGCTCGGCGCGCATCTGCTGCTCCATCGCGCCCTGCACGGACTGCGGCGGGTCGATGCTCTTCAGCTCGACGCGGTTCACGCGGATGCCCCACTTGCCGGTCGCCTCGTCGAGGACGCCGCGGAGCTGGCCGTTGATCTGGTCGCGGCTGGTGAGCGTCTGCTCGAGGTCCATCGAGCCGATGACGTTGCGCAGCGTGGTGACGGTCAGCTGCTCGATGCCGGTGATGTAGTTCGCGATCTCGTAGACCGCGGACTTGGGCTCGGTCACCTGGAAGTAGATGACGGTGTCGATGCTCACCACGAGGTTGTCCGAGGTGATCACGGGCTGCGGCGGGAAGGACACCACCTGCTCGCGGAGGTCCACGCCGGCGCGCACCCGGTCGATGAACGGGATGATGAGGTGCAGGCCGGCGTCCAGGGTGCGGTGGTACCGCCCCAGCCGCTCGACGAGCAGCGCGACGGTCTGCGGGACGACCCGCACCGCCCGCGCGAGGGTCACCACGACGAAGATCACGAGGATGGCGAGCAGCACCCACCCCACGATCGTGCCGATGCTCGGGTCGTCCACTGCGTCTCCTCCCAGCCACGGCCCGGTGGGGCCGTCGGTGCCCGGCGGCGGCCGGTCGGCCGCCGCCGCCTGTCAGAGGCCCGCGGGGGCCCCGGGCGCGCCGGAGCCGTCGGTCGCGGGCCGGTCGCCGGCGGCCTCCACGACCGCCGTGGCGCCGTCGATCCGCGCGACGCGGACCTCGGTGCCGGTGTCGAACGCGGTGCCGACGAGCAGCGCCCGGGCGGACCAGACCTCGCCCCCCAGCTTCACGCGGCCGCCCGACGCGTCGGTCGGGGCGACCACCACGGCCGGCCGGCCGACCAGGGCGGCGGAGTTGGTCTCCACGAGCTTGGTGCGCTCACGCAGGCTGTGCAGCAGGAACGGCCGGAGCGCGAACAGCAGCAGCAGCGCCGCCGCGGCCGCGACCACGATCTGCAGGGCCAGCGGCGCGCCGAGCGCGGCCGCGAGGGCGCCGGCCAGGGCACCGCCCGCGAGCATGAGGAAGATCAGGTCGAGCGAGAACATCTCCGCGACGCCCAGCAGCAGCGCACCGCCCAGCCACCACAGCCAGTCCATCGTCGGCTCCTCTCACCTCGGGCACCCGCACGCGGGCGCCGTCGTCCTGGTCGGCGACCGGCGAGCGGCCGCTCACCAAGGATTCTAGACGATCCCTTGACCGACCTGTGAGGAAATCCGGGCGCCGGTCGACCGCCGGGACGAACCAGGATGAACCGGGTCAGCGCCGTCCGCGAGCGGTCCAGCGGTCGCCGGAGCGCTCGACCTCGAGCGGGGTGCCGAACGCACCGGTCAGGTTCTCGGACGTGAGGACCTCGTCGACGGGGCCGGCGGCGTGCACCTTGCCGTCCGCCAGCAGCAGCAGGTGCGTGAAGCCGGGCGGGATCTCCTCGACGTGGTGCGTGACGAGCACGAGCACCGGGGACCGTCGGTCGGCGGCGAGCTCGGCCAGCGCGGACACCAGCTCCTCGCGGCCGCCCAGGTCCAGCCCGGCGGCGGGCTCGTCCAGCAGGAGCAGCTCCGGGTCGCTCATCAGGGCCCGGGCGATCTGCACGCGCTTGCGCTCGCCCTCGCTGAGGGTTCCGTAGAAGCGGTCGGCGAACCGCTCGACCCCGAACGCCGCCATGAGGTCGGTGGCCCGGGACTCGTCCACGGACTCGTACGCCTCGCGCCACCGCCCGGTCACGCCGTAGGCCGCGGTGAGCACGACGTCGCGGACGACCTCGCCACCGGGGATGCGCTCGGCGAGCGCCGCGCTGGCGAGCCCGATCCGCGGGCGCAGCTCGAACACGTCGACGCGGCCGAGCCGCGAGCCCAGCAGGTCGGCGGTGCCGGACGTCGGGTGCATCCGCCCGGAGGCCACCTGGAGCACCGTCGTCTTGCCGGCGCCGTTGCGGCCCAGCACCACCCAGCGCTCGCCCTCGCGGACCGTCCAGGACAGCCCGTCGAGGATCGTCGTGGTGCCGCGGCGGATGGTCACGTCCTGCAGGTCGAGCACGTCGGTCATGGACACCAGACCCTAGCCGCCCGGAGCGGCCCGGACGTGGACGTACGTTGGTGGCGTGGACCGCACCGCCCTCGCCCTGCCCCGCTCCGTGCGCCTCGCCCTCTGGCTCGACCGGGCGGGCGCCGGGGCCGACCCCGTGCAGCGGACCCTCGTCGCCGTCCAGGGCGACGACGAGCCGCACCGGGTCGCCGTCCCCGGCGCCGACGTGCCGGGGCTCGACGACGGCGCCCGGGGGTCCGTGACCCTCGCCGACCTCGTCGCGGCGTGGGCGAGCGGCCCGCGCGTCGTGGCCGCGGTGCTCCCGGCCCCGGGCGACCCGGCCGGCGCACCGGCGTCCGTCGCCGGCGCCGCGCAGGAGTCGGGCGAGGCGGTGCTGGTGAGCACGCCGGACGGCGACTTCGCCGCGGTGCCCCGCGTCGAGGTGTTCGGCAGCGTCTACGAGGCCGGCCACCTGGTGACGTGGGAGGTGCACCCGGTCGCGCCGTGGCGGACGGCGCTGGTCGGCCACGTGGGCACGCTCGCCGAGGCGGAGCGCGAGCTGACCACGGCGCTGACCCGCGCCACCGAGGCCCTCACCACGCTGGACGTCGCCCGCTGGCGGCCCGACGCCGCCGAGCAGATCGCGGCGCTGCGCACCACCTCGGACGCGCGGGACGTGCTGCCGCCCGGGCTCGACCCCCGGCGGGTGCGCGTCATCGGCTCGGCGCTGCGGCTGCGGGCGATCGTCGACCTCGCGACCGCCGACGACGGCGCGGCGGTGAACCTCTGGCAGGCCGACCAGCGGACGACGGCGCTGCGGGACGTCGACCGCGCGGCGCGCCGCGCCCTCGCGGTGGCGACGCACCCGGCGCACGACGCCCCGGACCCGCGCCGGCCCTGAGCGCGGCTCAGCCCAGGACGGACCGGTACACCTCGAGCGTCCGGTCGGCGATCGCGTCCCAGGAGAAGTGCTCCTCGACCCGGCGGCGCGCGGCGGCGCCCCAGGCGCGGGCGCGGTCGGCGTCGGACACGGCCTCGGCGAGCGCCGCGCCGAGCTCGGCCACGAACCGGTCCGGGTCGACGGGCGTCCCCGTGCCGTCCTGCACCTGCTCGATCGGCACCAGCCAGCCGGTGGTCCCGGCGTCCACGACCTCGGGGATCCCGCCGGTGGCGGTGCCCACGACCGGCAGCCCGACGGCCATGGCCTCCAGGTTGACGATGCCGAGCGGCTCGTAGACGGACGGGCACGCGAACACCGTCCCGGTGGCGAGCACGGCGACCAGCTCGTCCCGCGGCAGCATCCGGTCGATCCAGACGACGCCGCCCCGGCGGGCCCGCAGCTGCTCGACCAGACCGGTCACCTCGGCGAGGATCTCGGGGGTGTCCGGCGCCCCGGCGCACAGCACGAGCTGGACCTCGGGCGGCAGCTGCTCGGCGGCCCGCAGCAGGTACGGCAGGCCCTTCTGCCGCGTGATGCGCCCGACGAACACCACGGCCGGCCGGTCCGGGTCGATGCCGTTGGCGCGGGCGACGTCCCGTGCCGCGGCCCACTCGTCGTCCGTCTCGGGCCGGCGCCAGCCCGCGAGGTCGATGCCGTTGTGCACGACGCGGACCTTCTCCGGGTCGATCGCCGGGTAGCAGCGCAGGATGTCCGCGCGCATGCCCGCGCTCACCGCGATCACCGCGGCGGCCGACTCGAACGCCGTCTTCTCCGCCCAGGACGACAGCGCGTACCCGCCGCCGAGCTGCTCGGCCTTCCACGGGCGCAGCGGCTCCAGGCTGTGCGCGGAGACGACGTGCGGGACGCCGTGCAGCAGCGACGCCAGGTGGCCAGCGAGGTTGGCGTACCAGGTGTGCGAGTGCACGAGGTCGGTCGCCGGGCCCTCGCCGCGGCCCACGCCGTCGACGATGGCCAGGTCCACCCCGAAGGTGGCGAGGGCGGGGTTCGCGTCGCGGAGCGGGGCGGGCACGTCGTACCCGGTCACGCCGGGCTCGTCGCGCGCGCCGTCGAAGCAGTGCACCCGCACGTCGACGCTGCGTCGCAGCACCGCGGCGAGCTCCGCCACGTGGACGCCGGCGCCCCCGTAGACGTGGGGCGGGTACTCCCGGGTCAGCAGGTCGACTCTCACGCGCGACACGCTAGCGCGGAACGGGGAGTTCGCCTCGCCGAGACGCAGGTGGTGGCACTACGGTCGGCACATGGCAGCGCCGCGCATCCTGGCAATCGTCCTCGCAGGTGGAGAGGGGAAGCGGCTCATGCCGCTCACCGCCGCCCGCGCCAAGCCGGCCGTGCCGTTCGGGGGCATCTACCGCCTCGTCGACTTCGCCCTGTCGAACCTCGTCAACTCGCGGTACCTGCACATCGTCGTGCTGACCCAGTACAAGTCGCACTCCCTCGACCGGCACGTCTCGAAGACCTGGCGCATGTCCACCCTGCTGGGCAACTACGTCTCCCCCGTCCCCGCGCAGCAGCGGGTCGGCAAGCACTGGTACCTCGGCAGCGCCGACGCGATCTACCAGTGCCTCAACATCCTCGACGACGAGCGGCCCGACATCGTGGTCGTCGTCGGCGCGGACCACGTGTACCGCATGGACTTCTCGCAGATGGTCGACCAGCACATCGCGACCGGTGCCGAGATGACCGTCGCCGGCATCCGGCAGCCGATCGCGATGGCCGACCAGTTCGGGGTCATCGAGACCGCGGCGGACGACCCCACGAAGATCACCGCGTTCCGGGAGAAGCCGTCCGACCCGGTCGGGCTGCCCGACTCCCCCGGCGAGATCCTCGCGTCGATGGGCAACTACGTCGTCAACACCGACGCGCTGATCCGCGCGGTGACCGAGGACGCGGAGAACCCGAGCAGCCGGCACGACATGGGCGGCGACCTGGTCCCCGCGTTCGTCGAGCGCGGCACCGCGGCCGTCTACGACTTCATCAACAACGACGTGCCCGGGTCGACCGACCGGGACCGCCAGTACTGGCGGGACGTCGGGACCCTGGACTCGTACTACGACGCGAACCAGGACCTCATCTCGATCGAGCCGGTGTTCAACCTCTACAACGACGCCTGGCCCGTCTACACGGGCTACACCGGCCTGCCGCCGGCCAAGTTCGTGCACGCCGGCGCCGGGCGCCTCGGGCACGCGGCCGACTCCATCGTGTCGCCGGGCGTGATCGTGTCCGGGGCGACGGTGTCGGGCTCCGTGCTGTCGCCGGGCGTGTACCTGCACTCCTGGGCGCAGGTGACGGACTCGGTGCTGATGGACGGGGTCATCGTCAACCGGTACGCCCAGGTGCACCGCGCGATCCTCGACAAGAACGTCGTGGTGCACGAGCGCGCGCGGGTGGGCATCGACCGGGAGCACGACCTGGAGCGCGGGTTCACGGTGACGGAGTCCGGCATCACCGTGGTCCCGAAGGGCGCCGTCATCGACCTGTAGGGCCGTGCGTGGACGCGCCGGGCACGGCTGCGGCGCGTCCCGCTAGCCTGCCCGGGTGAGCCTGCCGCGACCCACCCGCCTCGTCGTCATGGACGTCGACTCGACGCTCATCACCCAGGAGGTCGTCGAGCTCCTCGCGGAGCACGCGGGCTCGCGCGCCGAGGTCGCCGACATCACCGAGCGCGCGATGCGCGGCGAGCTCGACTTCACGGAGTCGCTGCGCGCGCGGGTCGCGACGCTGGCGGGGCTGCCGGTGCAGGTGTTCGACGCGGTGCTGGCCGAGGTGGTCGTCACGCCCGGGGCGGTCGAGCTGCTGGCCGAGCTGGACCGGCGCGGCTGGCCCGTCGGGCTGGTCTCCGGCGGGTTCGTCGAGGTCGTCGGGCCGCTCGCCGACCGGCTGGGGATCCCCCGCTACCACGCGAACGCGCTCGAGGTGGAGCACGGGGCCCTGACCGGGCGGGTGGCGGGCGAGGTCGTCGACCGGGCCGTGAAGGCCCGGACGCTGCGGGAGTACGCCGCCGAGGTCGGGGTGCCGCTGGAGCGCACCGTGGCGATCGGCGACGGGGCGAACGACCTCGACATGCTCGCCGCGGCCGGGTTCGGGATCGCGTTCAACGCGAAGCCGGTCGTGTGCGCGCAGGCGGACGCCGAGGTGCACGACCGGCTGGACGCGGTGCTGGACCTGCCCCCGTTCGCCTGATCCCCGCGGCCCGCAGCGCCGGGGGACGCCGGCCCGGTCAGGCCGGGTCGACCACGCGGAGCAGGCGGGCGCCGTCGGGCTCCAGCGCGGCCCACGCGCTCGGCACCTCGAGCACGCTGTACGACGCCGTGGCGACACCGACCCGCACCCGGGCCAGCGCCGCGTCGTCGGACCCGGGGCCCGCGAGCGCGGCCGCGGTCTGCGAGACGGTCGGCTCGTGCCCGACGACGAGCACGGTCCCGGCCGACTCGTCGAGCCCGCGCAGCAGCCCGAGCAGCTGCCGGATGCCCGCGGCGTAGACGTCGTCGGACAGCCGTGCGGTCTCCGCGGGCACCTCGAGGCCGGCGCGCACCAGGTCCCAGGTCTGCCGGGTGCGCAGCGCCGAGGAGACCAGGGCGAGGTCGGGCACCAGGCCCGCCGCGCGCAGGCCCGTGCCGACCTCGGTGGCCTGCTTCCGGCCGGTCAGCGCGAGGGGCCGGAGCTGGTCGTCGAGGGAGCCCGGGTGCTCCGCCTTGGCGTGGCGGAGCAGGACGAGCTGGTGCGCGGAGCCGTGGGTCACGCGCACCAGCGTCCCACGACTACTGGCCCATGGCGTGCACGCCGCCGTCGACGTGCACCATCTCCCCGGTGGTCTTCGGGAACCAGTCGGACAGCAGGGCGGCGACCGCGCGGGCGGTCGGCTCCGGGTCGTGCACGTCCCAGCCGAGGGGCGCGCGGCCGTCCCAGCCGCCCTCCATCGACTCGAAGCCCGGGATGGACTTCGCGGCGGTGGTGCGGATCGGGCCGGCGGACACCACGTTGACGCGGATGCCCTGGGGGCCGAGGTCGCGGGCCAGGTAGCGCGAGGTCGACTCGAAGGCCGCCTTGGCGACGCCCATCCAGTCGTAGACCGGCCAGGCGAACCGGGCGTCGAACGTGAGGCCGACGATCGAGCCGCCGCCGGTCAGCAGCGGCTGCGTGGCCGTGGCCAGCGACTTCAGGGAGAACGCGGACACCTCGAGCGCGGTGGCGACGTCGGCCCACTCGGCGGCCAGGAAGTTGCCGCCCATGACGGACTGCGGGGCGAAGCCGATCGAGTGCACGACGCCGTCCAGGTGGTCGACGTGCTCGCGGACGCGCTCCGGCAGGGCCGCGAGGTCGTCGGCGTCGGTCACGTCGAGCTGCACGACCGGCGCCTCCTTCGGCAGCCGGCGGGCGATCGCCTGGGTCAGGCGGAACTGCCGGCCGAAGGAGCTGAGCACGACCTCCGCGCCCTCCTCCTGCGCGAGCCGCGCGACGTGGAAGGCGATGGAGCCGTCGGTGAGGACGCCGGTGACGAGGAGCTTCTTGCCGTCGAGGAGGCCCATGGTGTGTCCGATCGTTCGAGGGTGCGGGAAGGAGGTCAGTGGCCCATGCCGAGGCCGCCGTCGACCGGCAGCACGGCGCCGGAGATGTACCCGGCGGCGGGCGAGGCGAGGAACTCGACGGCGGCGGCGATCTCGTCGACCGCGCCGAACCGGCCCGCGGGGATGGACGACAGGTAGGCGCCCTGGCGGTCCTGCGGCAGCTCCGCGGTCATCTGGGTCTCGATGAACCCCGGCGCGACGACGTTCGCGGTGATGCCGCGGCCGCCGAGCTCGCGGGTGACCGAGCGGGCCATGCCGACCAGACCGGCCTTGGTGGCGGTGTAGTTGATCTGGCCGGCGTTGCCGTAGAGGCCGACGACGGAGCCGATCATGACGATGCGCCCGCGGCGCAGCCGGATCATGCCCTTCGACGCCCGGCGCACGCACCGGAACACGCCCGTGAGGTTGACGTCGACCACCTGCTGGAAGTCGTCGTCGGACATCCGCATGAGCAGACCGTCGCGGGTCACGCCGGCGTTGGCCACCAGGACCTCGACCGGTCCGTGCTGGGCCTCGATCTCGGCGAAGGCGGCGTCGACGGACGCGGTGTCGGTGACGTCGCCGGTCAGCGCCAGGACGCCGTCGGGGGCGCCGCCGCTGCGGACGATGGTCGCGACCTTGTCGCCGTTCGCGACGAACCGCTCGGCGATCGCGCGGCCGATGCCGCGGTTGGCCCCGGTCACGAGCACGCTGCGCGGCTCCGGGCTGCTGGGCTGGGAGTTCTCGGACACGGAAGTCGACGCTAGCCGACGGCCCGCGGGGCGCGGGGCAGCGCCGCGGCACAGGATGCCGGGCCGGTGTTGTCCGGATCGCACAACTGATCCGCTCCACCCACCCCGGCGGCTCAGAGCGGGCGGCGCATCCGGTAGTTCGTCAGCGTGACCCCGCGGCGCACGGGGTGCTGCTCGGCGACGACGACGAAGCCGTGCGCCTCGAAGAACGGGCGGGCCGTGATGCTGGCGTGGGTGGTGAGCTCCGTCGCGCCGTCGGCGGTCGCCGTCGCGACCGCCCACGCGAGCAGCGCACGGGCCACGCCCTGCCGCGCCGCGTCCGGGTCGACGAACAGCATGTCGACGTAGCCGGCCGCGTCCACGTCCGTGAAGCCGACGACCGCACCCTCGCGCACGGCCACGCGGGTGCGCGCGGCGGCGCGGCGCGCGGCCCAGGCGGCCGGGTCGATGTCGTCGGGCGCCCACGCGGCGACCTGCTCGGCGGTGTAGTCCCGGGCGGCGGTGCCGTGCACGGCGCGGCGGAACACCGCGAGCGTCGCGGGGGCGTCGTCGGGGGTGTGGTCGCGCAGCTGCAGCACGCCGCCGACGGTAGCGCGCCGGGCGTCCGCGGCCGCGGCCAGGCCCGCGAGCGCCCGCGCCTCCTCCCCCGCGTCCCCCGCCGTCCGCGCCAGGCCGAGCGCCCGGTCGGACCAGCCCCGCGCGTCGTCCGGCCGGGCGCTCGGCCTGCGACCCGCGGTGCACGCGTTCCTGCAGGACGGCGCACGTCGCCTGTGAGCGGCCTGAGACCGGGGCGCCGCCGGGCGGGACGAACGTCCGGCGGCGCCTACGATCAGGTGTGAGCAGGCGGAACCCCGAACCGGCGCAGAGCATCACCAGCGCCCCCGAACCCCTGGGCGCCGACCAGGCGCGCCGGGCCCGCCGCTACCTGATCCAGATGGGGGTCCGGGTGGCGTGCTTCCTGCTCGCCGTCCTGACCTGGTCCCACGTGCCGCTGTGGGTGAGCCTGGTGCTGATCGTCGGGGCCGTCGTGCTGCCGTACATCGCCGTGCTGTTCGCCAACGCCGGCCGCGAGCGCCGCGACGACGCGCCGCCCGGGTACCTGCCGCACCTGCTCGACGCGGCGCCGCCGGCGCGCCCGGTGGCACCCGCTCCGCCGGGACCGTCGGACCCGGCGGCGCAGGACCCGCCGCAGGACCCGGACGGCGAGCCCGCCGACCCCGACGCCGGCCGGCAGCCCGGCGCACCGGACGACGACACCCCCGGAGGCACCCGATGACCGCGCCCACCCCCGACGCCGTCGGCGAGGACCTCGTGTGCAGCGCCCGCGGGTGCCGCGCCGACGCGTCCTGGGGCGTGCTGTGGAACAACCCGCGCCTGCACACCCCGGAGCGCCGCAAGGTGTGGCTCGCGTGCGACGAGCACCGGGAGCACCTCGAGGAGTACCTGCGGGTGCGGGTGTTCTACCGGGACACCGTGCCCGTCGCGGACCTGCCCCGGCTGGAGCTCGGCGAGCGCCCCGGGCTGCCGGGCCTGCCCGGGTTCCCGGGGGCACGGTGAGCCTGCTGCGCGGCAACCCCGCCGCCCGGCGTGCCGTCGGCCTGGTCCTGGTGGCGGTGGCCGTGTCCGTCGCGTGCGTGTTCCTCGGCCGCTGGCAGTGGCACCGGCACGTCGCCCGGGACGCCGCGATCCGGCTGGTCGAGCAGAACTACTCCGCCGAGCCCGTGCCGCTCGACGCGCTCCTGCCCGCCCCCGGCTCGGCGCTCGACCCCGCCGACGTGTGGCGCCAGGCGACGGTCACCGGCACCTACGACCCCGACGCGACGGTCCTGCTGCGCAACCGGCCGGTGAACAGCCAGCCCGGCTTCCACGTGCTGGTGCCGCTGGTGCAGGCCGACGGGTCGGTGCTGGTCGTCGACCGCGGCTGGGTGGCCTGGGACGACGACGCCAGCGGCGAGGTCGAGGTGCCCGCACCCCCGTCCGGCGAGGTGACCGCCACGGTGCACCTGCGCCCCGACGAGGCCGCCGACCCGCGGTCCGCGCGGGCCGGGCAGGTGCAGGCGATCAACGTCGGCCAGGTGCTCGCCGCGGGCGGCTCCGACGCGGAGTCGTACGGCGGCTACGGCGGGCTGGTCGACGAGTCGCCCGCCCCGGCCGTGGCGCTCGGCTCGCTGCCGGCGCCGAGCACCGACCCCGGGTCGCACCTGTCGTACGCGTTCCAGTGGTGGACGTTCTCCGTCGGGTCGCTGGCCGCGTTCGGCTGGCTGGCCCGGCGCGAGCTGCTCGAGGGCGCGGAGGCGGCCCGCGGCGGGGACGGCGGTGCCGGCACCCCGGGCGAGCCGGGCACGCCGCGCCCGTCCCGCCGCCGGCGCACGTCCGACGAGGACGCCGAGGACGCCCTGATCGACTTGCAGCTCGGCTGACCGGCCGTCATCCGGGGACGAGTCGTCAGGCCAGGGTGACCAGGTCCAGGTAGGACGGGTTCCACAGGTCCTCGTCGCCGTCGGGCAGCAGCACGACCCGCTCCGGGTCGAGCGCCTCCACGGCCCCCTCGTCGTGGCTGACCAGCACCACCGCGCCGGTGTAGCCGCGCAGCGCCGCCAGGATCTCCTCGCGGCTGGCCGGGTCGAGGTTGTTGGTGGGCTCGTCGAGCAGCAGCACGTTCGCCGACGACACGACCAGTGCCGCGAGCGCCAGGCGGGTCTTCTCGCCGCCGGACAGCACCCGCGCCGGCTTGTCCGCGTCGTCGCCCGAGAACAGGAACGACCCGAGCACCGACCGCACCTGGGTGTCGGTCAGGTCCGGCGCGGAGGACCGGAGGTTCTCCACCACGGTGCGGTCCATGTCGAGCGTCTCGTGCTCCTGGGCGTAGTAGCCGAGCTTGAGGCCGTGGCCCGGCTTCACCTCGCCGGTGTCCGACTCCTGCAGGCCGGCGAGCATCCGCAGCAGCGTGGTCTTGCCGGCGCCGTTGAGGCCGAGCACGACGACGCGCGAACCCCGGTCGATCGCCAGGTCGACCCCGGCGAACACCTCCTGCGAGCCGTACGACTTCGACAGGTCGGACGCCGTCAGCGGGGTGCGCCCGCACGGGGCGGGCTCGGGGAACCGCAGCCTGGCCACCCGGTCGGACGCCCGGACCTCGTCGAGGCCGGACAGCATCCGCTCGGCGCGCCGCGCCATGTTCTGCGCGGCGACCGCCTTGGTGGCCTTCGCGCGCATCTTGTCCGCCTGCGCGAGCAGCGCGCCGGCCTTCTTCTCCGCGTTGGCCCGCTCGCGACGACGGCGCTTCTCGTCCGTCTCCCGCTGCAGCACGTACGCGTCCCAGCCCAGGTTGTACTGGTCGAGCTCGCCGCGGTTCGCGTCCAGGTGGAACACCTTGTTCACGGTCGCGCGCAGCAGCTCCACGTCGTGGCTGATGACCACGAAGCCGCCCGGGTACGTCTTGAGGTAGTCGCGCAGCCACGCGATCGAGTCGGCGTCGAGGTGGTTCGTCGGCTCGTCGAGCAGCAGCGTGTCGTTGCCGGAGAACAGGATGCGCGCCAGCTCGACGCGGCGGCGCTGGCCGCCGGACAGGGTGCTGAGCGGCTGGCCGAGCACGCGGTCGTCCAGGCCGAGGTTCGCGGTGATCCGGTGCGCCTCGCTCTCCGCCGCGTACCCGCCGCCGGCGACGAACCGCGCCTCCAGCTTGGGGTAGCGCTCCATCGCGGCCTCGCGCACCGCGTCGTCCGTCGACGCCATCAGGCCCTCGGTCTCGCGCATCTGCGCGATGATCCGGTCCAGGCCGCGGGCGGACAGCACCCGGTTCATCGCCAGGTCCGACAGGTCGCCCGACCGCGGGTCCTGGGGCAGGTAGCCGATGTCGCCGCTGCGGGTGATCTGCCCGCCGGTGGGCAGCGTCTCCCCCGCCAGCGTCTTGGTCAGGGTGGTCTTGCCGGCGCCGTTGCGGCCGACGAGGCCGATCCGGTCGCCCGGCGCCACCCGGAAGGTCGCCTCGGAGAGCAGCACGCGGGCCCCCACGCGCAGCTCGACGCCCTGAACGGTGATCACTCGGTTTCCTGCTCCCTCGTTGTCGTGCACGCACGCGGTCGATGCCGCGCGCCCCGTCGCGGGCCGGCACAAACGCCGCCCATCCTACGAGTCCCAGCGCCCGGACCCCGACCGGAATTCCGCGACCCCGGCCACCCCCGGCCCGACACCGGCGCCGAGTTCGCCGGTTGCGCGCGAGTTCGCCGGTTGCGCGGGGGTCTGCGGCGCGGAACCGGCGAACTCGGGCGCCCAGGGGGTGCGGAACCCGACAGGGGCGCCCGGGCAGCGTTGGGGTTCCCCGCACGACCCGGCGTGTCGGCGCGGCACTAGCGTGGCGTGCGGCGACCGCGCCCCGCGCGGCACGCCGCTCCCCCGCCAGCCGCAACCCCGCGAGGTCCGATGTCCGAGCACCGCCCCGACGCCGTCCCCGCCGCCGACGCCGCCCCGGCCCCCGTGGTCCGCGCGTCGGTCGCCACGGACGTCGCGCTGATCGCCACGTTCGCCGCCTTCGTCGCCGTGTGCGCCGTGCTGCCCGCGATCCCGACCGGCGGCGCGGTCCCCATCACGCTGCAGACGTTCGGCGTCGTCCTCACCGGTCTGGTGCTCGGCCCGCGCCGCGGGGCGCTGGCCCTGCTGCTGTACGTCGCCGTCGGCCTCGCGGGCGTGCCGGTGTTCTCGGGCGCGACCGGCGGGCTCGGCGTGCTGGCGTCGCCGTCGGCGGGGTACCTGCTCGCGTTCCCGGCGGCCGCCGCGATCGCCGGCGGGTTCGGGCTGCTCGCGCGCCGCGCGCCGGGCCGGTGGCGGGTGCCGGCGCTGTTCGGCGCGGGCGCCGCCGCCTCGCTGCTCGTGGTGCACCCGCTGGGCATCGCGGTCATGGGCTGGCGGCTCGGGCTGTCCGCGGGAGAGGCGGTCGCAGCCGGTGCCGTCTTCCTGCCCGGCGACGTGATCAAGAACGCGCTCGCCGCGGTGGTCGCCGCCGCCGCGCTGCGCGCCTTCCCGGACCTGCTGCGCGGCCGGTGATCGAGCTCGACGGCGCGGTCGTCACCGCGTACTCCCCGGGCGAGGCGCGCCGCGGTGCCGCCGAGCGGGTCGTCACCCTGCTCGGCCCCGTGACGGCCACGCTGACCGAGCGCCGGATCGCCGTCGTCGGCGCCAACGGCTCGGGCAAGTCGACGCTCGCCCGGCTGCTGAACGGTCTGACGCTCCCGGCGGCGGGTGCCGTCCGGGTCGACGGGCTCGACACCGCGCGGGACGGCGCCGCCGTGCGCCGCCGGGTGGGCTTCCTGTTCACCGACCCCGACGCCCAGGTCGTCATGCCCACCGGGGTCGAGGACGTCGCGCTGTCCCTGCGCCGCCTCGGCGTGCCGGCCCGCGAGCGCGACTCCCGGGCCCGGGAGGCGCTCGCCCGGGTGGGGCTGGCGTCCCGCGCCGACCTGCCCGTGCGCGCGCTGTCCGGCGGCCAGCGGCAGCTGCTCGCGCTGGCCGCGGTGCTCGCCACCGAGCCGGCGGTGCTGGTCTGCGACGAGCCCACCACCCTGCTCGACCTCCGCTGGCGCCGGGTGGTCGACACCCTGCTCGCCGATCTCCCGCAGCAGGTGGTCCAGGTGACGCACGACCTGGACGCCGCCGCGCGCGCGGACCGGGTGCTGGTGGTCGACGGCGGCCGGGTGGTGCACGACGGCCGACCCGGGCCGGCGCTCGACGCCTACCGGTCGCTGATGGCGGTCGAGCCCGCGTGACGCTGCTCGGCGCGCACCGCACCGCCCGCACCCCGCTGGACCAGGCCCCGGTCGGCGCGAAGCTCGCGGGCCTGGCGCTGCTCGGCGTGGCGGTCGTGGCGACCCGGGGCGCGCCGGCGTCCCTCGCGCTGCTCGGGCTCGCGGTCGCCGCGGCCGTCGTCGCCGCCCTCCCCCCGCGCGCGACCCTCCGCGGGCTGCTGCCGGTGCTCGTCACGGCGCTGCTGGCCGGCGCCTACCAGGCGTGGGCCCGCGGCTGGGGCCCGGCCGTCGAGGTGGTGGCCGACCTGCTCACGCTGGTGCTCGGCGCCGCCGTGGTGACCGCCACGACGCCCGCCGACCGGCTGCTCGACGCCCTCGCGGCCGCGGCCCGGCCGCTGCGCCGCCTCGGCGTCCCCCCGGACCTGGTCGCGCTGGCGGTCGCGCTCGTCCTGCGCTCGGTGCCGGAGATCGCCCGCACGGTGCACGAGGTCCGCGACGCCGCGCGCGCCCGCGGGGTCGAGCGGGACCCGCGGGTGTGGCTGACCCCGGCCGTGCTCCGCGTCGTCGGGCGGGCACGCGACCTGGGCGAGGCGCTGGCGGCCCGCGGCATCGTGGACTGAGCGCCCCTCGCCGGGCGGACCGCCGCCCCCCGGGCTACCGTCCCCGGCATGACGTTCCAGGAGGGCGGCCGGTTCGAGGGCGGCCGCGTGCAGTCCCGCAGCGGCGGACGCGGCCGCGGCATCGCGGTCGGCGGCGGCCTCGGCACGCTCGTGCTGGTGGTGGTGGTCACGCTCCTCGGCGGCAACCCGGCGCAGCTGCTGTCCGGCGGTGACGGCGGCACGTCCGGCGGCGCCCAGGAGCAGGTCGCGCAGATCGGCGACTGCACCGCCGAGCAGGCCAACGCCGAGCGCGAGTGCCGGCTGTCGGCGACGGTCCAGGCGCTCGACGCGTACTGGCAGCGCACCCTGCCGGAGCTGGCCCAGGACCCGGACGTCGAGCCCGCCGTGGTGTCGTTCCAGGGCGCGACCGAGACCGGCTGCGGCAGCGCCTCGGCGTCGACCGGGCCGTTCTACTGCCCGCCGGACCGCACCATCTACCTCGACCTGTCGTTCTACGACCTGCTCGCCTCGCAGTACGGCGCGCAGGGCGGCCCGCTGGCCGAGATGTACGTCGTCGCGCACGAGTACGGGCACCACATCCAGCAGCTCACCGGCGTCTTCGACCGCGCGGACCGGTCCGGGACCGGCGACGACTCCGACTCGGTGCGGGTGGAGCTGCAGGCCGACTGCTACGCGGGGATGTGGGCCGGCGACGCCGCCACGACGGTCGACCCGGACACCGGCGTCACGTTCCTCGAGCCGATCACGGAGGAGCAGCTCGCGGAGGCCCTGTCCGCCGCGGCGGCGGTCGGCGACGACCACATCCAGCAGCAGGCCGCGGGCGGTGTGGATCCGGACACCTGGACGCACGGCTCCAGCGAGCAGCGCAAGCGCTGGTTCACGACCGGCTACCGCGACGGCACCATCGAGTCCTGCGACACCTTCGCGGCCGCCTCGCTCTGAGGGCTCAGATGTTGAAGCCCAGCGCCCGCATCATCGCGCGGCCGTCCTCGGTGATCTTCTCCGGGCCCCACGGCGGCATCCACACCCAGTTGATCCGCACCGAGTCGACCAGCCCCTCGAGGGAGCTACCGGCCTGGTCCTCGATGACGTCCGTCAGCGGGCACGCCGCCGAGGTGAGCGTCATGTCGATGACCACGTTCCGGCCCTGCTCGATCGCGATGCCGTAGACCAGGCCGAGGTCGACGACGTTGACGCCGAGCTCGGGGTCGATGACGTCGCGCAGCGCCTCCTCGACGTCGGCGGCGTTCACCGGCGCCGGCGCGGCACCGTCCTGCTGCGGGGACACCGTGGTGTCGCTCATCGACCCTCCTCGGGGTTCGTGGTCGTCGCGGCGGCCTGCGCCACCGCGTCCTTCATGGCGGCCCAGCCGAGCAGGGCGCACTTGATGCGGGCGGGGTACCGGGCGACGCCGACGAACGCGACGGCGTCCTCCATCTCCTCGGCGAGCCCGTCGCCCTCGAACCTCTCCGGCAGCACGCCGCGGGAGTCCATCAGCTCACGGAAGTCGTCGGACAGCGCGAGCGCGTGCTCGACGGACCCCCCGGCGACGGCCTGCGACATGACCGAGGCGGAGGCCTGGGAGATCGAGCAGCCCTGCCCGGTCCAGGTGAGCTCGCCGATGACCGGCGCGCCCGACGCGTCCGCGTCCAGGCGCACGCGCAGCGTCACCTCGTCCCCGCAGGTGGGGTTCACGTGGTGGACCTCGACGTCGTACGCGTCCTGCGCCCCGCGGTGGGCGGGGTGCTTGGCGTGGTCGAGGATCAGCTGCTGGTACAGCTGCTCCATGCCGGTGCTCATGCGGTGCGGCTCTCGCTCTCTCGGGTGCGTCGTGGTCCCAGTATCAGTCGGACAGTCCGAAGAACGCCCGGACCCCCGCCAGTGCTTCCCGGAACACCGCGATCTCCTCGTCCGTCGTGTAGACGGCGGCCGACGCGCGGGCGGTCGCGGCCACGCCGAACCGGCGGTGCAGCGGCTGCGCGCAGTGGTGCCCGACCCGCACGGCGACGCCGCGGTCGTCCAGCACCTGGCCGACGTCGTGCGCGTGCACGCCGTCCACGACGAACGACACGGTCGCGAGGCGGTCGACGTTCTCGGTGGGCCCGAGGACCCGGACGCCCGGCACGGACGCCACGGCGTCGAGCAGCAGCCCCGCGAGGTGCCGCTCGTGCGCGGCGACCGCGTCCATGCCGAGCTCGCCCAGGTAGGTCGCCGCGGCGCCCATGCCGACGGCCTGGGACACCATCTGCGTGCCGGCCTCGAACCGGCGCGGCGGCGGCGCGTAGGTGGTCTGCTCCATGGTCACGACCTCGACCATCGACCCGCCGGTGGTGACCGGCGGCATGGCCTCGAGCAGCTCGCGGCGGCCGTACAGCGCGCCGACGCCGGTGGGGCCGAGCATCTTGTGCCCGGAGAACGCGGCGAAGTCGACGCCCAGCGCGGCCAGGTCGACCGGCAGGTGCGGCACGCTCTGGCACGCGTCGAGCACGGTGAGCGCGCCGACCTCGCGCGCGCGGGCGACGAACGGCGCGACCGGCGTGATCGCGCCGGTGACGTTGGAGGCGTGCGTGAACGCCAGCACCCTGGTCCGGTCGGTCACGACGGTGCCGAGGTCCTCGACCCGGATGCGCCCGTCGTCGGACACGCCCAGCCAGCGCAGCGTGGCGCCGGTGCGGGCCGCCAGCTCCTGCCACGGGACCAGGTTCGCGTGGTGCTCGGCCTCGGTGACGACGATCTCGTCGCCGGGCGCCAGCGCGAACCGGCGGGCGGCGTCGCCGCCGCGGCCGAGCGTCGCGTTCGACATCGCGTAGGCCACCAGGTTGAGCCCGGCGGTGGCGTTCGACGTCCACACCAGCTCGTCGTCGGCGACGCCCACGAACGAGGCGACCTGGTGCCGGGCGCTCTCGAACGCGTCGGTGGCCTCCTCGGCCAGCTGGTGCGCGCCGCGGTGCACGGCGGCGTTCCGCTGCGTGTAGAAGTCCTGCTCGGCGTCGAGCACGACCTCGGGCTTCTGCGAGGTCGCCCCGGAGTCGAGGTAGACCAGCGGCCGGCCGTCGCGCACGGTCCGCTGCAGCAGGGGGAAGTCCGCGCGCACGGCGGCCAGCTCGGCGGCGTCCAGCGTCCGCCCCTGGCCGTCCTGCGGGGCCCGGTCCAGCGTGTCGGTCATCTCGGTGTCCTCGTCGTCGTGCGTCGCGCGGTGCCCGGTCGCCCACCGGGGGTGCGGGGTCCCGGGTCGGCGGCGGTCCGCCGCCGACCCGGGGTGCCCGCGGGGTCGGGTCCGTCCGTCAGGCGGAGGCGCCCGAGGTCAGGAACCGGTCGTAGCCCTCGTTCTCGAGGCGCTCGGCGAGCTCGGGCCCGCCCTCCTCGGCGATCCGGCCGTCGACGAACACGTGCACGAAGTCCGGCTGGATGTACCGCAGGATGCGCGTGTAGTGCGTGATGAGCAGGACGCCGACGTCGGTCGACTCCTTGGCCCGGTTCACGCCCTCGGAGACGATGCGCAGCGCGTCGACGTCGAGGCCGGAGTCGGTCTCGTCGAGGATCGCGAACTGCGGCTTCAGCAGCTCCATCTGCAAGATCTCGTGGCGCTTCTTCTCGCCGCCGGAGAAGCCCTCGTTGACCGAGCGCTCGGCGAACGCGGAGTCCATGCGCAGGCGCTGCATGGCGCCGTCCACGTCCTTGATCCAGGTGCGGAGCGCGGGCGCCTCGCCGTCGATCGCGGTCTTGGCGGTGCGCAGGAAGTTCGACACCGAGACGCCGGGGACCTCGACCGGGTACTGCATGGCGAGGAACAGACCGGCGCGGGCGCGCTCGTCGGCCGACATCGTGACGAGGTCCTGGCCGTCGAGCGTGACGGTGCCGGAGGTGATCTCGTACTTCGGGTGCCCGGCGAGCGAGTAGGCCAGCGTGGACTTGCCGGAGCCGTTCGGGCCCATGATGGCGTGCGTCTCGCCGCTGTTGATGGTCAGGTCGACGCCGCGGAGGATCGGCTTCGGACCCTCCTTCGTCTCGACGCTGACGTGCAGGTCGCGGATCTCCAGGGTGGGCATGGGGTTCTCCTCGGAAGGCTCAGGCAGCGCCGTCGACGTCGACGAGCACGCGCTCGCCGTCGACGGTCAGGGGGTAGACGGGGACGGGGCGGACGGCCGGGGGGCCCAGCGGCTCGCCGGTGCGCAGGTCGAACCGCGACCCGTGCAGCCAGCACTCCACGGTGCAGCCCTCGACCTCGCCGTCGGACAGCGAGACCGCCCCGTGCGAGCAGATGTCGCTGATGGCGTGCAGCGCGCCGTCCTCGTCGCGGACGACCGCGACCTCGACGACGCCCGAGGGCCCCTCGAGCTCGACGCGGAACGCGCCGGCCTCGGGGACGTCGGAGGTCATGCACGCGAGCTGTGCGCTCATGCGGGCTCGTCCGCGGAGGCGACGGAGGCGGGCTCGTTCAGGATCGCGCGCTCGGCGTCGGTCTCGTCCGTGACGTCGGAGGCGAGGTCGCCGCCGGCGACGGCCGTCGCGCCCTGGAACTCGGTCATCGACTGGGCGAGCTCCGCCTCGATCGCGGAGATGAGCCGCTCCTCGATCTCCGGCACGCCGATCTGGTGGATCAGCTCGGCGAAGAAGCCGCGGACGACCAGGCGGCGGGCGTCCGTCTCCGGGATGCCGCGCGAGCGCAGGTAGAACAGCTGCTCGTCGTCGAACCGGCCGGTGGCGCTGGCGTGGCCCGCGCCCTCGATCAGGCCCGTCTCGATCTCGAGGTTCGGCACCGAGTCCGCGCGGGCCCCGTCCGTCAGGACCAGGTTCCGGTTGAGCTCGTAGGTGTCGGTGCCCTCGGCCTCCTTGCGGATCAGCACGTCGCCGACCCACACGGTGTGCGCGCCCTCGCCCTGCAGCGCGCCCTTGTAGGTCACGCGGGACTTGCAGTTCGGGACCGCGTGGTCGACGAACAGCCGCTGCTCCTGGTGCTGGCCGGCGTCGGCGAAGTACACGCCGAGCATCTCGACCGAGCCGCCCTCCCCCGCGAACTCCGCGTCGGGGGTGAGCCGCACGACGTCGCCGCCGAGGGTGACCACGATGTGCTTGACCGTGGCGTCGCGGCCGAGCTTCACGCGGTGCGCCGCGTTGTGCACGGCGCCCTCGGCCCAGTCCTGCACGGACACGACGGTCAGGTGCGCGCCGTCCTCCGCCACGACCTCGACGGTCTCGGTCAGCAGCGCCGACCCGACGTGGTCGATGACGACCGTCGCCTGCGACATCGGCTTGGCGTGCACGAGCAGGTGGCTGCCGGTCGGCTCCAGCTGGCCCTCGACGCCCTCGACGCGGACCGAGGTCACCGTCGACGCGACGGCCTCCTGCGGCACCGTGACGACCGTGGCGCGCGGGAACGAGGCCCACGCCACGGCGGCGGCCCGGTCGCCCGGCTTCCCCGCGAGGCCCAGGCGGGCGTCGTCGCGGTCCACGATCTCGACCTCGACCTCGGGCGCGTTCACGACCGTGGTGAGGACGCCGTGACCCGTGAGCCGGCCCGTCTCCGGGGCGAACAGCGGGGCCAGCCGGTCGACCGGCGAGAACCGCCACTCCTCCTCGCGGCCGTTCGGCACCGTGAAGTCCGCGACCTCGAACGAGGTGGCGCGGGCCGCACGGGACGACTCCGGGACGGGGGCGACGCCGTGGCTGTGCGCCTCGTCGGCCGTCGCGCGGGAGTGGTCGGTGGAGAGACCGGGGGTCTCGGGTGTGGTGGTCGACATCAGCCGACGGCCCCTTCCATCTGCAGCTCGATCAGGCGGTTCAGCTCGAGGGCGTACTCCATGGGGAGCTCGCGCGCGATGGGCTCGACGAACCCGCGCACGATCATCGCCATGGCCTCGGTCTCGGTCATGCCGCGGGACATCAGGTAGAACAGCTGGTCCTCGCTCACGCGGGACACCGTCGCCTCGTGGCCCATCGACACGTCGTCCTCGCGGACGTCGACGTACGGGTACGTGTCCGAGCGGGAGATCTGGTCGACCAGCAGCGCGTCGCAGAGCACGTTGGACGCGGAGTGGCTGGCGCCCTCGAGCACCTGCACCAGGCCGCGGTACGACGTGCGGCCGCCGCCGCGGGCCACCGACTTCGACACGATCGACGAGGACGTGTGCGGCGCGGCGTGCACCATCTTGCAGCCGGCGTCCTGGTGCTGCCCCTCGCCCGCGAAGGCGATGGACAGCGTCTCGCCGCGGGCGTGCTCGCCCAGCAGGTAGATCGCCGGGTACTTCATGGTGACCTTGGAGCCGATGTTGCCGTCGACCCACTCCATCGTCGCGCCCTCGGCCGCGGTCGCCCGCTTGGTCACGAGGTTGTAGACGTTGTTCGACCAGTTCTGGATGGTCGTGTACCGCACGCGGGCGTTCTTCTTCACGATGATCTCGACGACCGCGGAGTGCAGCGAGTCCGACTGGTAGATCGGCGCGGTGCAGCCCTCGACGTAGTGCACGTACGAGCCCTCGTCCGCGATGATCAGCGTCCGCTCGAACTGGCCCATGTTCTCGGTGTTGATCCGGAAGTAGGCCTGCAGCGGGATCTCGACGTGCACGCCCGGCGGCACGTAGACGAACGAGCCGCCCGACCACACGGCGGTGTTCAGCGACGCGAACTTGTTGTCGCCCGGCGGGATGACCGAGCCGAAGTACTGCTCGAACAGCTCCGGGTACTCGCGCAGGCCGGTGTCGGTGTCGACGAAGATGACGCCCTGGGCCTCCAGGTCCTCGCGGATCTGGTGGTAGACGACCTCGGACTCGTACTGCGCGGCGACGCCGGCGACCAGGCGCTGCTTCTCGGCCTCCGGGATGCCCAGGCGGTCGTAGGTGTTCTTGATGTCCTCCGGGAGCTCCTCCCAGGACGTCGCCTGCTTCTCCGTCGACCGCACGAAGTACTTGATGTTGTCGAAGTCGATGCCCGACAGGTCCGCGCCCCACCAGGGCATCGGCTTCTTGTCGAACAGGCGCAGCGCCTTGAGGCGGGTCTTCAGCATCCACTCGGGCTCGTTCTTCAGCGCCGAGATGTTGCGCACGACCTGCTCGGAGAGGCCGCGCTGGGCGGTGGCGCCCGCCTCGTCGGCGTCGTGCCAGCCGTAGCCGTAGTTGCCGATCGAGGCGATGGCCTCGTCCTGGCTCATCGGCTCGGCCGCAGCCGGGCGGCCGGGGTCCGTCGTCGTCATCTCATCGTCCTTCCGCGGGTGCACGGGGGTCGGGGTTCGGGGGCTCAGGGTCGGTCGGTGCCGGTCGTGGACCGGCGCACCGGCACGATCGGGATGTTCGTGGTGCAGACGTGGCCGCCGCGGGCCAGCGTCGCGAGCCGCTGCACGTGCACGCCGAGCATGCGGGAGAAGGCGTGCGCCTCCGCCTCGCACAGCTCGGGGAACTCGCGCGCGACGTCCTGCACCGGGCAGTGGCCCTGGCACAGCTGGATGGCGTGGCCGCCCGGCACCGGGCGCGCCGTGGCGGCGAACCCGTCGACCGCGAGGCCGTCGGCGAGCACCTGCGCCCGGCGGGCCGGGTCGTCGCCCGCCTCCGCGAGCGCGTCGGCGTGCCGGACCTCGAGGTCGCGGACGCGCTTCTCGGCGAAGCTGCGCACCGCGTCCGCGCCGCCGATCTCGGCGACGAACCGCAGCGCCTGCGACGCGAGCTCGGAGTACTGCTGGGAGAGCGCGGCCTGGCCGGCCGCGGTGACGACGTACCGCTTGGCGGGCCGGCCGCGGCGGGCGGGCCCGACGGCGCCGCCGTCGTGGACCCCGATCTGCTGCTCGCCCTCGAGCACCGCGAGGTGCCGGCGCACGGCGGCGGCGGTCAGGTCGAGCTCGGCGGCCAGCTCGGCGGCGGACACCGGGCCGTCGGCCGCGATCAGGTCGAGCACCCGGCGGCGGGTCCCGGCCTCGGCCTCGGACTCGTGCTCCGCGGGGCGGGCGGCGGGGCGCCCGGTCGCGTCGGTGGCCTCGGTGACGCAGTCGGCCTCCGGCGCGGCGGCGGTCCCCGGCGTGCTCGCGCTCATGGCACACACCTCCGGTTCGCTGCTGCACGGCTGGGTCGCGGGGCGGACCGCGGTGGTGGCGGCCGGTCCCGCAGAGCCCCGACGAGGGCTCCCGATATCGGCAACATCCTTGTTGCCGAAATAAGTCCTGGCAAGCAAGGTCAGCCTCACCACCCCGCACCAGGGGCCGCGCCCCCTACACTCGCGGGGTGCTCGGCCAGTCCCCCTCCCCAGCCGCCGTCGAGGTGCGCGGGCTCGTGAAGCGGTACGACGGCCGCGCCGTCGTCGACGGGCTCGACCTGCACGCCTCCCCCGGACGGGTGACGGCGGTGCTCGGCCCGAACGGCGCGGGCAAGACCACCACCGTGGAGTGCTGCGAGGGCCTGCGCGCCCCGGACGGGGGCACCGTCCGCGTGCTCGGGCTCGACCCGGTCGCCGACGCCGCCGCGCTGCGCCCCCGGGTCGGCGTGATGCTGCAGGACGCGGGGCTGCCGACCGGCGTGCCCGCGCTCGGCGTGCTCCGGCACGTCGCCGAGATGTACGCCCGGCCCCGGGACGTCGGGGAGCTCGCCGAGCGGCTCGGCCTGACCCCGTTCGCCCGGACCACCGTGCGCCGGTTGTCCGGCGGCCAGCGGCAGCGGCTCGCGCTCGCGACCGCGGTGGTCGGCCGCCCGGACGTCGTGTTCCTCGACGAGCCGTCCGCCGGGATGGACCCGCAGGCGCGGCGCGCCGTGTGGTCGCTCGTCGAGGAGCTGCGCTCCGACGGGGTGGCCGTGCTGCTGACGACCCACCTGATGGACGAGGCGGAGGCCCTCGCCGACGAGGTCGCCGTCGTCGACCACGGGCGCGTCATCGCGCACGGGTCGGTGCCGGCGCTGCTCGCCGGGGCCGACTCCTCGACGCTGACCTTCCGGGCCGCACCGGGCCTCGACCTCGCCGCGCTGGGCGCCGCGCTGACCCCGGCCGACGCCGCGACGCGCACCGCGGTGGCCGAGACGGGCCCCGGGGCCTACGCCGTCGACTCCCCCGCCAGCCCCGCGCTGGTGGCCGCGCTCGCCGCGTGGTGCGCGGACCGCGACGTGCTGCTGGCCCGGGTGGACGTCGGGCGCCGCACCCTCGAGGACGTGTTCCTCGACCTCACCGGACGGAACCTGCGATGACCGCGCCCACCGCCGCCGACGCCCTCGACCGCGCCGCGCCCGCCGGGCGCCGGGTGCGGGCCCAGGCCCGGTTCGAGACCCTGGCGGTGCTGCGCAACGGCGAGCAGCTGCTCGTCACCCTGATCATCCCGGTGGTCGCGCTGATCGCCCTGGGGCGGGGGTCGTTCCTCGACATCGGCGTCGGCGACGCGGAGCGGATCGACGTCGTCACCCCCGGCGTGCTCGGCCTGGCCGTCATGGCGGGCTCGCTGACCTCCCAGGCGATCGCGACCGCGTTCGACCGGCGCAACGGGGTGCTGCGGCTGCTCGCGACGACACCCCTCGGACGGGGCGGGCTGCTCGCCGGCAAGGCGCTGGCCGTGCTCGCGGTCGCCGCGCTGCAGGTGGTCGTGGTGTCCGTGACCGGCCTCGCCCTCGGTTGGCGGCCCGAGCCGGCCGGGCTGCCCGGCGCGGTGCTCGCGCTGCTGCTCGGCGTCGCGGCGTTCACGGCGCTGGCGCTGCTGCTCGCGGGCACGCTGCGCGCGGAGGCGGTGCTGGCGGTGGCGAACCTGCTGCTGGTGGTGCTGGCGGTCGTCGGCGGCCTGGTGCTGCCGGTGGCCGACCTGCCCGGGTGGTGGGCGTCCGTCGCGGAGTGGCTGCCGCCCGGCGCGCTGGGCGAGGCGCTGCGCGGGTCGCTGGTCGACGGGGCGTTCCCGGCCGCGCACCTGGCGGCGCTCGCCGCGTGGGCGCTGGTGCTGGCCGCCGCGGTGCGCCGCTGGTTCCGCTGGTCGTCCTGACGCCCGCCGCAGGGGCGGGACGCGTGACCAAGACCTCGTGAGCGCGCGCACGAGCGAGTCGCGCCGGACCGTAGGCTGGTCGCCGTGAGCCCCGACGTCGCCGCCGCCCCCGTCAGCCCCGCGCCCACCCGGTTCGCGGCGTGGCGGGAGCGCCTGACCTACCCCGTCCTGGTGGCGAACCTGGTGGCGCAGATCGGCATCGTCGTCACCGGCGGCGCCGTCCGGCTCACGGGCTCCGGCCTCGGCTGCTCGACGTGGCCGCAGTGCGAGCCGGGGCAGTTCACCGCCGCGTTCCACCCGGAGACGACCTACCACCAGTACGTCGAGTTCGGGAACCGCACCCTGACCGGCGTGCTCGGCGTGATCGCGGTGGCCGTCGCGCTCCTGGTCTGGTTCGACCGCGACCGGTCGGCCGCCTACCGCTGGCTCGGCCTCGCGCCGCTGGCCGGCGTCGTCACGCAGGCGCTCATCGGCGGCGTGGTCGTCCTGCTGCACCTGCACCCGGCCTGGGTGAGCCTGCACTTCCTGGTCTCGATGGCGCTGGTCGCGGCCTCGACGCTGCTCGTGCACCGCAGCCGCGAGGGCGACGGGCCGCGGATCCCCGTGGTCGGGCCGTGGTCCCGGCGGCTCGCACCCGTCCTCGCCGTGCTGGTGGGCGTCGTCCTCACGCTCGGCGTCGTCACCACGGGCGCCGGGCCGCACTCGGGCGACGAGGAGGTCGGCTACCGGATCGCCGTCGACCCGTACCTCATGGCCCGCGTGCACGCCGCCTCCGTGTGGCTGTTCCTCGCCGTGCTCGGCGTGCTGCTCTGGCTGAACCGGCGCGGGCCGCGCCTGCTGCGCCGCCGCGGCTGGGTGATGGTCGGGCTCGTCGCGCTGCAGGGCGTCATCGGGTACGTGCAGGTCGCCACCGACCTGCCGATCCTGCTCGTGCTGCTGCACATGCTCGGCGCGGCGCTGCTCGCCGCCGGCACGACGCGGTACCTGCTGACGTTCCGCACGCGCGCCTGACGGACGTCAGCCGGCCGCCAGCAGCGGCACCCCCGCGTCCGCGAGCGCCCGCGCCGCCGGGTCGGCCGGGTCGACGTCCGTGACGACCCCGGCGACCTCGTCGAGCGGCAGCACCCGGAACGGCGACGCGGCCCCGATCTTCTCCGCGCTGGCGAGCACGTAGGTGTCCCCCGCACGCCGGGCCAGCGCCCGCTTGGTCGCGGCCTCCTCGGCGTCGCCGGTGGTCAGGCCCGCTTCCGGGTGCACGCCGGTGACGCCGAGCAGGAAGACGTCCGCCCACACGCCGGCGGCCGCCTCGGCGAGCATCGCACCGGATGCCACGACCGAGTGCTTGAACAGCCGGCCACCCAGCACCAGCACCTCGACCGTCGGGTGCTCGGCGAGCGCCGCGGCCACCGTCGGGCTGTGCGTCACGACCGTGGCCCGCAGGTCGGGCGGCAGCGCCCGGGCGACCGCGAGCGCCGTGGTCCCGCCGTCGAGGATCGCGGTGCTGCCCGGGCGGACCAGCTCCGCCGCGCGGCGGGCCACCCGGTCCTTGTTCTCGACGGCGACCGTCCGCCGGCCCGCGTAGTCGGCGACCGCGGGCGACACGGGCAGCGCGCCCCCGTACACCCGCTGGCAGAGTCCCGCGGCGGCCATCTCGCGCAGGTCGCGGCGCACGGTGTCCTCGGACAGCCCGAGCCGCTCGGCGGCGTCCTTGGCCACCACGCGCCCCTCGGCGCGCAGCACGCGCAGCAGCTCGTCCCGTCGCTGTGCCGGCAGCATCCGCGTCTCCTCGTCGTCGCCCGGTGTTTCTCGGTAGTGCCTAGTGTTGCACGGTCGTGCACGTTATGGTGGCCGTCATGACCGCACAGCTGATCCTCATCGCCGGCCCCTACCAGTCCGGGACGGGTGGCGACCCCGCCGCCATGGCCGCCAACCTCCGCCGTCTCGAGGAGGCCGCCTGGCCGATCTTCGAGCGCGGGCACGTGCCGATGATCGGCGAGTGGGTCGCGCTGCCCGTCCTCGCGAGCATGGGCGCCGACGGCCCGACCGACCCGCGCGCCCAGGACGTGCTCTACCCCACCGCCGAGCGGCTGCTCGCCCGCTGCGACGCGGTGCTCCGGCTGCCCGGCGAGTCGACGGGCGCGGACAACGACGTGGCGATCGCGCGGCGGCGCGGCCTCCCGGTGTACACGTCGGTCGAGGACATCCCGCGGGCCGCCTGACGCGCGCCGAGCGGCGGGGCCGGGCGGCGCGCTTCCGGGCCGCGCCGCCCGCCATGCGGACGACCGCCGGGCGGGCGGCCACCGGGACGTACGCTCCCGGCATGGATCCGATGAGCAACCGGGGCTGCGCCCCGCGCCGGGGGCCCGGGGCCTGACCCCGGCACGACCGACGCTCGCGTCGGCGTGCCGCGCAGGCACCCGACCACCGCCCGCCGCACCGGCGGGCCGTCCCGCTGAGGACCCCCATGCTCTCGTTCCCCCTCGGCGCGCGCCCGCGCGCCCTCACCGCCGCCGCCTTCGTGCTGGTCGGCTCCGCGTCCGTGCAGGTCTCGGCCGCGCTCGCCTCGACCGCGTTCGGCTCCCTCGGCACGCTCGCCGTGTCCGGCTACCGGATGACGGCCGCCGCGCTCGTCCTGCTCCTGCTCACCCGCCCCGCGCTGCGCGGACGGGACCGGCGGGCGTGGGCCGGCATCGCCCTGTACGGCGTCGCGATGGCCGCGATGAACGTGCTGTTCTACGCCGCGCTCGACCGCATCCCCCTCGGCGTCGCCGTGACCCTGGAGTTCTGCGGGCCGCTCGCCGTCGCGGCGGTCGCGTCCGCCGGACGCTCCCGGCTGCTGCCGTTCGTGGCGCTCGCCGGTGTGGTGCTGGTCGTCGGCGCCCCGACCGGCGGGCTCGACCCCGTCGGCGTCGGGCTCGGCCTCGGGGCGGCCGCGGCGTTCGGCGGCTACACCGTGCTCGCCGGGCGCGTCAGCTCCGGGTCCGGCGGGCTCGGCGACCTCGCCCTGTCGGTCGCGGTCGGCGCCCTGCTGCTGTCGCCGTCCCAGGTCGCGCAGGCACCGGCGCTCGAGGGCGGCCACCTCGCCCCGCTCGTCCTGTCCGGGCTGATCGGCGTGGCCCTGGCGTTCTCGCTCGACTTCCAGGCCGCGCGGCTGGCGGGCACGCGGGTGGTGGGCACGCTGTTCGCGGTCGACCCGGCGATGGCGGCGCTGGTAGGGGCGGTCGCGCTCGGCGACCGGCTGCCCGTCGCGTCGCTCGGCGGGATCGCCCTGGTGGTGCTGGCGGGCGCGGGCGCGGTCTGGTCGGCGGGCCGTCGGGACCGGGCCCCGGCCGCGGCCCGCGACCCGCTGGGCTGACCCGCGGCGGCGCCCGTCCCGCCGGCCGGGCGCCGCGCCGGGGGCGTTGGGCCATCCGGGTGATCCTGCGCAGTCGCCGGGACGCGCCTGCCCCGGCGTGACCTGCGCCGGGACCCCGTCCGGGGGGCCGACCACGCCACCCCGCCCGACGACCGGCAGCTCATCCACCAGTCCGGAACGCGCTCCGTGCCGAACGGACGGGTGAGCGCCCG
Organism: Cellulomonas hominis; assembly: GCF_005239125.1. GTDB lineage: Bacteria > Actinomycetota > Actinomycetes > Actinomycetales > Cellulomonadaceae > Cellulomonas > Cellulomonas hominis_A. The sequence continues at coordinate 2,903 of NZ_SZYE01000027.1, read as the reverse complement.
CGGCAGCCGACCGGGGGACGCGACCCGCCCCCGCAGCATCGGAGCCCCCCATGACCGCCCTCGACGACACCCCCCGGACCGCGACCACCCTGCTGGGCGAGCCCCTCAGCCCCCGGGAGCGCGTCGTGCTCGCGGAGCTGGTGGAGGACGTCACGCTCGAGCACATCGCCCGCACGCTGTTCGTCTCGCGCAACACGGTGAAGACCCAGGTGCGCTCGATCTACCGCAAGATCGGCGCGTCCACCCGCGCGGAGGCGGCGGCCTGGGCGGTGGCCGCCGGGCTGCACCGGACGGCACCGCGCCCCTGACCTGCGCCGCCGCGCCGGGCTCACCGCCCCCCGTGATCGAGGCCTGCCGACCCCCTTCTGGTGTGTCGTAGGTCACATCTACGCTCGCCCCATGGAACACGCGATCGAGGCCCACGGGCTCGTGAAGCGCTACAAGGGCGTCACCGCCCTCGACGGCGTCGACCTCACGGTGCCGGCCGGCACCGTCCTCGGCCTGCTCGGCCCCAACGGGGCCGGCAAGACCACCATCGTCCGCGTCCTGTCCACGCTGCTGCGGCCCGACGCCGGCAGCGCGCGGGTCATGGGCGTCGACGTGCTCGACCGGCCGGCCGAGGTCCGGCGGCGCATCGGCCTGTCGGGCCAGTACGCCGCCGTGGACGAGTACCTGTCGGGCTACGAGAACCTGGACATGATCGGCCGGCTGTACCACCTGGGCGCCCGCCGGTCCCGCGAGCGGGCGCGCGAGCTGCTCGCGTCGTTCCGGCTGGAGGACGCGGCGGACCGGCCGACCAAGACGTACTCGGGCGGCATGCGGCGCCGGCTCGACCTGGCGGGCGCGCTCGTCGCCGACCCGCCCGTGATCTTCCTCGACGAGCCCACGACCGGCCTCGACCCGCGCGGGCGCACCGAGATGTGGGAGGTCATCCAGACCCTGGTCGCCGGGGGCACCACGCTGCTGCTGACCACCCAGTACCTGGAGGAGGCCGACGTGCTCGCGGACGAGATCGTCGTCATCGACCACGGCCGGATCATCGCGCAGGGCACCGCGGACCAGCTCAAGCGCCAGGTCGGCGGCGAGCGTCTCGAGCTCACCGTCGCCGACGTGACGCTGCTCGCGCACGTCGAGGAGGTGCTCGCCCCGCTCGGCGTCGGGCGGCCCTCCGTGGACGACGGCCGGCGGTCGTTCGTCATGCCGGTGTCCGGCGGGCCCGAGGTGCTGAGCGAGGCGCTGCGGCGGCTCGACGAGCGTCAGGTCCGGCTGGAGGACGTCGGCCTGCGCCGCCCGACCCTGGACGACGTGTTCCTCGCCCTGACCGGCAAGACCGCCGAGCAGGACGGCAGCCCCGAGAAGCAGGGAGGCGCGTGATGGCGGTCCCGAACGTGCTGGCCGACGCGTCCGTCGTCGCCAAGCGGAACATCATCAAGATCAAGCGGGTGCCCGACCTGCTGGTCTTCACCACCCTGTCGCCCATCATGTTCGTCCTGCTGTTCTCCTACGTGTTCGGCGGGGCGATCGACCAGGAGGAGGGCGGCCAGGCGTACCGGGAGTTCCTGATCGCCGGGATCTTCGCCCAGACCGTCATCTTCGGGGCGACGGTCACGGGGGCGGCGCTCGCCGAGGACCTGAAGAAGGGCATCCTCGACCGGTTCCGGTCGCTGCCGATGGCCCCCTCGGCCGTCCTGACCGGGCGGACGTTCTCCGACGTCGTCAACAACGTCATCGTCCTCGTCGTGATGGGCCTGACGGGCCTCGTGGTCGGCTGGCGGATCCGGTCCTCCTGGCTGGAGGCGCTGGCGGGGTTCGGCCTGCTGCTGGTGTTCGCCTACGCCATCAGCTGGATCATGGCGTGGATCGGCATGCTGGTGCCGAGCCCGGAGGTGGTGAACAACGCGTCGTTCATCGTGATCTTCCCGCTGACGTTCGTGGCCAACACGTTCGTCCCGCTCGACACCCTGCCGGCCCCGCTGCAGACGTTCGCCGAGTGGAACCCGGTGTCGGCGGTGACCCAGGCCGCGCGCGAGCTGTTCGGGAACATCCCGCCCGGCACGCCCGAGCCCACCGCGTGGCCGCTGCAGCACCCGGAGGTCTACACGCTCATCTGGTCGGCGCTCTTCCTCGTCGTGTTCGTGCCGCTCGCCAACGCGCAGTACCGGGTGTCGACCAGCCGCTGAGCCCGTGGGCGGACCGCGCCGCGGACCGGGTCCGACCGCGGGTGGATGCCCGCGCCCCGCGCCGCTGGCACCGTGGCCCCGGGTCGCCGGGCAGGCCGGCGTGCCCGCCCTCGAGAAGAGCAGGTCGCGCCGTGTTCCGCCAGGTCCCCGTCCTCCCCGTCGTCGTCCCGCTGGCCGCGGCCGCTCTCGCGGTGCTGCTGGCCGTCCTGGCCCGCCGCGGGCGGCTCACCGCGCCCCGGGCCGCCGTCGCCGTCGCGCTCTGCGTCTACGGGGCGGGCGTCGTGGCGAACACCGTGTTCCCGATCTTCCTGGACAAGCCGGCCGCGGACGCGCCGTGGGACGCCCACCTGGCGCTCGTGCCGCTCGTCGACTACGAGGTCGCCGACGCGCTCATGAACGTCGCCGTCTTCGTGCCCCTCGGGGTGCTGGTGCCGCTGCTCCTCGCGCGGTCGTCGTGGCCGCGCGTCGTGCTGGTGGCGGTGGGGGTCGGCCTCGGCATCGAGGTCAGCCAGCTGATCACGGCCCGCCTCCTCGGCGGCGGGCACCTCGCGGATGTGAACGACCTGCTGTTCAACGTCCTGGGCGGGGCGCTCGGCTACGGCCTGCTCCGCGCCGGCACGCGCGTCCCGCGGGCCGCGGCCCTGGTCGACCGGTTCCGCTGGTCCGACCCGGCGCCCGCCGGCCCCCACGCCGGCGGTCCGCGCGCCGCGGGTCCGGCCGTCG
>NZ_SZYE01000279.1 GCF_005239125.1 Cellulomonas hominis | reverse complement strand
TCGCCGACGACGGCCACGCACTGGCCGGGGCGCACGTCGAGGGCCGGCACGGCGGACACGGTCCGGTCGCCGTACCGGACGACGAGGTCCCGGACCGCGGAGCTCACGCCGCGGCGGCCCGACCCGTCGTCGCCCCGGCGGCCCGGGCGGCGGCCCGACGCCGCAGGTGCACCCGGAGCAGCGCGTGCAGGCCGACGTTCAGCCACGCGCACCCGATCGCGACGGCGACGACGGCGGCGGCCGGCCAGGTCGCGGGTGCGAGCAGCAGCCCGAGCGTCCACGGCAGGCCGAACGGGAGCGTCGCGAGCAGCGCGAGCCCGGCCCCGATGTTCGCGTCCTCGGTGGGCTGGGCGGCGAGCACGACGAGCAGCACCGTGACGAGGGCGGCGGCCACGGCGTGGGCGACGAGCAGGCGGGACGGGCGGCGGGGTCCGGAGGAGGGCACGGGGCCATGCTCCCGGGTCACCGGCCGAGGTGCACCGGCGACGCGCCCGGCTACCGTGAGCGGCATGGGTGAGCTGATCACGGCGGAGCAGTTCCGGGCGGCCGACGGGGTGGCGGACTGGCGGGTCGGGCCGGACGGCGCGCACGCGCGGTTCCGCACGGGGTCGTTCGCGGCGGGCGTGGAGCTCGTCGACGCGATCGGCGAGCTGGCCGACGCGGTCGACCACCACCCGGACGTCGACCTGCGGTACGGCACCGTCGCGGTGCGGCTGGTGTCCCACGACGTCGCCGGGCTCAGCGACCGGGACCTGGACCTCGCCCGCCGGATCTCAGCCGCGGCCCGCGAGCTCGACGTGCCCGCGGAGCCGGTCACCGGGGACGCCCCGGGCGTCGACGAGCAGGGCCGCCCCGAGCCGGCGCCGGACGGTGACGAGGTGCAGACCCTGCTCGGCTTCCTGGACTTCCACCGGGCGACGCTCGAGTGGAAGACCCGTGGTCTCGACGCCGCCGGGCTGGCGGCGACGGTCGGGTCGTCGACCATGACGCTCGGCGGCCTGCTCAAGCACCTCGCGTACGTCGAGGACGACTGGTTCTCCCGCGTGCTGCACGGCCGGGACCGGGCCGAGCCGTGGGCCTCGGTCGACTGGGCCGCCGACCGGGACTGGGAGTGGCACTCCGCTGCCGACGACGCCCCGGACGACCTGCGCGCGCTGTGGCTCGCGGCGGTGGAGCGCTCGCGCGCCGACGTCGCGGCGGCCCTCGCGGCGGGCGGCCCGGACGCCCCCGCGCAGCGGGCGTGGCCCGACGGACGCACCCCGAGCCTGCGGTGGATCCTCACCCACCTGATCGAGGAGTACGCCCGGCACAACGGGCACGCGGACCTGCTGCGCGAGGCGGTGGACGGGCAGGTCGGGGAGTAGCGCTCGGGCACCGTGGTCGGGCGCGCGTTCAGCCGCTTCCACCCGCGTCGTCCGCAGCGACCGAGTTCCGGGTGACAGCCTCGCTCCTTCAGGCCGGCCGACGCCCGACGTCAGGCCTTCCCGTGCGCCAGCATCCAGGCGGTCACGTCAGGGGCGAACGCGTCCGACCACGTCGGGCCGTGCTTGCCGCCCACGATCGTCCACAGGGCGACCTCGGTGCCGTGGGAACAGGACCAGCTGGTCGTCACGGTCTCGGGGCCGGCAAGCGTCGAGTCGTAGTCCGCGGTGCCTGGGGTCGCGCCGGCGTCGCACTCGTCGATCGCTCGCCAATCCGCGACCGTCTGCTCAGCCCCCGGATAGCGCGCCCCCGGGCCGACGCTGCCGCCCTCGTAGCTGATGACCTCGTCGGTGTCGGCCTGCACCTGCAGGACGCTGACGGGCTGGCCCGGGGTGCACGTCGACGGATCGGCGTCGTTCGCACCGGCGACCGACACGGCCGCAGCGATCAGGTCCGGGTGGTTGCACGCCATGCGCAGCGCCATGAACGCGCCGTTCGAGTGCCCGATGACGAAGACCCGCCCCGGGTCCACCGCGTACTGCGCCTGGACCGTCTCGATGACGCTGGTCAGGAAGCCGTCGTCGTCGGGGTCGACACCGTCGAAGGAGCAGCAGGCGGCCGTCGCGTTCCAGTACTGCTTGCCCGCCCTGTCGACGAGGCCCTCCGGGTAGGCGAGCAGGTAGCCCTTCTCCTCGGACTCCTCCCGCAGGCCGAGGTAGGTGGCCGTGCTCACCCCGACCTCCGAGTAGCCGTGCAGCGACACGATCAGGGGCGCAGGGTCGGTGGCGTCATAGCGGGAGGGGACGTCGAGGGTGAACGTGCGGTCGTCGAGCTCGACGGTGCCCGAGCCACCCGGTGCGACCCGAGTCGGCGTCGGCGTCGGCGCAGCAGCGTCGGAGCCGCCGGTGCAGGCAGCCAGCAGGAGCAGCATCGCAGCGGCCCATGCACTGGTCCTTCTCGCGGACACCGTCGTCATGCGCGGATGATCGCGCGGGTCAGGGGCATGGGGCAAGGGCGCCCCGAGCCGCCGCCCGCAGCGAGCACGGGCTGTTCGCGAAGGACGTCGCGCGCCCGCTCCTGCGGACGGAAGCCGGCCCCGCCCACGATGCGCGTGCCCGACCGGGGGCCGTTCCGCTCTCCGACGCCGGTGCGGTTAGGGTCGGGTGGTGCACGACTCGTTGCACGACGACGCTTGGAGATCACCCTTGTCCCTCCGTTCCGAGGACGTTTTCGCTGGTCAGAGCCATGACCGTTCAGACGACGCGCTCCCGCTCCCCGCGGCGGTCCTGTGGGACATGGACGGCACGCTCGTGAACACCGAGCCGCTCTGGATGGCCGCCGAGACCGAGCTCGTCGAGTCCTGGGGTGGCACCTGGACGCACGAGGACGGGCTCACGCTCGTCGGCAACCCGATGAAGGTCTCGGGCGAGATCCTGCAGGGCCGGGGTGTCGGCCTGTCCGTGGACGAGATCGTCGACTTCCTCAACAAGCGCGTCGCCGCGGCGGTCGCGCAGGACACGCCGTGGCAGCCGGGCGGCCGCGAGCTGCTCGCGGCGCTGGCGGAGGCCGGGGTGCCGCAGGCCCTGGTGACGTCGTCGTACCGGGAGCTGGCCGAGCCGTTCGCCCGGGTCGCGGGCGTGTTCGCGACGGTCGTCGCGGGCGACGAGGTCGACCGGCCCAAGCCCGACCCGCAGCCCTACCTGCTCGCCGCCGAGCGGCTGGGCGTGGACGTCGCCGACTGCGTCGTGGTCGAGGACTCGCCGGCGGGCATCACGTCCGGCGTCGCGTCCGGCGCGCGCGTGCTCGCGGTCGAGGTGTTCCGCGAGCTGCCCGACATCGCGGGGCTGAACCGGACCGGCTCGCTCGCCGACGTCGCCCTGGCGGACTTCGCGCGCATCCGCTCGGGCGCGGTGCTCGACCTGCTCGGCTGACACCGCCCCGGGGCGCGCGTCCGCCCGGAGCCGGCCGCCCGGCGGGCCGCGACGCCGGCCCCTACGGTCGTGCCATGACGCAGGCGCGCGCCCGGCACTGGGGGGTGCTCGGGGTGCCGTCCAGCCGGGCGGCGCACTGGCCGGGCCTCGAGCGGGGTCCCGCAGCGCCGCGGGACCCCGCTCGAGGCCCGGGGCGCCCGGC
>NZ_SZYE01000278.1 GCF_005239125.1 Cellulomonas hominis | reverse complement strand
CCGCCGGCCGTGCGCGCCGCCGCCGACCCGGCCCCGGAGGACCCGGCCGCGGCCGGTCCCGCGACCGACCCGGCCGCCGCGGCGGGCACCCAGGTCACCTGGGGCGTGCGCCCGGCGGACACCGTGCACGGCGCCGCCCGCCCCAACTTCGCGTACACCCTGCCGCCGGGCGGCACGCTCTCCGACGCCCTCGTCGTGACGAACAAGGGCGACGCCCCGCTGACGCTCGACGTGTACGCCGCCGACGGCTTCCTCACCCCGGACGGCACGCTCGACGTGCTGGAGGCGGGGGAGGAGTCCACCGCGCTCGGCGCCTGGGTCCGGGTGGACACCCCGCAGATCGCGGTCGAGCCCGGCGCCGCGGTCGAGGTCCCGTTCACCGTCACCGTCCCCGAGGACGCCCAGCCCGGCGACTACGCCGCGGGCGTCGTGTCCAGCCTGCTCGTGGAGAACGCGGCGGGCGTCTCGGTCGACCGGCGCCTGGGCTCCCGCGTGCACCTGCGGGTGTCGGGCGACCTGGCCCCGGCGCTCGCCGTCACCGACCTGCGCGTCGACTACGACGCGGGCGGCAACCCCGTCGCGCCGGGGGCCGCGACCGTGACCTTCACCCTGACGAACACCGGCAACGCCCGCGTCGCGCCCACCGAGCAGGTGCGCGTCGCCGGTCTGTTCGGCCTCGGGCGGGCGCGCGCGGCGGCCGTCGAGGTGCCCGAGCTCATCCCGGGCGCGTCCGTGGTGCGCAGCGTGCGCGTCGACGGCGTGTGGCCGCTGGTCCGCACCACCGCCTCGGTCGCGCTGGGCGGCGAGGTCGTCGCCCTCCCGGGCGCCGCCGCCACCGACGACGCGCCCGCCGTGCCCGGCGTCACCGCCTCGGCGGCGGCGTGGGCGGTCCCGTGGGCCCTGGTCGGCGCCCTGGCGCTGGTCGTCGGGCTCGTGGCCCTCCGGGTCGCCGCCGGCCGCCGGCGCCGGGTCCGGCACCAGCGCGCGGTCGACGCGGCCGTGGCGGACGCGCTCGCCCGCCAGGGGGCCACGACATGACCTGAGGCACCCCTGGACGCCGCGCACCGGCGCCCCGCAGCATCGATGTTCCGCTCTCGACGAGGAGACCGACATGACCCGCCCGATCACCCTGTTCACCGGCCAGTGGGCCGACCTGCCCTTCGAGGAGGTGGCCCGGCTCGCGTCCGAGTGGGGCTACGACGGCCTCGAGATCGCCTGCTGGGGCGACCACCTCGACCCGTGGCGCTGGGACGACGACGCCTACGTCGCGTCGCGGCTCGAGATCCTCGACCGGTACGGCCTGAAGGTGTGGGCCATCTCGAACCACCTCAAGGGCCAGGCCGTCTGCGACGACCCGATCGACCTGCGGCACGAGGACATGCTGTCCGCCCGGGTGTGGGGGGACGGCGACCCCGAGGGCGTCCGGCAGCGCGCGGCGGAGGAGATGCGGCACACCGCGCGGATCGCGGCGAAGCTCGGCGTCGACACCGTGGTGGGCTTCACCGGGTCGTCGATCTGGAAGTACGTCGCGATGTTCCCGCCCGTCCCGGCCGCCGTGATCGAGGCCGGCTACGAGGACTTCGCGCGCAGGTGGAACCCGATCCTCGACGTGTTCGACGAGGTCGGGGTCCGGTTCGCGCACGAGGTGCACCCGAGCGAGATCGCCTACGACTACTGGACGACGGTGCGGACCCTGGAGGCGATCGGCCACCGGGAGGCCTTCGGCCTCAACTGGGACCCCAGCCACATGGTCTGGCAGGACCTCGACCCCGTCGCGTTCCTCTGGGACTTCCGCGACCGGATCTACCACGTCGACTGCAAGGACACGAAGAAGCGGATGGGCAACGGCCGCAACGGCCGGCTCGGCTCGCACCTGCCGTGGGCCGACCCGCGGCGCGGCTGGGACTTCATCTCCACCGGGCACGGCGACGTGCCGTGGGAGGACGCGTTCCGCGTGCTCAACACGATCGGCTACACCGGCCCGATCTCCGTCGAGTGGGAGGACGCCGGGATGGACCGGCTGCTCGGCGCCCCGGAGGCGCTGGCGTTCGTGAAGCGCCTCGCGTTCGACGCCCCGGAGGCCGCGTTCGACGCCGCGTTCTCCACGAAGGACCGGGCGTGACGGCGGACGCCCGCGCGTGCACCGGGCTGTGGCTCGTCGGCGCGCGCGGGTCCGTGGGCACCACCGCCGCCCTCGGGCTCGCGGCGCTGGCCGCCGGGCACGCGGGGGCGGCGGGCTGCGTGACCGCGTCGCCCGCCTTCGCGGACCTGCCGCTGCCGGACTGGGGCGACCTGGTCGTCGGCGGGCACGACGTCAGCGACGTCTCGCTCGCCAAGCGGGCCGAGGCACTGGTGGACGCCGGGATGATCCCGGCGCCGCTGCTCGCCGCGACGGCGCACGCCCTCGACGCCGCCGACGCGGAGGTCCGCGCCGGGCACCGCGGCCCGCTCGTGCCGGGGGGCTCGCAGCAGCAGGTGGCCGAGCGGCTCGCCGAGGACATCGCGGCGTTCGCGGCGCGGCACGGGCTGGCGCGGGTCGTGGTGGTCGACGTGTCGTCCACCGAGCCGCCCGCGCACCCGACCGCGGCGCACGACGACCCGGACGCGCTGGCCGCCGCGGTGCGCGAGCCGGGGCGGGTCGCACTGCCCCCGTCGTCCGTCGCCGCGTACGCCGCCGTGCTCGCCGGCGCCGCGTACGCCGGGTTCACGCCGTCCGCCGGCATGGGGCTGCCCGCGCTGCAGGCGCTCGCCGCCGCGGCGGGCGTGCCGGTCGCGGGGCAGGACGGCAAGACCGGGCAGACCTGGCTGCGCACCGTCCTCGCGCCGGCGTTCGCCGACCGGGGCCTGCGGGTGCTGTCCTGGGCCGGCACGAACCTGCTGGGCGGCGGCGACGGCGCCACCCTCGCCGACCCCGAGGCCGTGCGGTCCAAGCTCGCCTCGAAGACGCGCGGGCTGCGCGACCTGACCGGCTCCGACGTGACCCCGCTGCACATCGACCACGTGCCCGACCTCGGGGACGTGAAGGTGGCGTGGGACCACGTGCACGCCGAGGGGTTCCTCGGGTCGCGGATCACCCTGCAGACGACGTGGTCCGCGTACGACTCCATGCTCGCCGCGCCGATGGTGCTCGACCTGGCGCGCCTGCTGGCGCTGGCGCACGCGGGCGGGGTCGCCGGGGTGGTGCCGGAGCTCGGGTTCTTCTTCAAGGACCCGTGGGGCTCGGACCGGCACGCCGCGGCGGACCAGGCGGGCGACCTCGCGCGCTGGGCGCGGGGGCTGGCGGCGTGAGCCCCGTCGCGCCGCCGGCGCGCCACCCGGTGCGCGACCACCTGGAGCTCGTCCGCGCGCCCGCCGTGCTCACCGTGCTCGGCGACACCGTCGCCGGGGCGTCGGCCGCCGGGCTGCCGGTCGCCGGGCGGCGGGCGCTGCTCCCGCTCGCCTCGGCCTGCCTGTACGCGGGCGGCATGGCGCTCAACGACTGGGCGGACCGCGACCTCGACGCGGTCGAGCGCCCCGAGCGGCCCGTCCCGTCCGGCCGGATCGGCGCGGGGCGGGCGCTGGGCGTCGCCGCGGGGCTCGGCGCGGCCGGGCTCGCGCTGGCCGCGG
>NZ_SZYE01000277.1 GCF_005239125.1 Cellulomonas hominis | reverse complement strand
GGCCGCGGCGCCGGCGCGCCCACCGTCGACGTGACGCTGCCCGAGGGGCCCACCACCGGGGGCGACCGCGGCGACCGCGGTGACCGGCCCGAGCGCGGCGAGCGCCGCGAGCAGCAGCCCGACGCCCAGCGCCAGCGCCAGCAGCAGGACCAGCAGCGCCCGGCCGGCCAGCCGTCCGAGCAGGACGCCGGCCAGGACGACGACGAGCGCGGCGGCCGCCGCCGGCGCTCGCGCGACCGGTACCGCGACCGCGACGGCCGCAAGCGCGGCCGCGGCCAGCGCGGCGGCGTGGGCGACCTGCCGTACGAGGAGGTGGAGATCGCCGAGGACGACGTGCTCGTCCCGGTCGCCGGCATCCTCGACGTGCTGGACTCCTACGCGTTCGTCCGCACCAGCGGGTACCTGCCCGGCCCGAACGACGTGTACCTGCCGCTCGCGCAGGTCCGCAAGGCCGGTCTGCGCCGCGGCGACGCCATCACCGGTGCCGTGCGCGCGCCCCGCGAGGGCGAGCAGCAGGGGCAGGCCCAGGCCGGCGCGGGCCGGCCGAACAAGGCCAACGCGCTCGTGCGGCTCGACACGGTCAACGGGATGGCGCCGGAGCAGGCGCGCACCCGCCCCGAGTTCACCAAGCTGACCCCGCTGTACCCGCAGGACCGGCTGCGCCTCGAGAACGAGTCGAACCACCTGACGCCGCGGGTCATCGACATCGTCGCCCCCATCGGCAAGGGTCAGCGCGGCCTGATCGTCGCGCCCCCGAAGGCCGGCAAGACGATCATCATGCAGCAGATCGCCAACGCGATCACCGCGAACAACCCCGAGGTCCACCTCATGGTCGTGCTCGTCGACGAGCGCCCCGAGGAGGTCACGGACATGGAGCGGACCGTGAAGGGCGAGGTCATCGCCTCGACCTTCGACCGCCCCGCCTCGGACCACACGATGGTCGCGGAGCTCGCGATCGAGCGCGCGAAGCGCCTGGTCGAGCTCGGCCAGGACGTCGTCGTGCTGCTCGACTCGCTGACCCGCCTGTCCCGCGCGTACAACCTGGCGGCCCCGGCCTCCGGGCGCATCCTGTCCGGCGGTGTGGACGCCTCGGCGCTCTACCCGCCGAAGCGGTTCTTCGGCGCGGCTCGGAACATCGAGCACGGCGGCTCGCTCACCATCCTCGCCTCGGCGCTGGTGGAGACGGGCTCCAAGATGGACGAGGTCATCTTCGAGGAGTTCAAGGGCACCGGGAACATGGAGCTGCGGCTCTCCCGGTCGCTCGCGGACAAGCGGATCTTCCCGGCGGTGGACGTCAACGCGTCCGGCACCCGGCGCGAGGAGATCCTCATCGCCCCGGACGAGCTCAAGATCATCTGGAAGCTCCGCCGCGTCATGGGCGCGCTGGACCAGCAGCAGGCGATCGAGCTGCTGCTCGGCAAGCTCCGCGAGACCAAGAGCAACGTCGAGTTCCTGCTCCAGGTCCAGAAGACGACCCCGGCCCAGAACGGCCACGGCCACCACGACGAGGCGCAGACCCGCGCGATCGTCTGACGAGGTCACCCCCGACGGGGCGGCACCCTCCCGGGGGTGCCGCCCCGTCGTGCGTCCCCGGCGCCCCTCGGCGTCCCCCCCGGCCCCCGGCGCCGAGTCTCCGTTTCTCGCCTGTGCCGGGACTGTCGGGCACAGGCGAGAAGTGGAGACTCGGCGAGATGCGCGCGGGGAGGGCGTGAGGCGCGCGCGGGGAGGGCGCACGCGCGCCGGGGGCGCAGCGGGCGTGCGGGTCAGCGTGGGGCGCGGGCGTCCGCGCGGCGGGCGGCGATCGCCGCCTCGTACCAGGCCAGCGTCTGCTCGGTGATCGCGCCGGCCTCGAACCGCTGCGCGGCGGCGCGCTGCGGGGACCGGGCCGCCGCGCGCGCCGCCGGGTCGTCGACCCAGCGCGCCAGCGTGCGGGCGAACGCCGCGGTGTCCCCGGGGTCGACGAGCTGGTCCTCCAGGCCCGCCATCGGCGTGCGGTAGCCCGGGTTGTCGCCGGCGAGCACGACGCCGCCGGCGTCGGCCAGGGCCTCGACCACGGACATGCCGAAGCTCTCGCCGCCGGTGGACGGCAGGGCGACGACGTCCGCCCCGGCGAGCAGCGCGGCCTTGTCCTCCTCGGCGACGAAGCCGGGGAAGTCGACGCGGTCGGCGATCCCGGCGGCGCGGGCCCGCTCGCGCAGGTCCTCGAGGAGGGGACCGCGGCCGGCGAGGGTCAGCGTCCACGGGCGGGAGGCCGGCATCGCGGCGACCGCGGCGAGCAGCTCGCGCGGGCCCTTGCGCTCCACCAGGCGGCCGAGGAACACGATCCGGACGGGGCGGTCGCCGGGGTCGCCCGGCTCCGCGTGCTCGCCCGGCGCGACCGGCGCCCCCGGTGCGACCTCGCCGCGCGGCTCGACCGCCCCGCCCGGCTCGACCGGGCCGCCCGGCTGCACCGGCCCGCCCAGCTCCACCGGGCCGCCGATGACCGGCACGTCGTCCCGCCCGAAGCCCGCGCGCACCGACTCCCGCGCCGCCTCGGACAGCGCGCTGATGGCGTCGAACCGCCGCAGCCGCCGCCGCTCCAGCAGACCGAGCGCCCGGATGCCCCACCGGGTCGGCCGGTCCTGCGGGTAGATCACGAACTGCCCGACGACGGCGGTGCGCGGCGAGGCCGCGGAGACGACCCGCCCGGCGAGCAGCGGACTGTAAGGCATGGTGACGTGCAGGACGTCGAACGGGACCTCGGCGAGCACCCGGCGGACGTCCGCGCGCCGGGCGGGCAGCGGGCTGCGGAGCCGGTTGCCGTTGAACCGCACGGAGACGGTGCGGCCCAGCACGTGCAGGTGGGGCAGGTCGGTGCGCTCGGTGCTCGAGGTGAGGTAGTGCACCTCGTGGCCGAGGGCGGCGAGCCGGCGGCCGAGGGTGAGCACGATCTGCTGCACCCCGTCCGGCTTGTCGAGGCCGTCGTCGATCACCAGGCCGATGCGGAGCATGCGCGCCATCGTAGGGGCGCCGCGCCGGGTGCCGGACCGGGCGCCGGGGCCCGGGCGCCCGGCGTCAGGCGGGCTCGTGCACCCCGTCGGCGGCCAGGGTCCGGTCGCCGCAGGTGATCGCCCGCGCCGACTCCCGCGCGGCGTCGGTGCCCGCGGCGACCTGGTCCGACGCCCCGGCCGACGCCACGGTCCCGTCGACCCGGATCTGCGTGCGGGTCACGGTGTCGTCGACCAGGTTCAGCCCGGCGAGGTCGAGGGTGCCGTCCCCGTCGAGGTCGACGCAGCCGACGCCGGTGCCCTGGCCGGCGAACCCCTGGTCGAACTGCCAGGGCTCGCCCCGGGTGTCGGTGGCGTCGACCAGCGCGCAGTCCTGCACGACGAGCAGGTCGGCGACGCGGTTGTCGGAGACCAGGACCATCGCGGGGCCGGCGGGGTCGGGGCGCAGCGCGAAGGCGGTGGCGCCGGCGGGCCCGGCGAGGTCGACGGGGTGGGTGAGCGTGGCGCCGCCCGCGGTGGTGACGCCGACGGTGCGGGTGCCGCCGTCGTCGGCGATCCACAGCGCGTCGCCCACGCCGTCGCCGTCGAGGTCGATCGTCTCGACGGCGGCCGCGGCGGCGGGCGCCGCGGCGCCGGTCCCGGTGCAGCCGGCCGCGGGGGCGCCGGGCTGCTGC
>NZ_SZYE01000276.1 GCF_005239125.1 Cellulomonas hominis | reverse complement strand
TCCGCCCGCGGCCTCGTCAAGCAGTTCGGCGCGACGACGGCGCTCGCGGGCGTCGACCTGGACGTCGCGCCCGGCGAGTCGGTCGCCGTGATGGGGCCGTCCGGCTCGGGCAAGTCGACGCTGCTGCACTGCCTCGCGGGCATCCTCGTGCCCGACGCCGGCACGGTGGCGCTGTCCGGGCGCGGGCTGCACGACCTCGACGAGCGGGAGCGCTCGCTGGTGCGCCGGCGGCAGTACGGGTTCGTGTTCCAGTTCGGCCAGCTGCTGGCGGAGCTCCCCGCGATCGAGAACGTGGCGCTCGCGCCGATGCTGCTCGGGACGTCCCGACGGGAGGCCACGGAGCTCGCGGGCCGGTGGCTCGCGTCGCTGGGCCTCGCGGGGATGGAGGGCCGGCGCCCCGGGGAGCTGTCCGGCGGTCAGGCGCAGCGCGTCGCGGTGGCGCGCGCCCTGATCACGGGCCCGGAGGTGGTGTTCGCCGACGAGCCCACGGGGGCGCTCGACCAGGCGACCGGCCAGGAGGTCATGCGCGTGCTGACGGAGACGACGCGGCTGGCCGGCGCGTCCCTGGTCGTGGTGACCCACGACGCGGGGGTGGCGGCGTGGTGCGGCCGGCGGGTCGAGGTGCGCGACGGCCGCGTGGTGGCGGACGAGCGCCGGGTGCCGCAGGGCGGTGCCCGGTGAGCGCCGTGCTCGCCCTGGCGCCCCGGCTGCGGCGCGCCGGCGGCCGGGACGGCCGGATGACGACCGCGCTCGCGGTGGCGGCGTTCGCGGTGATGACGGCCCTGACGCTGTCCGTGATCGGCGGCCTGCTCGGCTTCGCCGGTCGCGCCGCGGACCCGGCGGACGCCTACCAGCGCACGAACGGCGAGAGCTACGTGGTGTTCGCGTGGACCGCCGTCGTGCTGCTGGTGGTGCCGCTGCTGACGCTGGGCGGGTCGGCGGCGCGGCTCGGGGTGGCGCGCCGGGACGCGCGGCTGGCGACGCTGCGGCTGCTCGGCGTGACCCCCCGCGAGGTGGTGGCGCTGACGGTGGTCGAGACCGCGTGGCAGGGGCTGGTGGGCGCGGTCGCGGGCGTGGCCGGGTACGTCGCGCTGCTCCCCGTGTGGACCCGCGTGCCGTTCCAGGGGTCGACCTTCTCCGCCGCGGAGCTGTGGGTCGGCTGGCCGGTGCTCGCCGCCGCGTGCGTCGTGGTGCCGGTGCTGGCCGTCGTCAGCGGCGTCGTCTCGCTGCGCCGGGTCGTGGTGTCGCCGCTCGGGGTCGCCCGGCGGCAGACGCCGCCGAGGATGCGGGCCGTGCGGGCGGTGCTGGCGCTGGCCGCGATGGGCCTGTTCATGGTCGTGACGCTGGTGCTGGGCCAGCTGGGGGCGTTCGCGGTGGCGTTCGCGATCGGGTCGCTCGCGCTCGGGTTCGCGGCGCTCAACCTGATCGGCCCGTGGGCGCTGGGTGTCGTCGGGCGGCTGCGGGTGCGCCGCGCGAAGACGCCCGCGCAGCTGCTGGCCGCGCGCCGGCTGGTCGACGACCCGCGGGCGACCTGGCGGGTGGTCGGCGGGCTCGGGCTGGCGGGCTTCGTGGCCGGGGCGCTCGCGGTGGTGCCGCTGCTGGCCTCCGGGACGGCCGGCGACGGCGCGTCCGCGGCCGAGGTCGCGGAGATGCGGACGTTCACCGGCGACCTGATGCGCGGTGCGCTGCTCACGCTGACGATCACGTTCCTGGTCGCGGCCGCGTCGGCAGGCATCACCCAGGCGGCCACGGTGCTCGACCGGCGCCGGGAGTACGCGCTCCAGGTGCTCGCGGGCACGCCCGTGGCCCTGCTGGACTCCGTGCGCCGGCGGGAGGTGCTCGTGCCGATGCTGCTCGTGGCGGTGGGGTCCGCGGTGGCGGCGGTCGTGATGATGTCGCCGGTCTTCGGGGTGGCGGGCCTGACCGACCCGAGCGGGCTCCTGCTGCTCGTGACGTGCCTCACCGCGGGGTGCCTGCTGGTGCTGGGTGCCACCGAGACGAGCCGGCCGCTGCTGCGGTCCGTCCTGGCGGAGACGCAGGTCAGGCCCGGTTGATCGACCCCGGGCCGCGGGGCGGCCCGGGGCGGCGACGTCCCCCGTGCAGGTGACGGCGCCCGTCTCGACGCGCGCGTGCGAGGGTCTCCGGCGATCCTGGTACCTCACGTCGGGGAGGTTCACCGGTGGGAGACCATCTCGAGCAGGCGACCGCGCCTGCCCTCGGCGTCGCGCCCGGTTCGGGGCTGCGGCCCCGGGACCACGCACTGCCTGCGGGCACCGTGCTGAGCGGCCGGTACACGGTCGGCGAGCGCCTGGGCCGCGGCGGCATGGCGGAGGTGTACCTCGCGCACGACGAGGTGCTGGCGCGCGACGTCGCCGTGAAGGTGTTCCACCCGTCGGCCTCCGGGCACGACGAGGTCGAGCGGCACGGCGCCGAGATGCGCCTGCTCGCCCGGCTCGCGCACCCCGGCCTGGTGATGATGCTCGACGCCGGCACGGCCGAGCTGCCCGGCGGCGAGGTGCAGGACTTCCTCGTCATGGAGCTGGTCCGCGGCCCGTCGCTCGCCGCCCGGCTCGCGGAGGGGCCGCTGTCCGCGGAGGACGCCGCCCTGGTGGGCGTGCACGTCGCCGAGGCGCTGGCCTACATCCACGACGAGGGCGTCGTGCACCGCGACGTGAAGCCCGGCAACATCCTGCTGCCCCCGGCCGGCCGGACCGGGGCCGGTGGCCCGTGGACCAAGCTGACCGACTTCGGCATCGCCCGGGTGCGCGCCGACGAGACGGCGACCGCCACCCAGGAGCTGCTGGGCACCCCGTCGTACCTCAGCCCCGAGCAGGCGACCGGCGGGCGGCTCACCTCCGCCTCCGACGTCTACGCGCTGGGGCTGGTGCTCGTCGAGTGCCTCACCGCCGAGCGGGCGTTCCCCGGGGACGCGCTGACCTCGGCGGTCGCGCGGCTGCACCGGCCGGTGCCGCTGCCCGAGCGGTTCGGCCCCCGGTGGGCGGAGCTGATCGGCTCGATGACCGCCCTCGACCCGCTGGACCGGCTCACGGCGGCCGCCGCCGCGGAGGAGCTGCGCGCCCTGCTGCGGCCGGGGGCCCTCGGGGTCGGCCCGGTGGCCGGCGACATCGGGGCGGCCGCGGTGCCGCTCGGCACCGTGCAGCTGCCCGCCGCGGGCCCGGCCGCGCCTCCCGTCGCGCCGGACGCGGGCCTCGAGGAGCACCCGAGCGGGCCGCTGCCCGACGGGCCGCTCGACCCCGCGCTCGACGCGCCCACGCTCGGGGTCGACCCCCGGCTGCTGGGGCTGCGCGCGGACCCGGAGGACGGGGGGACCCCGGCGCGCCGGCGCCGGGTCAGGGGCGTGGTGACGGGGACCGCCCTGCTGGGTGCGGCGGCGGTCGTGCTCGCCGTGGGTGCGCTGGCGCCCGACGCGCCGGCCTCCGACCCGGAGGCGCCGGGCACGACGGCCCAGCAGCCCGGCACGACGGCGACGCAGGAGACGTCGCCGGCGGACGACGAGGCCTCCCCCGCGGAGCAGGCGGACGCCGACGGCACCGCGGAGCCCGTCACCGACACCGTGGCGGTGACGGAGGACCCCGCCCCCGCCCCCGCCTCCGGCGAGACCCCGTCCGACGCGGTCCCCGTCGTCGCCGACGGGCCGGCCACCGGCACCGACCCCGCGGCGGCCGCC
>NZ_SZYE01000275.1 GCF_005239125.1 Cellulomonas hominis | reverse complement strand
TCGACGCGCTGCGGGTGTCGCTGGGCCCCGACGCGGGCGGCGCGGCCCTGGACGCCGAGCTCGCCGCGCGGCTGTGCTGCTCGCCGCTCGGGGGGCTGGACGCCGTGGGCCTGCGCCGGCTGCGCCGGAGCCTGCGGGCGGAGGAGGTCGCCCTGGGGGGCGGCCGGGCGAGCGACGAGCTGCTGGTGGAGGTGCTGGGGTCGCCGGCGCTCGCCGCGGGGCTGCAGCCGGTCGTGCGCCGGCCGGTGGCCCGGATCGCCACGGTCCTCGCCGAGGGCCGGGCCGCCGCCGCGGTGCCCGGCGCGGACGCCCAGGGCGTGCTGTGGGCGATCTGGGACGCGTCGGGGCTGGCCGAGCCGTGGCGGCGGTCGGCGCTCGCCGGCGGGCCGGGCGGGGCGCGCGCGGACCGGGACCTGGACGCCGTGCTCGCGCTGTTCCGCGCGGCGGAGACGTTCGTCGACCGGATGCCGCAGGCCCGCGCCGCCGCGTTCCTCGAGTGGGTCGAGGCGCAGGAGCTGCCGTCCGACACGATCGCCGCGCGCGCCCGCCGGGACGCGGTGTCCGTGCTGACCCCCGCGGGGGCCGCCGGGCGGGAGTGGGACGTCGTCGCGGTCGCGGGCGTGCAGGAGGGCGTGTGGCCCGACCTGCGGTTGCGCGACTCGCTGCTCGGCTCGCAGGCGCTCGTCGACGTGCTGGCGGGCCGGGACGCCGGCCGCGCCGACGCGCGCGCGGCCGCGGAGGCGGGTGCCGCCGCGCGCGCCGCCGTGCTGGCCGACGAGCTCCGGTCGTTCCACGTGGCCGTGTCCCGCGCCCGCCGGGTGCTCCTGGTGACGGCCGTGTCCGACGAGGACGACCAGCCGTCGCCGTTCCTCGACCTGGTCGAGCCGAACGACGAGGACGACGACCCCCGCCGCACCGTCGCCCCCGCGCCGCTGGACCTGCGGGGGCTCGTGGCCCAGCTCCGCGGGCGGCTGGAGCAGTCGGCGCGCGCGGGCACCCCGGACGCCGAGGCCGCGGCGGTGCTCGCGCGCCTGGCCGACGAGGGCGTGCCCGGGGCCGACCCCGCCGAGTGGCACGGCCTGGCCGACCCCTCGAGCGACGACCCGCTGTGGGCGGCCGGGGAGCGGGTGCCGGTGTCGCCGTCGCGCATCGAGACGGCCGGCACCTGCACCCTGCGCTGGGCGCTCGAGGCCGCCGGCGGCACCGCGCCGAGCAGCGCCCGGCAGTCGCTCGGCACGCTGGTGCACGCGCTCGCGCAGACCCACCCGCGGGGCGGCCGCGAGGCGCTGCTCGCCGAGCTCGACCGGCGGTGGCCGGAGCTCGGTCTCGGGCACGGGTGGCCCGCCACGCTGGAGCGCCGCCGCGCGGAGGCGATGGTGGAGCGGCTCGCGGACTACCTGGAGCGGGCGGGCGAGCCGCTGGCGGTCGAGGCGCGGTTCGAGCTGGAGCTGGACCGGGCCGTGGTCCGGGGGACGGTGGACCGGGTCGAGCGGGCGGAGCGGGGCGACGCGCCGGCAGAGGCCGGGTCCGGCGAGGGCGCGCCGCTGCCCGTCCGGGTGGTCGACCTCAAGACCGGCCGCACCGCCCCGTCGGCCCAGGAGGCGACGACCAACCCGCAGCTCGGCGCGTACCAGCTCGCGGTCGACGCCGGCGCCGTCGAGGGGCTGCCCCCGGGGGCGACCAGCGCGGGCGCGCAGCTCGTGTTCGTCTCCGACGTCAACAAGAACAAGGCGGCGCTGCGTGAGCAGCCCGCGCTCGGACCGGACGCGCCGGACGACCCGTCCTGGGCCCGGACGCACATCGAGGAGGTGGCGGAGCGGATGGCCGCCTCGTCGTTCGCGGCGACCGCCAACCCGCTGTGCGACCGGTGCCCGGTGCGCCGGTCCTGCCCGCTGCGCGACGAGGGCGGGCAGGTGGTCGCGTGAGCGTGCTCGCCGCCACCCTGTCGGCGCAGGACATCGCCCGGCTGCTCCGGCGCGACCTGCCGACCGAGGAGCAGGTCGCCGTCATCGAGTCCCCCCTGAGCCCCGCGCTGGTCGTGGCGGGCGCCGGCTCCGGCAAGACCGAGACCATGTCCGCCCGCGTCGTGTGGCTGCTCGCGAACGGCCTCGTCGCGCCCGAGGAGGTCCTCGGTCTCACGTTCACCCGCAAGGCCGCGGGCGAGCTCGCCGAGCGCGTGCGCCGGCGGCTGCGGCACCTCGCGCGCGCCGCGGCGGCCGAGGGCGTGCACCTGCCCGGCCTGTCCGCCGCGCAGGACGCGGCCGACGGCGGTGCCGCGCTGCTGACCGTCGCCCGCCCGACCATCTCGACCTACAACGCCTACGCGGCGTCGCTGGTCGGCGACCACGGCCTGCGGATCGGCGTCGAGCCGTCCGCCCGGCTGCTGGGCGAGGCCGCGCAGTGGCAGCTCGCCAGCGAGGTCGTGGAGTCGTGGACCGCCGACCTCGACTCCTCCGCCGCGGTGTCCACCGTGGTCGAGGCCGTGCTGACCCTGTCCGGGGCGCTGGACGAGCACCTGATCGGGGCCGACGAGGCGCGCCGCGGCATCGAGGGCATCGTCGAGGCCGTCGAGGCGACCCCGCCCGGCACGCCCCCGCGGCAGCCGTACGCCAAGGTCCGCGAGCTCGTCGGCTCGCTGCGCGAGCGGCAGCGGGTGCTCGACCTCGTCGCGGCGTACCGGGAGCGCAAGCGCGCCGCGGACGCGCTCGACTTCGGCGACCAGGTCGCCATCGCCGCGCGCCTCGCCCGGGACGTGCCCGAGGTCGGCGCGGGGGAGCGGGCCCGGTTCCGGGTCGTGCTGCTCGACGAGTACCAGGACACCTCGTACGCGCAGCTCGTGCTGCTGTCCCAGCTGTTCGGTGGCGGCCACCCCGTCACCGCGGTCGGCGACCCGCACCAGTCGATCTACGGCTGGCGCGGCGCGAGCGCGGGCGGGCTCGAGCGGTTCCCGACCGACTTCCCCGACGTGGCCCCGGACGGCGACCGGCGGCCCGCCGCGGTCTACGCCCTGTCGACGTCCTGGCGGAACGACGTCGCGGTGCTGGACGCGGCGAACCACGTCGCCGCGCCGTTGCGCCGGCCCGAGAAGGCGCGCGTCACCCTGCCGACGCTCGGTGCGCGACCCGGCGCCGGTGCCGGCGAGGTGATCGCCCACCTCGCGCCCACGCTGGAGGAGGAGGCGCAGGCGGTCGCGGAGTTCGTCGCGGCGCGCTGGCGCCCCGAGGGCGGGCCCGGCGTCGACGGCGGTGCGCCCGCGCCCGGCGGCGGGCGCGTGACCGCGGCGGTCCTGTGCCGCAAGCGCGCGCAGTTCCCGGTGCTGCACCGCGCGCTGCGGGCGGCCGGGCTGCCGGTGGAGGTCGTCGGGCTCGGCGGCCTGCTCGCCACGCCCGAGGTGGTCGACGTGGTGGCGCTCCTGCAGGCGGCGCACGACCCCTCGCGGGGCGACTCGCTCATGCGGCTGCTCACCGGCGCGCGGACCATGCTCGGCGCCGCGGACCTGCACGCGCTCGCGGACTGGTCGGCGCACCTGGCGCGGGGGCTCGACGCGCGGGCGGCGGCAGCGGTCGCGCGGGAGCGCGCGACGTCGGCGGGGGACGACGCGCCGGCGGGCGTGCCCGCGGG
>NZ_SZYE01000274.1 GCF_005239125.1 Cellulomonas hominis | reverse complement strand
CCCGCAGGGCGGCGGCCACGCGGTGGCCGTCGCCCTGCGGGTCGCCGGTCACCGTGCGCCAGGCGTCGCCGCGCCAGCCGCGGCCGAAGCCGTCCTCGAAGCCGGCGACGGCCGGACCGCCGCCCGCCGGGACCGGTTGCGCGTCGTCGGACGCACCGGCGCCCGCCCGCACGACGGGCCAGCCGTCCACCCAGTCGAGCCGGTCCATCAGCATCGGCCGCCGGTTGATGCCGTCGGTGCCGTCGAGGTACGGGTCGTCCCGGTCGATCGCGTGGTAGACCATCCAGTCCCGGCCCGCCAGATCGGTCACGACGGCGTTGTGGCCGGTGCCGACCCAGCGGTTCCCGTTCGGCGTCAGCACCGGCGTGCCGCCCGCGCGCGACGCCAGCAGCGGCACCCCCTCGCGGTCGACGTACGGACCGGTGACCGACGCGGACCGGCCGACCTGCACGCTGTAGCCGGTGGTCGGGCCCGCGCAGCAGTTCGCCGTGGAGGCGAACAGGTACCAGGCGCCGTCGCGCTGCACGACGTACGCGCCCTCGAACTTGTTGTCGACCGCCACCTGGACGGGCTCGCCGACCGCCTCGGTGCCCGTGTCGTCCAGCTCGGTCACCCAGATCCCGCCGTAGTACGAGCCGTAGAACAGGTACTCGGTGCCGTCCGGGCCCACGACGTGCGAGGGGTCGAACGTCCACAGGAAGTCGTCCGGCCCGCCGCTGCCGCCGGGGCGCGGGTCCACCACCGGGTCGCCGGCGTCGGTCCACGGCCCGGTCGGCGTGGGCGCGGTCGCCACGCCGATCGCCGTGTCGCCGGTGCCCGGCGTCGCGGTGGTCTCCGTGACGACGTAGTAGAGCCGGTACCGGCCGTCGACGTAGCGGATGTCGGGCGCCCACAGCGCGGCGGGGTGCGCGGGGTCGGTGTCCGCCCAGGACGGCAGGGAGTCCTCGCCGAAGGCGTCCCCCACGTACTCCCAGGTGACGAGGTCCGCGGACCGGGACACCGGCAGCAGGTGCCGCGTGCCCTCGCCCGAGCGCAGCGGGTCGGTGGTGCCGTAGGCGTACCACCAGCCGTCCTGGCCGCGGATCACCGCGGGGTCGGCGAAGGTGTCCGCGAAGCCGGCGCCGACCGGGTTGGTGTACGTGCCGGGCATGCCGGGCCCACCGGGCCGGGCGCCGGACGCGTCGTCGGCGACGCCCGGCACCGCCCCCACCAGGACGAGTGCGAGCGCGAGCACGCCCGCACGCGCGGCGGCCCGTCCCGGCGCGCGCCGGGACCCGAGAATGCGCTGCTCCATCGCAGGGCTCCTGCCGTTCACGAGACCGGAGCACCCTTCTACGCCCGCCGGGCCGCGGCCGCCACTCCAGCGGGTGGCCGAGGACGACCCGTGCGCCCGTTTCCCGGACAGCGCGCCCCGCCGTCCCCTTCGTCCTCCTCCCGCTGGTCGGCGGGATCGCGTGGCTCGTCGCCGGGCGCCCGGAGCGCTCGGCGTCCGCGCGGTCCGTGCCCTGGCCGAGCACCGCGACCGCCGGGTTCCCGGAGGACGAGCGGCCGCGCGCGGCGGGCCCGGACGACGATCCCGCCTTCCTCGCCGGGCTGCGGGACTCCGACGACCGGCACGAGCGGATGCTCCGCGACTGGGAGGCGGACCTGCGCGCCCGCGAGCAGGGCCTGCGCGACCGCGGCCCGGCACCCGAGGACGGCGCGCCGAGCACCTGACCGCCGGCCGCCGGGTGCACCGGTGCCCGGGCGTCAGCGGCGCGAGGTCGCCCGCATCCGCCAGAGCAGCCAGAGGAAGTACGGCGTCCCGATGACGGCCGTGACGAGGCCGGCCGGCAGCTGCGCGGGCGCGATGGCCGTCCGCCCGACGAGGTCCGCCACGCACACCAGCGCCGCGCCGAGGACCACGGTCAGCGGCAGCGTCCACCGGTGCCGCTTGCCGATCAGCATGCGCGCGGCGTGCGGGGCGACCAGGCCGACGAACACGACCGGCCCGATCGCGGCGGTCGCGGCGGCGGTCAGCAGCACCGCGATGCCGACGTGCAGCGTGCGGGAGCGCGGGAGGTCGACGCCCAGCACCCGCGGCGTCACGTCGTCCACCTGCACGAGGTCGAGGTCCCGGTGCGTGCGGGCGGCGACCAGCACCCCGATCGCCAGGGCCACCGCCATCGGTACCAGCTGCGGTGCCCCGGCCCCGAACGTGGAGCCACCGAGCCAGGTGATGGCCCGGTTCTGGTTCCACGGGTCCGTCCGGACCAGCAGCAGGGTCGTGACCGCGCTGGCCGCGGCGCCGGTGCCGAGGCCGACCAGCACCATCCGGCCCGACGCCATGCCGCTGCCCGCGGTGACGCCGAAGACGAGCAGCCCCGCGAGGACCGCCCCGACGAGGGCCCCGCCGAACACCAGCGCGAACGACGGCGCGCTCGTGAGCACGATGACGACCACGGCGCCGAGGCCCGCGGCGTGCGAGACGCCGAGCACGCCGGGGTCGGCGAGCGGGTTCCGGGTGACGGTCTGCACCAGCGCGCCCGCGAGGGCCAGGCACGCGCCGGCCAGCAGGGCGGCGGCGACCCGCGGCACCCGGGAGTCGAGGATGATGTCCAGCCGCACCGACGCCTTGCCCGCGACCCAGTTGGCCACGTCGCCGAGCAGCACCGTCGAGTCGCCGAGCAGCACCCCGGCGACCACGACGCCGACGAGCAGGAGCACGCCGGCACCCAGCAGCACCGCCGGCGCGCGGCGGGCCAGGTCGCTGCCCGCCCGCAGCGTGACGAGGGTGTCCGGCTCGAGCGCCGCGCGGGCCCGGCGGGCCAGGACCACCAGGGCGACGGCGCCGATCAGGCTGGTGACGACGCCCGTCGGGACGGTCACGCCGGAGACCGGCCCGAACACCGCGCGCAGCGCGACGTCGGCGGTCAGGACCAGGGCCGTGCCCGCGACGGCCGCGGCGGGGATCAGCAGGCGGTGCCGGCCCAGCGGGCGGACCCAGGTGGCGAGCAGGCGCACCAGCAGCGGCGCGCACAGGCCGACGAACCCGATGGGACCGGTGACGGTCACCGCGCAGGTGGCCAGGAGCACCGCGAGCAGCACGCCGACCAGCCGGGTCCGGGCCACGTCGACCCCGAGGGACCGCGCGGCGTCGTCACCCAGGCCGAGCAGGTCGAGCCGGCGGCCGAGCAGCACCAGGCCGAGGAACGCGACCACCACGACCGGCGCGATCGCGCGGACGGTGCCCATGCCGTTCTGGCCGAGCGAGCCGGCGCCCCAGGCGAACAGCCCCTGGGTCTCCCAGGGGAACAGCACGAGCAGGGCCTGCGTCACCGACGACAGCCCGAGGGTGATGGCGGTGCCGGCGAGGACGAGGCGCACCGGGGAGGCGGCGGGGCCGCCCGACAGCCCGATGACGACGCCCGCCGCGGCGACGCCCCCGGCGAACGCGACCGCCACGCCGGGCAGCGCCCCGAGGGACGCCCCCACCACCGCGGCGGCCGTGACCGCCAGGTGCGCGCCCGCGTTCACCGCGAGGGTGTCCGGGGCGGCGAGCGGGTTGCGGGCGACCCCCTGCAGCGCCGCGCCGGACGCGCCGAGCGCGCAGCCGACGAGCACGCCGGCCGCGAGCCGCGGCAGCCGGGACGCCGTGACGACGGCGGCGGCCTGGTCGAGGCCGCCCTGGCCGGTGAGCGCGCGCCACAGCTCGCCGACGGTGACGTCGGCGGTGCCCTGCGTGAG
>NZ_SZYE01000273.1 GCF_005239125.1 Cellulomonas hominis | reverse complement strand
GCAGGGCGGGCGGCGCCTCCAGCCGGGTCCGGGCCGCGGCGGGCGGCGCGGCCGCGGCCGGGACGGCCCGGTCGGCCGCCCGCCCCCACCACATCCGCCCGACGACCGGCAGGAAGTACGCCGCGTTGAGCAGCGACGACGCGACCAGCACCGCGAGCACCCACGACTGGCCGGCGTCCACCGCGCCCAGCCCGAGGTACCACTTCGACACGAACCCGGCGACGGGCGGCAGGCCGATCATGCCGAGGGCCCCGACGGTGAACGCGGCGCAGGTCAGCGGCATCCGGCGGCCGGCGCCGGCCAGCTCGGACACCCGGGTGGCGCCCAGCCGCTGGGCGAGCAGGCCGGCGCAGAAGAACAGCGTGATCTTCATCAGCCCCTGGTGGACGATGTGCGCCAGCCCGCCGACGGTCGCGACCGGGCTGAGGAGCGCGATCCCGAGCGTCACATAGGCGACCTGCGCGACCGTCGAGCAGGCGAGCCGGGCCTTCAGGCCGTCCTGGCGGAGCGCGCGGACCGAGCCCCACAGGATCGTCGCGCAGGACACGACGAGCAGCGGCCCGAGCAGCCCGAGCTCGGCGGCGAGCGCCGGCCCGGCGAGCTCGTCGACGACGAGCACGATGCCGAACACCCCGGCCTTCACGACGGCGACCGCGTGCAGCAGGGCGCTGACCGGCGCGGGGGCGACCATGGCCCGCGGCAGCCAGCCGTGCAGGGGCACCAGCGCCGCCTTGACCCCCAGGCCGGCCAGCAGCAGGGCGAGCGCGGCCCGGGCGGCGCCGGGGTCCGCCGCGGCGAGCGCTGCCACGGCGGGACTGCCCCCCCGGGTGAACTCGGCGGGCCCGGCCAGGGCCGTCAGCCAGACGGCGCCGAGCAGCAGGGCGACGCCGCCGCCGAGCGTGTAGGTGAGGTACACCCGCGCGCCGCGCAGGGCGGACGCCGTCTGCTGGTGCGCCACCAGGGGGTAGGTCGCGAGCGTCAGCAGCTCGTAGAACACCACGAACGTCACGAGGTTGCCGGACAGGGCGATGCCGGACGAGGCCACGACGCACAGCGAGAAGAAGCCGAAGAACCGCGAGCGGTGCCGCCCCTCGTCCTTCAGGTAGCCGATGGCGTACACGGTGGTGAGCAGCCAGAGGAACGCGGACAGGCCGAGGAACAGCAGGCCGAGCGCCTCGACGCGCAGGACCAGGTCGACCTGGGGCAGGAACGCCACGCGCCACTCGAACCGCCGCCCCGCGAGCACCGGCGGGATCAGCGCGACCACGAGGCCGACCTTCGCGAGCGCGCCGGCCAGGTTGAGGATCGTGCGGGTGCGGTTCCGCTCCTCGGGCAGCAGGAAGATGACCACGGCGGGGACCAGGGAGGTCGCGAGCACCAGGACGGGGAGCCAGCTCGTGGTCGTCATCCGGCCACCGCCCCCACGCGCAGCAGGTCCACCAGCCAGGCCGACCCGACGCCGGTCCCGACGGCCAGCAGCGCCAGGGACAGCGCGGGCCAGCGCACCCCGGCGGGCACCGCGGGGCGCGCGCGGGCGGGCTCGGGGTCCGGGCGCAGCGCGACGGCGAGGACCCGGGTCGTCGCGGCGGCGGTGAGCAGACCGCCGGCGAGCAGCACGGCCACGGCCCACCAGGCGCCCGACCCGACGGCGCTCTCCAGCAGCCGCCACTTCCCGACGAACCCGAGCGACGGGGGCAGCCCCGCCAGGCACGCCCCGGCGACGCCGAACGTGAGCACGACCATCGGCGCGCGGGTGGCGGTGCCGGCCAGGTCCGCGACCCGGTCCCCGCCGGCGACGCCGACGAGCGTCCCGGCGGCGAGGAACATCGCGGCCTTGGCGAGCCCGTGCGCGAGGAGCAGGAGCAGCGCACCCTCCCACGCGATCAGCGCGCCGGACCGGGTCGGGGCTCCGGCGGCCGGGTCCAGGCCCGGCGTGACCAGGGGGAGCAGCAGGACGAGGTACCCGACCTGCGCGACCGTGGAGTAGGCCACGAGCCGCTTGAGCCGGTCCTGGCGCAGCGCGAGCACGCCGCCCCACAGCACCGCACCCGACCCGAGCACCGCCAGCAGCACCGCCAGGCCGGTGTGGCCGCCGAACGCGGTCCACAGCCGGAGCAGCACGACGAGGGACCCCTTGACCACCAGCGCGGACAGCAGCGGGCTGACGGTCGTCGGGGCGGCCGCGTGCGCGGCGGGCAGCCACGCGTGCAGCGGGGCGAGCGCGGCCTTCACCCCGAGCCCGACCGTCGCCAGCGCGAGCACCGTCGCCTGCGCGGGCCCCGGCGGCAGGGCGCCCGCCGCGAGCTCCAGGGTGAGGGTGCCGGTGTGCGCGTGCACCAGGGCGACCGCGACGAGCACGGCGAACGAGCCGAGCACCGCCGTGCACAGGTACCGCAGCGCCGGGGCCAGCGCCCGCCGCCCGCCGAGCGCGACGAGGCCGACGGCGCCGACGGTCAGCAGCTCGAGGGCGACGTAGGTGGTGAACAGGTCGCCGCTCACGAGCACGGCCTGGAGCCCGGCGACCGTGACGAGGGTCAGCGGCCAGGCCGACGGGCCGCCGGTGGCCGACGGCCGGGCGGCGGCGTGGGACAGCACGGCGAGCACGACGACGGCCGACAGCAGGCCGACGGCCGCGCCCAGGCCGTCGAGCCGCAGCGCGATGCCCAGCGGCGGTTCCCAGCCGCCCGGGGACCCGCGCAGCGGGCCGTGCCGGAGCACCGCGATCACGGCCGCGACCGCCAGGCCCAGCTGTGCCACGGCGACGGCGAGGCCGACCGACCGGCGCCGGGGCAGCACCGCGGTGCCGACGGCACCGGCCAGCGGGAGGAGCACGGGGAGGATCAGCAGGTCAGTCATCGGCGGTCCCCCGTGCGGGGTGGGGGCGCGCGTCGGCGTCCTCCGCGTCGTCGGCGTCGTCGAGCCGCCGCACCAGGACGAGCGCGAGCCCGGTGACGGCGACCGTGATCACGATGCCCGTGAGCGCGAGCGCCTGCAGCACGGGGTCCGCGGTGCCCGTCCCGTCGGAGCCGAGCGCGACCAGCACGAGCAGCGTCCCTGCCCCCGCCACGTTCAGGGCGATCACCTGGCGCAGGTGGTCGCGGGTGGTCAGCAGCCGGGTGGCGCCGAGCAGCGTGACCACCGCGCCGAGGACGAGGAACAGGTCGGGGGCGTTCACCGGCGCCCCCCGTCGTCGGCGGCCGTCGCGTCCGGCGCGGCCGTGACCGGGGTCGGCCGGGCGGCGAGCACGAGCGCCGCGAGCCCGGCCCCGATCGCGAGGACCAGCACCGCCTCGAGGGCGAGCACGGCGCTCGCGCCCCACGGCGGCGCGAGCGCGAGCCACCCGCCGGCGAGCACGCGCGTGGCGGCCGCGAGCACCAGGAAGCCCGCGAGCCCGACGACGACCGCGGGCCGCAGCCACCGGCCGGTG
This sequence comes from Cellulomonas hominis, assembly GCF_005239125.1. GTDB lineage: Bacteria > Actinomycetota > Actinomycetes > Actinomycetales > Cellulomonadaceae > Cellulomonas > Cellulomonas hominis_A. The sequence continues at coordinate 430 of NZ_SZYE01000273.1, read as the reverse complement.
GGCACCAGGTCGCGCCGCCCGGTCAGGGCCAGCAGCAGCGCGGCGCCGGCCAGCAGGGCCCCGGCCTGGAACGCGCCGCCCGGGCGTGACGACCCGGCCACCAGGAACCAGCCGACGAGCAGCAGCACCAGCGGCACCGCGAGGTGCACGAAGCCGCGCAGCATCGGCCGGGTGCCGGGGCGTGGCGCGACGACGGCGACGACGCCGTCCCGGTGCAGCGCGAGCGCCGAGAGGACCGCGGCGGTGAGCACGGCGACCTCCAGCAGCGTGTCGAGCGCGCGCAGGTCCAGCAGCACCGTCGTCACGGGGTGGCCCACCACGCCGTCGGCGTCCAGCACGAGCTCGCCGAGCCGGCCGGTCCCGGCGCCGTCGCGACGGGCGCGCACGAGCACCCCGCCCAGCAGCGCCCCGGCGGCGGCCGCGGCGCCCA
>NZ_SZYE01000272.1 GCF_005239125.1 Cellulomonas hominis | reverse complement strand
GGCGGCGCCCCGCCCCCGCGTGGCCTGAGCACCCCGACGCCGTACGCGGCGGGGTGGGGGCCACGCCGTCCTCGCGCGCCCGTCCGCCCCGCTGCGGCACGGCGGCGCGCCCTCGTGCCGCACCCCAGGAGAACCACCATGTCCGCATCCCCCCGCGCCCTCGCGCGCGCCGCCGCCGGCTCGGCCCTCGCCGCCGTCCTCGTGCTCGGCTCGGCCGCCGTCGCGTCCGCCCACGTCCGGGTCGTCCCCGAGGCGACGGCCGCCGGCGGCTGGACCGTCCTGACGTTCCGCGTCCCCAACGAGTCGCCCACCTCGGCGACGACCCGGGTGACCGTCGACCTGCCCACGCAGACGCCGCTCACGTCCGTCTCGACCCAGCCGGTGCCCGGGTGGACCGCCGCTGTCGAGCGCGGCGACCTGCCCGAGCCGGTCGAGGTCGACGGCGCCACGATCACGCAGGCCCCGCTCAGCGTGACCTGGACGGCGGACGGCGCCGGCATCGGCGACGGCGAGTTCCAGCAGTTCGCGATCTCCGTCGGCCCCCTGCCCGCGGCCGGTACCGACCTCGTCCTGCCCGCCCACCAGGAGTACGCCGACGGCGAGGTCGTCGACTGGGACCAGGTCGCCGAGGGCGACGCCGAGCCCGAGCACCCGGCGCCCACGTTCACCACGACCGAGGCGGCGGGCGGCCACGGCGCGGCGGCCTCGGACGACGAGGCCTCCGACGACGACGCCGCGGAGGGCCAGGCCGCGTCGGGTGACGCGTCGGGCAGCGCGGGCGACGCGTCCGCGGACGGCTCCGCCACCGGTGCGGCGGACGGCGACGGGTCCGGCGCGCTGCCCGTCGTGCTCGGCGGCCTCGGCCTCGCGGCGGGGCTGGGCGCGCTCGTCGTCGCCCTGCTCGCCTGGCGGCGGTCCGCGGCGCGCTGACCGCACGTGCGACGCCCCCGCGACCGGACCGGTCGCGGGGGCGTCCTCGTCGGCGGGGGTCAGTCCTCGACCGGGCGCTCCACCAGGTACGACCGCCCGTCGGCGCCGACCACCCGCACGAACTCGGTGCGCAGGGCGTGGTCGCGCTCGCGGTCGGCCTCGGCGACCTCGCGGTCGGGTGCCAGGGGGTCGCCGACCTGGGCCGGCCCGAACACGCTGAGCAGCGCCGCCTCGCGCCTGTCGTTCGCCCTGCCGATCTTGCCCATGGCCCGCCCCGTCCGTCGATGCTGAGTGCCCTGATCATATGCGCACGAATGATCCGGGCTAGCATCGTCGCGTGACCCCCGTCGACCAGGCCGCCGCCGCGAGCGCGCCCGCCGCACCCGCGGCCGGCACGCTCGCGGTCGACCCGCTGGCCGTCGAGGCGCAGGTCTGCCTCGCGATGTCCGCGGCCGCCCGCGCGCTCGTGGCCTTCTACCGGCCCCTGCTGGAGCCGCTCGGGCTCACCCACCCGCAGTACCTCGCGATGCTCGCCCTGTGGCAGCACGGCGACCTCAGCCTCAAGGCGCTCGCCGGGCTGCTGCACCTCGAGCCGGCCACCGCGTCGCCGCTGGTGCGCCGGCTGGAGGCCCTGGGCCTGGTCGAGCGGGCGCGCAGCGGCGCGGACGAGCGCGCCCTGGCGATCCGGCTCACCGACGCCGGCCGGGCGCTGCGGGAGCGCGCCGTCGGCATCCCCGCCGCGATGGTCGAGGGGCTGCGCCTCGACCTCGGCCAGGTGACGCAGGTGCGCGAGGCGGCGCAGCTGCTGCTCGCGGCGTGCGAGGACGCGGAGGCGCGCGGGGCCTGAGCCCTCCCGGGTCGGGCGAGGTGTCAGCGCCCCAGCGCGTGCTCCACCGTCGTGCACGGGTCGCCGGGCTCGGCCTCGCGGTACTCGCACGCGGCGCGGCGCAGCAGCAGGCCCACCGTGCCGCGGTCCGCCGGGTCGAGCGCCCCGAAGACCTCGTCCTCCGCGGCCGCCACCCGGTGCTCCAGCTCCGCGAGCAGCGTCGCCGCCGCGGCCGTCGGGTGCACGCGGCGCTGCCGGCGGTCGACCTCCGCCACCCGGCGTTCGACCAGGCCGGCCCGCTCCAGGTCGTCGATCAGGTAGGTCATCACCGTGCGGTCGATCCCGAGGCTCGCCGCCAGCGCGGCCTGGCTCGGGTGCGCACCCCGCACCACCTCGCGCAGCACGAGGAACCCGCGGAACCCGTGCGGCACCGCCTCGACGGCCGTGGCCATCGCGCGCTCGTAGGCGCGGAGCAGCACGCCGAGCGACCACCCCAGGTCGGAGACGGGGTGCGCCCTGTGCTCGTCGGCCGCGGTCATGCGGGGAATCGTACGCGCATGCCTGTGGTTGAGCCAATCATCTGTGCAGCATACGATCGGAGCAGCCGACGGCATCGTCGGCGGATCGAGACGAGGCGGACATGACGGACTACGGCCACGACCTGCTCTTCGGGTCGTTCATCACGCCGGGCAACGCGGCTCCCGAGCGCGTCGTCGGGCTGGCCCAGCTCTCCGAGCAGGCAGGCCTCGACCTCGCCACCTTCCAGGACCACCCCTACCAGCCGTCGTTCCTGGACACCTGGACCCTGCTGTCCTACGTCGCCGCGCGCACCGAGCGGATCACCCTCGCGCCGAACGTCGCCAACCTGCCCCTGCGGCCCCCCGCCGTCCTCGCCCGCTCCGTCGCCAGCCTCGACCTGCTGTCCGGCGGGCGCGTCGAGCTCGGGCTCGGCTCCGGCGCCTTCTGGGACGCCATCGAGGCCATGGGCGGACGACGGCTCACCCCCGGCCAGGGCGTCGACGCCCTGCGGGAGGCCATCGCCGTCATCCGCGCGCTCTGGGACACCGGTGAGCGCGCCCGCGTCGACCTGCCCGGCGAGTACTGGCCGATCGCCGGTGCCAAGCGCGGCCCCGCCCCCGCCCACCCCGTCGGCATCTGGGTCGGGGCCTACAAGCCGCGCATGCTCCGGCTCACCGGCGAGCACGCCGACGGCTGGCTGCCGTCCCTCGGCTACCTCAGCAGCCTGCAGGACCTCGACGACGCCAACGCGCGCATCGACGACGCCGCCCGCGGGGCCGGCCGCGACCCGCGCGCCGTGCGCCGGCTGCTCAACGTGGGCGGGCAGCTGTCCGCGACGCGCACCGCCACCCTGCTCGCCGGGCCGCCGGAGCAGTGGGTCGAGCAGCTCGCCGTCCTCGCCCTCGAGCACGGCATGAGCGCCTTCATCGCCACGGGCGACGACCCCACCCTGCTCACCGTCCTCGGGCAGGAGATCGCCCCGGCCGTGCGCGAGATCGTCGCCGCCGAGCGCGGCGGGTCCGCCGGGGTGGCGCCCGCCGCCCTCGTCGCGGGGGAGCAGGCATGAGCGGCGCGGACCTCGGGCACCCCCTGCAGCTCGGTATCGAGCTGCCGGTGTCCGCGGCCGACCCGGGGGCCGCGGTGCGGCTCGCGCGGCGGGCCGAGGAGCTGGGGCTGGACCTCGTGGTGGTGGCGGACGGCACCGACGACGGCGGCGCGCTCGACGCGTGGACCGTCCTCGGGGCGGTCGCCGGAGCCACCGGGCGGGTCGACCTCGCCACGCGCGGCCTGCGGCTCGACGGGCGGCCGCCCGCCGTGCTCGCGCGGGCCGTCGCGAGCCTGGACCACCTGGCGGGCGGGCGGGTGACGCCCGGTCTCGCTGCCGGGACCGGCGGCGCCGACGCCGACGACGCGCTCGATGCGCTCGCCGAGGGCGTCGACGTGCTGCGCGGCATGTGGGCCGCGGCAGAGCCGGGCCCGCTCGTGCACGAGGGCCGGCACCACCGCGTCCCGGGCGCGCAGCGGGGGCCGGCGCCCGCGCACGAGCTCGCCCTGTGGCTGGGCGCGACACCGGGCTCGGCGGACGACGGCGCGCGGACGCTCGCCGCGCGGGTCGCCGACGGCTG
>NZ_SZYE01000271.1 GCF_005239125.1 Cellulomonas hominis | reverse complement strand
CGACCGCCAGGCCCCGGGCGGCGAGCAGCACCTCCCCCTGTCCGGCGGCCGGGGCCCGCGACGGCGGCGCCTCCGCGGCCAGCCCCGGCAGCAGGTCGAACGCCCCCGGCTCCCCCACCGCGCCCCCGAGCGCCACCGCGAGCTCGACGTCCTCGGGCAGCCAGCAGCCGCGGTCGAGCAGCTCCCGCCCCGCGTCCCGGGCCACCCGCGCCGCGGGACCGTCGTGGGTGACCCGGCCGTCGGCCGACAGCACCACCCACCGGCCCGGCAGCCCGGCGACGCCCGCGTCCCCGGCGAGCGCGTCCAGCCGGTGCTCGACCAGCACGCACGCCGCCCCGGTCGACGCCCGCGCCGCGGCGAGCGCCTCCCGCACCGCCGCCACGCCGTCGGCGTCCAGCATGGACGTGGGCTCGTCGAGCAGCAGGAGCCGCGGGCGGGTCACCACCGCGGCCGCGAGCGCGACCCGTTGCAGCTCGCCGCCGGAGAGCGCGTCCGTGCGCCGGCCCGCCAGGTGCGCGGCGCCCGCGGCCCCGAGCGCCGCCGCCACCGCAGGCCCGATCGCCGCGGGCGGCGTCCCGAGGTTCTCCAGCGGGAACGCCACCTCGTCCGTCACGTCCGCCAGGCAGACCCCGGTCTCGGGGTCCTGCGCGAGCACCCCGACCACGTCCGCGAGCGCCGCGACGCCGTGCTCCGCGACGGGGCGGCCCGCGACCGCGACCCGCCCCGAGACCCGCGCGGGCACCGCGTGCGGGACGGCGCCGTGCAGGCACCGCAGCAGCGTCGACTTCCCCGCGCCGGACGGGCCGAGCACGAGCACCTGCTCCCCCGGCGCGAGCCGCAGGTCGACCGGGCCGACGCCGGCGCCGCCGTCCAGCACCGCCTCGAGACCGGCGACGTCGAGCACGGCCGCCGGGCCGGCCGCCGGCTCAGGCACGCCGCGCCACGGGCTCGCGCTCGGCGGCCGCCGCGCGGCCGATCGCGAAGCCGTCCAGCACCCCCGTGCGGCGCAGCGCGTCGACGACCACCTTCGCCAGCAGCCCGCCGAGCACGACGCCCGACGCGGCCTGGAGCGCGAGCCGCAGCACCAGCAGGTCCTGCCCGTACCAGCCGAACCGGAACGCCGACCACCCGAACACGAGCGTCGCGCCGAGCAGCCCCGAGACCGCGAACCGGGCCCAGCCGAACCGCCGGTACCGGCCGAGCGCGAACGGGATCTCGCTGCCGAGGCCCTGGAGCAGCGCCGCGACGACCAGCAGCGGCCCGACGGGCGACCCGAGGAACACCACCTCGACCACCGAAGCCAGCACCTCCGCCAGCACGCCGACGCCGGGGCGGCGGATGATGGCGATCGAGATCGGCGCCACGAGCAGCCAGCCGCCGAGCAGCACGTGCTGCGCGAGGTCGCCCGCCGGCCCCATCAGCACCGCGAGGCCGTTCCACGCCTGGACCAGCGCCCAGTACAGGAACCCGAACACCACCCCGAGCACGACCATGAGCACGATGTCCTTCAGCGCGAGCGGCTCGCGACGCCGCCCGCCCCGGAAACGCTCAGCCACGGGTCCGGGTGGGGCTGTTGAGCGAGAACGTCACGTGGCTGGTCACGTGCTGCACGCTGCGGCCCACCCGCGCCCAGGCGCCCACCACCGTCTCGACGAGCGCGCCGACATCGCCCTCGAGCCGCGTGACGAAGTGCTCGGAGCCACGGAAGGTCCCGTTGTCCCGCGCCAGGGCGATCGCCGCCTCGATGTCGCGCATGTGGTCGGGCTCGACACCGGCCCGGACGTCGTCGGCGAGCGGGTAGAGCGCCCACTCGGCCGCGCCGGACCGGCCGGTGCGCCGGCCCGGCGGCAGCGCGACCTCGCGCGGACCCGCGCCGCCCGGGAGCGCGCACCGCACCTCGCCCGGGCAGCCGCGCGACAGGTGCAGCGTGACGGCGGCGTGCTCGCCGGTGGCGGCCACCAGGTCGACGAGGTCCGTGAGGTACCGGAGCAGGTCCGCCTCGCCGCCGCCGACGTAGGTGCTGACGTCGCCGGTCTCCACCACCAGCCCGTCCGTCGCGACGGCGCCGAGCACGCCGAGGACCGTCTCGACGTACCGGTCGGACATCACCGCGACGGTGACGCGGGCGCCGACGCCGAACCGGAGCGGGTCGGCGACCAGGTCGGCGACGTCCCCGGCGCGGGGCCGGGTCGAGGGGGATGTCGGGATCATGCGTCCTCCTGTGCTGGTCCGATCAGCACGGGAGGACGGCGGACGGGTGCCCGGCATCCTGCGATGTCGCTCCCTGCGCTGGCATGACCCAGATCAGGTTCTACGGTCGGAGTTCGAGTACTCCCTCTCAGCCCGGCTCACCGGACTCCCGTGCTGGTCCGCACGGTAGCAGGACCGACGGCGGAGCCGCCCCCGGCCCTAGGCTGGCCCCGTGAGCCGCAAGCAGCCGCCGTCCGGGACGCCCGCGCTCGTCGCGCTGGCCGCCGCCGGGGTCCCGCACACCGCGCACGCCTACGACCACGACCCGCGCAGCACGGTCGGCTACGGCCTGGAGGCCGCCGAGGTGCTCGGCATCGACCCGGAGCAGGTCTACAAGACCCTGATGGCCTCGGTCGACGGGACGCTCACCGTGGCCGTGGTGCCGGTCGCCGGGAAGCTCGACCTCAAGGCGCTGGCCCAGGCCGTCGGCGGCAAGAAGGCCGTGATGGCGGACCCCGCGGCCGCGGAGCGCGCCACCGGGTACGTCGTCGGCGGCATCTCCCCGCTCGGCCAGAAGACCCCGCACCCGACCGTCGTCGACGAGACCGTGCAGCTGTTCGACACCGTGTTCGTGTCCGGCGGCCGCCGGGGCCTGGACGTCGAGCTGGCCCCGGACGACCTGATCCGGCTGACGGCGGCGACGGTCGCGGACATCGCCCGGGGCTGACCGGCCCCGGGCGGGCCCGCCGACCGCGCCGGTCCCTACCGCGCGCTCCGTGCCAGCGTCCGCACCCCCACCAGCAGCCCGGCCGCGGCGGTCAGCACCGCCGCCACCGCGCCCCACGCCACCGTCGAGGACGCCAGGTCCCCCGCGAACAGGGCGCGCTCGGCGTCCACCACGTACCGCAGCGGGTTGAGGTCCGCCGCCACCTGCATCCACCGCGGGCCGGTCTCGAGCGGCAGCAGCATCCCCGACAGGATCAGCAGCGGGAACAGCAGCGTCTGCTGCACGACCCAGAACATCCAGTCCTGCTTCCGCACCGCGATCGCCAGCGCGTAGGACAGCGAGCCGATCCCGACGCCGAACACCGCGAGCAGCACCAGCCCCAGCACCGCGCCCGCCGGGCTGAACGAGAACCCGAACGGCAGCATGACGGCCACGACCACCACCGACTGGGCGACGATCGGCACCATCTCCTTCCAGGACCGGCCGACGAGCTGCGCCGAGCGGGCCAGCGGGGTCACGAGCAGCCGCTCGTGCGCGCCGGTCTGCATCTCGAACAGCAGGTTGGCGCCGGTCGTCGAGGTGCCGAACAGCGTCGTCATCACGAGGATCCCGGGGACGAACCACGCCCAGACGTCGCCGCCGGGCAGGCCGTCGCCCACCGACCCGGCCAGCAGCGGCCCGAACAGCCCGAGGAACACCACCGGCTGGATCAGCCCGAACACCACGGAGAACGGGTCGCGCAGCGTCGGCATCAGCTCGCGGGTCATCACCAGCCAGGCGTCCCCCCACCAGGACCGGGTCGCCTCGCGCGCGGGCAGCGTCTCGGCGGGCAGGGTCTCGAAGGTCGTCGCGGTCATGCCGCCACCTCCACGGGGTCGGCCGACCGCGCGGCCCCCTCCTCGCGGAGGCTGCGGCCGGTGAGGGACAGGAAGACGTCGTCGAGCGTGGGCTGGTGCCCCTCGGCCCGGGCCACGGCGAGGCCGCGCGCACCGGCGGCGGCGAGCTCGTCGTGCAGGGCACGATCTACGGCCTGGACCGCCGGGACGCGCGGCGCCGCGCCGCCGAGCTCATGGGCCAGCTCGACCTCGAGCCGCTCGCGCGCCGCAAGGTGTCCGACC
>NZ_SZYE01000270.1 GCF_005239125.1 Cellulomonas hominis | reverse complement strand
GGCGTGGGCGGACGCCCGCCCACGCCGCCGTGCCGCCGGCCGCCGCCCCGGCCCGCCCCGCGAGCATCAGCGACGTCGCCCGCGCCGCCGGCGTCTCCGTGCCGACCGTGTCCCGGGTCCTCACCGGCGCGGCGCGGGTCAGCCCGGAGCGCCGGCAGCGGGTGCTCGACGCGATCGAGGCGCTCCGCTACCGCCCGAGCGCGACGGCCCGCGCCCTGGTGTCCGGCCGCCGCGACCAGGTCGCGGTCATGACCTCCGAGACGGCGGTGCACGGCTACTCGACGACCATCAAGGGCGTGGAGACGGCCGCCCGCGCCGCCGGGCACCCGGTGGTGATCTCGGTGGTGGAGAGCCGCGACCCCGAGGAGGTGGACCGGGCGGTGCAGGTGGCGCTGCAGCTCCCGCTCGCGGGGATCGTCGTGCTCAAGTTCGACGCGGTGGGCGTGGCGGTGCTGGACGCGCTGCCCGCCGACGTCCCCGTGGTCGCCGTCTCCGGCGAGGCCGACGGCCGGTACCCGCAGGTCGTGCTCGACGAGGAGTCGGCGGCGGCGGAGCTCGTGCGCTACCTGCTCGACCTGGGGCACCGGACGGTGCACCACGTCGCGGTGCCGCCGTCGCGCGCCGAGGACGGCCGCACCACCGGCTGGCGGCGGGTGCTCGAGGCCGCCGGGGCGCCGGTGCCGGCGGTGCGGCTCGCCGACTCGTTCGGTGCCCGCTCGGGCATCGCGATCGGCCGGGACCTCGGCGCGGACCCCGCCGTCACCGCGGTGTTCTGCGGCAACGACGAGGTGGCGATGGGCGTGATCCGCGGGCTCGAGGAGGCCGGACGCCGGGTGCCCGAGGACGTCAGCGTGGTCGGGTTCGACGACCACCCGCTCGCCGAGGTGTGGCGGCCGGGGCTCACCACCGTGCACCAGGACTTCGAGGCGCTCGGCGAGCGGGCGTTCGGGCTCCTGGCGGCGCAGCTGGCCGGGGACCGGCGCCCCACCCTGTCCTCGGCGCTGCCCTGGCTGGTGCGCCGGGGGAGCGCGGCGCCGCCGACGGCCCCGGGTCAGCCGCGCAGGTAGCCGTCGAGCCAGTCGAACACCCGCTGCTCGGTGAGCGCCCGGGCGAGCGGCTGGCAGTGGCCGTCCGCGCCCTCGGCCGCGGTGAACGGCACCAGCGTCGAGACGGTCGGCGTCAGGGCCGCGAGCCGCCGCGACTGCCCGGGCCAGAACTGCTCGCCCTCCGGGTCGGTGATCAGCAGCGGCGTGCTGATCCGGTCCGCGACCTCCGCGACGTCGTACCGGCGCACCTCGCGCAGGGTGGCGGCGTACCCGTCCGCGCCGTAGGGCCGGGCGCGGAACCGCCACGTGCGGGCGGTGGTCCGGGACAACCGCATGCCGAGCTCCATGTCCCGGTCGAAGGCGTGGTCCTCGCCCTTGTCGAGCAGCTTCAGCAGGCTGCCGGGCACCTCGCGCTCCCAGGACGCCGCCACGTCCACGACGCCCGGGTCGACCACGGCGGCGACGGGGCGGTGCTCGAACGCCAGCGCCCGCGCGACCCAGTACCCGGCCTGGCTCACCCCGTAGACGGCCACCCGCCCCGCGTCGACCTCGGGCCGCGCCAGCAGCGCGTCGAGGACGGGCGTCAGCACCTTCTCCCAGTCCGGGCGGAACGGGACGCCGCGCTCGAACAGCACCGACTGCTGCCCCGGGCCGTCGAACACCAGCGCGTGGTAGCCGCGGCGCAGCGCCCCGGCCACGCACTCGCCCCACAGCGAGGTGAGCGAGCCGTCGCTGCCGTTGACGGCCACCACGGTCGGCCGCGCCCCGCCGCCCGGGGCGCGGAACAGGTAGCCGGGCAGCGTGTCGCCCTCGTAGGGCACGGCCACGCCCACCACGTCGAGGTCGGCGTGGTCGACCCACGCGTCCCACGCCCGGCGGTGCGCGCGGAACGTCGGCAGCAGCTCCGCGTCCGACGCGAGCGCCGCCACCGCGTTCACCGCCACCGCGAAGTACGCGGACGCCCGCAGGTACGCCGAGGCCGCGCTGGCCCGGTGCCCGCCCGCCGCGGCGGCGTCGCCCTGCGCGGCGACCCGGTCGCCGAGGTCGCGCCAGGCGGCGAACCACGCGTCGTGGTCCTTCGCGGGCACACCTGCGACCGCGGTCAGCACCTCCCCGACGTCGGCCGCGCCGTGCACCGCGCGGCCGAGCGTGCTGCGGACGACCTCGTCGCGGTCCGCCTCGGGGGAGAACCTGACCGGGTGCGTGCGGTGGGCGGGCATGTCGGCGTCCTTCCGGGGCGGGGTCGGTCGTGCCCCCACGCTCCACCCGGCCGCGGGCCGGTCGCCTCATCCGGCGCGGTCGATCCGCGGACCCCGGCCCGCCCGGCTCCGTCAGCCGTCGCGGTCCAGCACCGCCCGGACCCGCGCGGTGTCCGCGTCCGACCAGCCGTCGGGCGCCGCGACGGCCACCCAGCCGTCGAGGGTGAGCGCGTCGTAGTTGTGCCCGTGCCCGTCGGGCACCGACTTGGAGTTCACCAGGTCGAACGTCAGCTGCCAGAACGTCACGAGCGGGTACCAGGTCATCGTCAGGCCGCCCTCGCCGGTGTGCGGGGCGGCGAGCCAGTCGGGGCGGCTCAGCAGCAGGTCCGGCCCCCACCAGACGATCGGGTCGGAGGCGTGCTGCAGGTACAGCACCCGCGGGTCCTCCCACGCGGTCGGCGGCGTCGCCATCTGCTCGGTGTCACCGGCGAACCGCACGAGCAGGCCGCTCGCGTACACCGGGGCGCCGGGCGTGGTGCCGGGGTCCCGCCGGTCCATCAGCGCGTGCCACACGGGGTTGGAGTTCGGCGGGCCCACCCACAGCACGCCGTCCGTCCGGGCGCGGATGTCCGCGAGCGAGTCGTAGGCGCTCTCCGAGCCGTACGAGCCGAGGCTCTCGCCGTAGGCGAGCAGCTGCGGGCGGTCCTCCGGCGGCAGGGCGGCGACCCGCGCCTCGACCGCGGCGGCGAGCGCCCGGGCCTCGTCGGCGGCGCGGGACTTGTCGACCAGGAACGACAGCCAGCTCGGCAGGTACGAGTACTGGGTCGCGACGGTCGCGGTGTCCCCGCCGTGCATCAGCTCCAGCGCGGACACGGCCGAGTCGTTGACCCAGCCGCTGCCCGTGGTCGTCACGACCAGGAGCACCGCGCGGTCGAACCCGCCGGCGCGCTCGAGGTCCGCCACCGCGAGGTCCGCGCGCCCCTCGGCGGTCCCGGCGCTGTCGAGCCCCGCGAACACCCGGACCGGCGTCGTCGTCGCGCCGGTGCCCGACGCGGCGGCGAGCTCGTCGGCGGTGGGTCCCTCGGCGACGAACCGGCGGCCCTCCCGCCCGAGGGTGTCCCACGGCACCAGCGACGCCGGCGACCCGGACCGCTCCGGCGCCTCGGGCTGCGTCACCCCGGGGTGGTCCTCCGTGTTGGCCAGGGCGAACGCCCCGTCCGCGGCGGACAGCGCCCGGCCCAGCAGCACGTCGTTCACCAGCACCACCGTCAGCACCGCGACCAGGACGACGGCCACCGCGCCGGCCAGCAGCCGCGGGAACCGCAGCCAGCGCTGCAGCCCGCGCTCGACCCGCAGGCCGACCCAGCGCAGCCCGCGCGCCAGCAGGACGAACGCGGCCGCCACCAGCACGAGCAGCGGCCCGGCCCGCAGCCAGTCGCCCGTGCTCGGGCCGGGCATCCCGATCGCCTCGGTCATCTCGCGCTGCCACCGCGCGCCGCTCGCCAGCGCCAGGACCAGCCCGGCCACGACCAGCACCGCCAGCGCCGGCAGCCGCCACGGCCGCACCGCGACCCGCACGCGCGGCGGGACGCGGTGCCGCGCGACCACGACCAGCCCGCGCCAGGCGCGCAGGTGGCGCAGCGCCCACGCGAGGGCGACGCCGACCCCGTAGCCGATCGCGCCCGAGATGCCCGACACGAGGGCCTGGAACAGCCAGTCGCGGGGGAGGAGCGACGGGGTCATGGCCAGCATCGCGAGCAGGGTGCCGAGGACGACGCCCGGGACGCTCGGCGGGCGGGGCCCGTGGCGCCGGCGCCGGGCGGGTGCGGCGGGCC
>NZ_SZYE01000026.1 GCF_005239125.1 Cellulomonas hominis | reverse complement strand
CCGCAGGTCGGGCCGTACCCGCCGCGGCCGCGACCCGGCCGGCCGCAGCAGCCCCGCGGCGCCCAGCGCGTCGAGCGCGGGTGCGGGCAGGGCGTCGTCGACGCGGCGGTCGCGGGCCCGCAGGAGCCGGTCGGCCCGCTCGGGGCTCAGCCCCGCGACCCGCACCGCCCACCGCGGGTCGAGGCCCACCTGGACCTCGTCGGCCGCGCGCCGCAGCACGCGGAGTCCCTGCCGGAGCTGCACGGTGCCCCACCCCCGTCCCGTCGAGTGCCACCACCGTGGCACCCCGGGCGGGGGCGGACGCCGTCGTCCACAGGTCGGGTTCTGCTCAGGCCTTGCCGAGGATCCGGTTCAGCTTGGTGCTGCACACCGGGCAGGTGGCCTTGGCCATCCGGCGACCGGACTCGGAGACGACGACCTCGCCCTCGGCCTGACGCTTCTCCTTGCACTTCACGCAGTAGAACTCGCCGGCGTAGGTCTCGGCCATGTCTGTCTCCTCGCATCGGGTGGACGACGCCGGGTTCCCGGCGCCCGGGCCAGTATCCACGCCGTGCGGCGGTCGCGGGAGGGTTCCGCCCGCCCGTCGTGCGGCAGTTGCCCCAGATCAGCGGCCCGAACCGCTACGGTGCTGGACGTGCAGCCGTCGCGGGAGCACCCCCGGACGCCGGTCGACCCGGTGCGCTCGGCCGTGCCCGCGGCCGCCGCGCCCGACGCGCGCCCCGCCGCCGGCGCCAGCGCCGCGGGCGGTCCGGTGGCCGGCTCCGCGCCCGGCGCCGACGGCGACCCCCGGCTCGGCCCCGTCGAGGTGCGCCGCTCCCGCCGCCGGTCCCGCACCGTCACCGCCTACCGCGAGGGCGGCCGCACGATCGTCGCCATCCCGGCCCGGTTCACCCGCGCCCAGGAGCGCGAGTGGGTGCGCCGGATGCTCGACCGGCTCGCGAGCCAGGAGCAGCGCCGCCGCCCGTCCGACGACCAGCTGGTCCGCCGGGCCGCCGAGCTCAACCAGCGCTACCTCGGCGGTCGCGCCGTGCCGTCGAGCGTCCGGTGGTCCGGCAACCAGGGCCGGCGCTGGGGGTCCTGCACGGTCGCGGACGGCAGCATCCGGCTGTCCGACCGGCTGCGCGGGATGCCCGCGTGGGTCACCGACTACGTGCTCCTGCACGAGCTCGCGCACCTGCTGCACGCCGGGCACGGGCCGGAGTTCTGGGCCGAGCTCGAGGCGTACCCCCGCACCGAGCGGGCACGGGGGTTCCTCGAGGGCTACTCGTTCGCCGAGCGCGCGCCCGCGGACGACGGCGCGGCGCCGGACGCGGCCGCCGAGGAGGACGTGGCCGACCCCGAGGCGGACTGACCGCCCCGGGGCCGGGGCGGCTCAGCGGGCCGGGTCGTCGCCGGTCGGCTCGTCGCCGGACGACTCGTCGGCACCGCCGTCGTCGCCCAGGATCTCCGCCAGCGCCCGGTCCAGGTCCGCGTGCTCGCCCTCCGCCGCGGCGCGGCGTCCGGCGTACCCGGCGGGGTCGTCGAGGTCCTCGGCGGTCGGCAGCAGGTCCGGGTGGTCCCAGACGGCGTCGCGCGCCTCCGGGCCCTGCTCGCGGGCGATGCGCGCCCACAGGGCGGCCGCGTCCCGGGACCGCCGGGGCCGCAGCTCCAGGCCGACGAGGGTCGCGAACGTCTGCTCGGCGGGCCCGCCGGCGGCGCGGCGACGGCGGATCATCTCGCGCAGCGCGACGCCGTGCGGCAGGTGGGGGAGCGCGGCGGTCGCGACGACCTCGTCGACCCAGCCCTCGACGAGCGCGAGCGCGGTCTCCAGCCGGGCGAGCACGGCGCGCTGCTCGGGCGTGGTCTGCGGCGCGAACACCCCGGAGGACAGGGCGCCCTGCAGCGCGGTCGGGTCCGTGGGGTCGATGGCCCGGACCGACTCCTCGAGGCTCTCCACGTCGATGGTGATGCCGCGGGCGTACGCGTCGACCGCCGCCAGCAGGTGGCCGCGGAGCCAGGTGACGTGCGTGAACAGCCGGGCGTGCGCCGCCTCGCGGAGCGCGAGGAACAGCCGCACCTCCTCGAGCGGGATCTCCAGGCCGTCGGCGAACTCGGCGACGTTCCGCGGCACCAGGGCGGTCGCGGGCTCGGCGACCAGCGGCAGGCCGGCGTCGGTGAGCCCGAACACCTCGCGGGACAGCGAGCCGGCCGCCTGGCCGACCTGCATCCCGAACACGAGGGCGCCGAGCTGGCGCATCATCGCGGCGGGGTCGAGGCCGGCGGCGCCGAGGCCGGGCGGCAGGTCCATGCTCTCGGGCAGCTGGTCGGCGAGCGTCGCGGCCAGGGCGGTCGACATCGACGTGGCGACCGGCTCGGTGAGCGTGCGCCAGGTCGGCAGGGTCTGCTCCACCCACTCCGAGCGGGACAGCGCGCGCACGTGCCCGCCCGCCGGGGGCAGGTCCGTCGCCGCGTCGAGCCAGAGCTCCGCGACGCCGAGCGCCTCGGTCGCCTGGCGCGCCTCGGCCGGGCTCAGGGTCGGGTCGCCGCCGGTCACCGCGACCTGCCGGGCCATGTCGTGCGCGACGTCCCAGTTCACCGGGCCGTCGCCGCTCGACGACAGCATCCGCTGCACCTGGGCGATCACCTGGTTCATCAGCATCGGGTCGTCGGGCAGGCCGGAGGCGCGGGCCATCTCCGCGGGGTCGAGGCCCTGCTCGCGCATCTGGCGGAGCGCCTCGTCCGCGCCCGGGCCGAACATCTGGCGCAGCATCTGCTCCCAGGCGGCGCCGTCGGAGGGCTCGCCGGGCTGGCGCGCGGTGGGGTCGTCGGTCATCTCGGTGCTCCCGGGCTCGTCGTGGTGCCACCGTAACCACACCCCCGCGCACGCGGACCAGGCCATCACCTCCGGTTCGCTGAGGGCGCACGCGACCCGCACGGGTGGGTGCGGCATGATCGTCCGGTGCACGCCCAGCCCGGAACCCCCTCGGACCCCGACGCGTCGCCCGCCGGCGGGGCCGACCCGCTCGGCGGGACCGGCCTGCCGCCGGACGTCGCGACCCCCGCGGACGGCGCCGACGCCACCGGCCCCGCCGACCCGGCCGAGCCCGCGCCGCCGGTCACGCGCCGTGCCGCCCTGGTGTCCGGCGGCGTGCTGCTGACCGCGGTGCTGCTGGTCGTGCTGCTGCTGATGCCGGTGCCGTACGCGGTGAACTCGCCCGGGCCGACGCTGGACACCCTCGGCTCGCACGACGACCAGCCGCTCATCACGATCGACGGCGCCGAGACCTACGACTCCACCGGGGAGCTGCGGCTCACGACCGTGTCGACCACGGGCGGGCCGGGCTACCCGTCGAGCGTCCTCGGCGTGCTGCAGGGCTGGCTCAGCCCGTCCCGGCGGGTGCTGCCGGTCGAGTCGGTGTTCCCGCAGGACGCGACCCAGGAGCAGCTGGACCAGCAGAACGAGGCGCAGATGGTGTCCTCGCAGGAGAACGCCACGGTCGCCGCGCTCGAGGAGCTCGGGTACACCGTGCCGGTCACGCTCACCGTGCACGAGGCCGTCGAGGGCACGGGCGCGGTCGGCGTCGTCGAGCCCGGGGACGTGCTGCTGTCCTACGACGGCACGCCGCTGACGTCCTACGGCCAGCTCATCGACCTGCTGGACGCGACCGAGCCCGGCACGACCGTCACGCTCGGCGTGCAGCGGGACGGCGCCGAGGTCGACCTCGACGTCGTCACCGGTGCGCGCGAGGACGACGAGGGCAGCCAGCTCGGCGTCTACATCGACCCGACGTTCGACCCGCCGGTGGACGTCTCCATCCGGATCGACCAGATCGGCGGCTCCAGCGCGGGCACGATGTTCGCGCTCGGGATCATCGACAAGCTGACCCCCGAGGACGAGGCCGCGGGCCAGGTCATCGCCGGCACCGGCACGATGGACCTCAACGGCGCCGTCGGGCCGATCGGCGGCATCCGGCAGAAGATGGCCGGCGCGCTGCGCGACGGGGCGGACTGGTTCCTCGCGCCGGTGGACAACTGCGACGAGGTCGTGGGGAACGTGCCCGACGGCCTGACGGTCGTGAAGGTGGCGACGCTGCACGAGGCCCGCGAGGCGGTCGAGGCGATCGGCGCCGGCGAGGCGGACGACCTGCCGACCTGCACGGCGGCGGACGCGGGCTGACCCGGCGGGCCGCCCCGCGCGGTCAGGCGAACGTCGCCCGCAGCCCCTCGACCAGGCCCGGCACGACGTCCTCGCCCTGGCCGACGGCGTCGTCCCGGTCGTCGGATCGCTGCCGGACCGCGCACCACGACGGCCCGTCGCGCAGCACGCCCACGGCGAGCCGCACGTCCTGGCGCTGCGGGTGGCCGAGCAGCGCGTCCAGGGCGGCGTCCGGGTCCTCGGGCAGGTCCTCCTCGGCCTCCGGCGGCAGCACGATCCGCTCGACGGTCAGCGCCGCGCCGTCGACCCCGTCCGGCCACGCGATCGCGCCGAGCAGGCCCTCCAGGTCGTCGCTCGCGGGCAGGCCCTCCTGCTCGACCGAGGTCAGGTGGTCCGGGTCGGCGGCCGCGGCGGCCAGCACGTCCGGCGGGAGCTGCGAGGCGAGGGCCGGCTCCGCGTCCAGGGCGGCCTGCGTCCTGACCAGGGCGAACACCCGCACCGGCCCGTCCCAGCCGCCGGTGGCGACGTGCCGCTCGATCTCGACGACCGCGGCGGCGAGCGCGCGCTGGGCGGGGGTGCTGTCGGGGGTCTGCGGGGTCTGCGTCACGGTCGCCATCCTCGCACCCGCGGCGCGGGCCGGGCACGCGCGCCGGGGGTGGGTGCGTGGGGTGCCCGCTGTGGGAACCTTGAGGCCGCCGGGCGCGTTGTGACCTGCGTGAGCGCCGGGCCCTGCCCGCCGCGTCCACGCGCGATCCGTACCCGACGACGAGGACCTCAAGGCCGTGACCTTCGCCAACCCGTCCGCCCGACAGCCCCGGGGGCCACGCCCGCCCCGGCCACCGAGGGGCGCCCCCGGCCGCCGCCGGCCGAGCCCGCTCGCGATCACCGTCGTGGTGCTCGCGCTGGTCGTGGTCGCGGTGCTGCTGCTCGCCCAGCTCTGGACCGAGGTCCTGTGGTTCGACCAGCTCGGGTTCTCCCAGGTGCTGTGGACCCAGTGGCTGACCCGCGGCGCGCTGTTCCTCGCCGGCCTGCTCGTCATGGGCGGCGCCGTGTTCTCCAGCCTCGCGATCGGCTACCGCACGCGGCCGGTGTACGCGCCGTCGAACCAGGAGCAGGCCAGCCTCGACGCGTACCGCGAGGCCGTCGAGCCGCTGCGGCGCGTCGTGCTCGTCGCCGGCCCCGCCGTGCTCGGCCTGTTCGCCGGCATCGCCGCCTCCCAGCAGTGGAGCACCGTGCAGCTGTGGATGCACAGCACCGAGGTGGGCCGCGAGGACCCGCAGTGGGGCGTGGACCTCTCGTTCTACATGTTCGAGCTCCCGGGCATGCGGTTCGTCGTCAGCTTCCTCATGGCCGTGACGGTGCTCGCCGGCATCGCCGCCGTGGCGACGCACTACCTGTACGGCGGGTTCCGGGTCGGCGGCTCCGCGGGCACCCCGCGCATGACGCGTGCCGCCCGGGTGCACCTGTCCGTGATCGCGGCCGTCCTCATGGTGCTGATCGCGGCCAACTACTTCCTCGACCGGTACTCGATCCTCACGCAGGAGGGCGACCGGTTCGCCGGCGCCTCCTACACGGACGTCAAGGCGGTCATCCCGTCGAAGAGCATCCTCGCGGGCGTCGCCCTGGTCGTGGCCCTGATGTTCGTCGTCGCCGCCGTGCGCGGCACCTGGAAGCTCCCGGCGATCGGCGTCGGCCTGATGATCGTCAGCGCGGTCGCCATCGGCGGCATCTACCCGGCGGTCGTCCAGCGGTTCCAGGTGAACCCGAACCAGCAGGACGCCGAGTCGGAGTACATCCAGCGCAACATCGACGCGACGCTCGCCGCGTACGGCCTGGAGGACGTCGAGACCAGCGACTACAACGCGAACGTCACCGCCGAGCCGGGGGCGCTGCGGGAGGACGCGGAGACCACCGCCTCCATCCGCCTGCTCGACCCGCAGGTCGTGTCGGACTCGTTCCGCCAGCTCGAGCAGATCCGTGGCTTCTACTCCTTCCCGGACACCTTGTCGGTGGACCGGTACGACGTGGCGGACGAGAGCCGCGACACCGTGATCGCGGTCCGCGAGCTCGACCTGGACGGCCTGGACGCCCAGCGCCGGAACTGGACGAACGACGCGACCGTCTACACCCACGGCTTCGGCGTCGTCGCGGCGTACGGCAACACCACGACGTCGAGCGGCGCCCCCGAGTTCTGGGAGGGCGGCATCCCGTCCACCGGCGAGATGGGCGAGTACGAGCCGCGGATCTACTTCGGCCAGAGCTCGCCGAGCTACTCGATCGTCGGCGCCCCCGAGGGCTCCGAGTGGGAGCTCGACTACCCGGACGACGAGTCCGGCGGCGCGGTGAACACCTCGTTCCCGACCGACGAGGTCTCGGCCGGCCCGGAGATCGGGACGTTCTGGAACAAGCTGCTGTACTCGATCAAGTTCGGCTCGGAGCAGATCCTGTTCTCCGACCGCGTGACGTCCGAGTCGCAGATCCTCTACGACCGCGACCCGGTCGAGCGCGTCCAGAAGGTCGCGCCGTACCTCACGCTCGACGGCCGGGTGTACCCCGCGGTCGTCGACGGGCGGGTCAAGTGGATCGTCGACGGCTACACGACGTCGAACCAGTACCCGTACGCGGCGGCGCAGTCCCTCGAGGACGCCACCGTGGACTCGCTGACGGAGACGTCGACCACCATCGCGGCCCTGCAGCCGGAGAAGGTCAACTACATCCGCAACTCGGTGAAGGCCACGGTCGACGCCTACGACGGCAGCGTCACCCTGTACGCGTGGGACGACCAGGACCCGGTCCTGCAGGCCTGGAGCAACGTCTTCGACACCTCGCTCGAGCCGGTGTCCGAGATCAGCTCCCAGCTGATGAGCCACATCCGGTACCCGGAGGACCTGTTCAAGGTGCAGCGGACCCTGCTCGGCACGTACCACGTGACCGACCCGGGCCAGTTCTTCTCGGGCAACGACGCGTGGCGCACCCCGAACGACCCGACGGCCTCCGGCCAGAGCGTCGCGCAGCCGCCGTACTACCTGACGCTGGAGATGCCGACGCAGGACGCGGCGACCTTCTCCCTCATGTCGACGTACGTGCCCGCGGGCGGCAACGCCCGGGACGTCCTGACCGGGTACATCGCGGTCGACGCGGAGGCAGGGTCGGCCGAGGGCGAACCCGCGGAGGGCTACGGGAAGATCCGGCTCCTCGAGCTGCCACGCGACTCGACGGTGCCGGGCCCGAACCAGATGAACAACAACTTCTCGTCCAACCCGGACGTGTCGAACGAGCTGAACATCCTCGCGCGCGGCGACTCCCAGGTCATCCGCGGCAACCTGCTCACCCTCCCCGTCGGCGGCGGCCTGCTGTACGTGCAGCCGGTCTACGTCCAGGCGGCGAGCGGCACGCAGTTCCCGCTGCTGCAGCGGGTGCTGGTGTCCTTCGGCGACCAGATCGGGTTCGCCAGCACCCTCGACGAGGCGCTGGACCAGGTGTTCGGCGGTGACGACGGCACGTCCGCCGGCGACGCCGGCAACGAGATCACGCCACCGGCCGGCGGTGACACCGGCGGCGACACCGGGGACACCGGCGACGGCACCGCCACGCCGACGCCCGCGCCGACCGGGGACACGGGTGCCGGTGCCACCGACGCCCAGACCCGGCTGACGCAGGCCATCGACCGGGCCACCCAGGCGTACCAGGACGGGCAGGCCGCGCTGGCCGACGGCGACTTCGCCGCCTACGGCCAGGCGCAGGCCCGGCTCCAGGAGGCCCTGGAGGACGCCGCGGCGGCCGACGCGGAGCTGGGCGGCTCGGGCGGCTGAGTCCCGGGCGCGCGCGACGGCGGGCCGGTTCCCTCGCGGGGGAGCCGGCCCGCCGCGCGTCGGCCGTGCGGCAGGTCAGGGGAGGGTGTGACCGAGGGCACGGCACCTCGATTTGGATCACCCGTCACGCTGGCGTAACGTAGTGATCACCGACGCGGGGTGGAGCAGCTCGGTAGCTCGCTGGGCTCATAACCCAGAGGTCGCAGGTTCAAATCCTGCCCCCGCTACACAGTGCCGATGCAGATCGGTGACGAAGGCCCGGACCATCTGGTCCGGGCCTTCGTGCTGTTCGCCGCGAGCGACGCCTAGCGGGCCGCGCGCTCGGCGTCCGGACGTCGCCGGAGGGCGGGGTCGGCGACCTCCGGACCGCGGTAGACCATGTCCATCGCGCCGATGCTCTCGCCCGGCGGCACGATCGCGTCGATCCGGTCGAGGATGTCGTCGGTGAGCACGACGTCCGCGCCGGCGAGCGTGTTCTCGAGCTGCTCCAGGGTCCGGGGCCCGATGATCGCGGACGTCACGCCCGGGTGCGCGATCGCGAACGCCATCGCGAGGTGCGGCAGCGGGATCCCGACCTCGTCCGACAGCGTGAGGAGCTGCTCCACCGCGGCCAGGCGCCGCTCGTCGCGGAAGTGGCGCATCCCGGTGCCGGCCCGGAACGTGTCGTTCGCCTGCCCGGCCCGGTACCTGCCGGTCAGCGCGCCGCCGGCGAGCGGGCTGTACACGAGGGTGCCCATCCCGTAGCGCTGCGCGACGGGCAGGATCTCGCGCTCGATCTCGCGGTCCAGGACCGAGTAGTTCGGCTGCTCGCTGCGGAACCGCTCGAACCCGCGGCGCTCGGCGGCCCACTGCGCCTCGACGATCTCGGAGCCGCGCATGGACGAGGAGCCGATCGCCCGGACCTTGCCCTGCCGCACGAGGTCGGTGAGGGCGGAGAGCGTCTCCTCGATGTCGGTGTCGGGGTCGGGGCGGTGCAGCTGGTAGAGGTCGATGTGGTCGGTGCGCAGGTTCCGCAGCGAGCGCTCGACGGCCTGCACGATCCAGCGCCGCGAGGCGCCCCGGTGGTTCACGTCGTCGTCGACCGGGCCGTGGAACTTCGTCGCGAGGACGACCTGGTCGCGACGCCCCTGCAGCGCCTCGCCGACGACCTCCTCCGAGTCGCCGTAGCGGTCGGCGGTGTCGACGAGGTTGATCCCGGCGTCGAGCGCGCGGTGGATGATCCGGACGCCCTCCCGGCGGTCGGGGTTGCCCAGCGAGCCGAGCATCATCGCGCCGAGCGCGTAGGGCGTCACCTTGATGCCGGTGCGCCCGAGGGTGCGGTACTGCATGCGTGCCTCCCGTATGCTGGTGGCGGAACACCGTTCCGCTTCGATGTCGCCGACCATACGGAACGCCGTTCCGTTTGTCTAGTGAGGTGAGCCATGACCTCGTCCGCCAGCTCCCGGCCCCTGCGCGCCGACGCCCGGCAGAACGCCGACGCCCTGCTCGTCGCCGCCCGGGCCGTGTTCGAGCGCTCGGGGGTCGACGCGCCGGCGCGGGAGGTGGCCGCCGAGGCCGGGGTCGGCGTCGGCACCCTCTACCGGCACTACCCCACGCGGGCGGACCTCGTGACCGCGGTCTTCACCACGGAGATCGACGCGACCGCCGCGGCCGCCGAGGAGCTGCGGCGCCGGTACCCGCCCGGCGAGGCGCTGGACCAGTGGATCGCGCGGTTCACGCAGTTCGTCGCGACCAAGCAGGGGCTCGCGGCGGCCCTCCGCTCCGGGGACCCGGCGTTCGACGCGCTGCCCGCCTACCTGGAGGCGACCCTCGGGCCGGCCCTGCGCTCCCTCCTCGAGGCCGCCGTGGCCAGCGGCGAGGTCCGGCCCGACGTCGACGCGCTCGACCTCCTCCAGGCGATCGGCGACCTGAGCCACCGCGCGCCGTCGGCGGACGGCTCGCCGAACCCGATGGTGCGCCTGCTCGTCGACGGCCTGCGGGTGCGGGGGTAGCCGGGGCGTGCCCCGAGCCGACTAGGTCCCGGCGCCCGGGTCGCGTAGGGTGGGGGCACCGACGCGGGGTGGAGCAGCTCGGTAGCTCGCTGGGCTCATAACCCAGAGGTCGCAGGTTCAAATCCTGTCCCCGCTACGCAGTGCCGATGCCGATCGGTGACGAAGGCCCGGACCATCTGGTCCGGGCCTTCGTCGTCCCCGCGCGGCTCAGCCCTGCGACAGCCCGATCAGCTCGAGCGTGTCGACCACGCGGTTCGAGAACCCCCACTCGTTGTCGTACCAGGCGACGACCTTCACGTGCCGCCCGTCGACCCGCGTCAGGTGCGAGTCGAACACCGACGACGCCGGGTTCCCGACGATGTCGGACGAGACCAGGAAGTCCTCCGAGTACTCCAGCACCCCGGCGAGCGGACCCGCGGCCGCGGCACGGTACGCGGCCAGCACGTCCTCGCGGGTGACGTCCCGCGCGACGGTCGCGTTGAGCTCGACGATCGAGCCCACCGGGACCGGCACCCGGATCGAGTCGCCGGACAGCCGGCCGTCGAGCTGCGGCAGCACCAGACCGATCGCCTTGGCGGCGCCCGTCGTCGTCGGGGTGATGTTGACGGCGGCCGCCCGCGCGCGGCGGGGGTCGCGGTGGGGCCCGTCCTGCAGGTTCTGCTCCTGGGTGTAGGCGTGCACCGTGGTCATGAACGCGTGCTCGATCCCGGCGAGGTCGTCCAGCACCAGGGCCAGTGGCGCGAGCGCGTTCGTCGTGCACGAGGCGTTGGAGATGACGGTGTGCGCGGCCGGGTCGTAGGCGTCGGTGTTCACGCCGTAGGCGATGGTGACGTCCGCGCCGTCGGACGGCGCCCCGACCAGCACGGCGCGCGCCCCGGCGTCGAGGTGGCCGCGGGCGGCGGTGGCGCTCGCGAACCGACCGGTCGACTCGAGCACGACGTCGACCCCGAGCTCCGCCCACGGGAGCCGGGCGGGCTCGCGCTCGGCGAGGACGGCGATGCGGCGGCCGTCCACGACGAGGTGGTCGCCGTCCACCGAGACGGGCCGCCCCAGCCGCCCGGCCGTCGAGTCGAACGCGAGCAGCCGGGCCAGGGCCGCGGGCTCGGTGAGGTCGTTGACGGCGACGACCTCCAGGTCGCTGCCGCGCTCGAGGATCGCGCGCAGGACGTTGCGGCCGATGCGTCCGAAGCCGTTGATGGCGACGCGGGTCATGGGTACCTCCGGTGGGTCTCGCGTTCGGGACGCCTCCAGCCTCGGTGCCGGGCCGCGCGCCGGACAGCGGCGCGGGCGCCATGGTCCGCACGGATCTCGCCACCGGCGCCGCCATCACCCCGCCCCCGCGCCGCCGCTCGGGCCGCGTGTCCACCGCGCCCGGCGTGCCCGAGCCGGCCGCCACGCGGCCTACGCCTTCCGGCGCGCCCCACGCGGATCGTCGTGGGCGGGGCCGGAAGGCGTCGGCCGGCTGAGGCCCGCGGACGTCGCGGTCTACTCGCCCCGCGCGAACGTGCGCCGGTACTCGCTCGGCGTCGTCCCCAGGACGCGCTGGAAGTGCCGCCGCAGGTTCGCCCCCGTCCCCAGCCCGACGTCGACCGCGATCTGCTCGACCGACCGCTGCGAGCGCTCCAGCAGCTCGCGCGCCACGTCGACCCGGGCCCGCAGCACCCACTCCATCGGCGTGTACCCCGAGTCCTCCACGAACCGGCGGGAGAACGTGCGCGGCGACACCGCGGCGTGCCGGGCGAGCGCGCCCAGGGTCAGCGGCTCGCCGAGCCGGTGCAGCGCCCACTCCCGGGTCGCCGCGAACCGCTCGCCCAGCGGCTCGGGCACGCTGCGCGGCACGTACTGCGCCTGGCCGCCGGACCGGTACGGCGCCGCGACCAGACGCCGGGCGGCGTGGTTGGACGGCGCGACCCCGAGGTCGCGCCGGATGAGGTGCAGGCACAGGTCGATCCCCGACGCCGCGCCCGCGGAGGTGAGCACCTGCCCCTCGTCGACGAACAGCACGTTCTCGTCGACGGTGACGCGCGGGTAGCGGGTCGCGAACGCCCGGGTGTAGTGCCAGTGCGTGGTGGCGCGGCGGCCGTCGAGCAGGCCGGTGGCAGCGAGGGCGAACGCGCCGGTGGAGATCGCGGCCAGGTCGGCGCCGCGCCGGTGCGCGGCCACGAGAGCGGCGACGACGGCCGGCGGCGGGTCCTCCTGGTCCGGGTGCCGGTAGCCCGGGATGAACACGACGTCGGCCCACGCCAGCGCGTCCAGCCCGTCGGCGACGTGGTACGACAGCCCGTCGCCGCCGCGGACGAGCCCGGGGGCGGGGCCGCAGACCCGGACCTCGTACGGCATGCTCGGCCGGTTCGTGAACACCTGCGCCGGGATGCCGACGTCCAGCGGCTTCGCGCCCTCGAGGACGAGCACGGCGACGCGGCGGAGGGGGGTGGCGGCCACGGCGACAGCGTAGGGCGGAGCCGGGTCCGCCCCTCAGTCCCGCCGGCGGAGCTCGACGGCGCGGCGCACCCCCCACAGGTAGTCGGCCGGGCGCTCCCACGCCGCGAAGTGCCCGCCGTGGGCGTGCTCGCGCCAGTCCGCGACGGTGAAGAACCGCTCGGCGAACCGGCGC
Source organism: Cellulomonas hominis (assembly GCF_005239125.1). Classification (GTDB taxonomy): domain Bacteria; phylum Actinomycetota; class Actinomycetes; order Actinomycetales; family Cellulomonadaceae; genus Cellulomonas; species Cellulomonas hominis_A. The sequence continues at coordinate 19,013 of NZ_SZYE01000026.1, read as the reverse complement.
GGGGCGTTGACGAGGTCGTGGGCGAAGACGGTGAGCACGGTGGGCGCAGCGATGCGGGGCCAGTCCTTGGCGCCGCCCGCGGCGTACGGGGTGAAGGACGTCCCGATCGTGCCGGTGAACCAGTACGCGCTGACCCACGTGAGGGCCTCGTCCCGCGTGAACGCGCGGAACAGGTCACCGTCCGAGTCCGTCCAGGCCACCAGCTTCTCGACGATCCACGCGGCCAGGCCCGCGGGGGAGTCGCCGAGCCCCACCGCGAGCGTGCCGGGCCGGGTGGACTGCTCGTGCATGTAGCCGCCCTGCTCCGCCTGCCAGCGGTGGCCGTACGCGACGTACGCCCGCTCCTCCTCGGTCAGGTCCTCGGGGAGGTCGACGAGGAAGTGGTACTGGGAGACGTCGGTCAGGTGCAGCGCGGTCACCGCCTCGGGGTGCCGGGCGGCGAGCGCCTCGGCGACGTCGCAGCCCACGTCGCCCGCCGAGACCACGTAGCGCCCGAACCCGAGCTCGCGCAGCGCCGCCGCCACGGCGTCGGCCATCGCGACGGCCGAGAGCCCGCCGCCGTCGACCGGTGCCGAGAACGGGAACCCCGGCAGGGCGGGGACGACCACCGTCACGTCCGTCAGCTCGGCGAGCACGCGGTCGAACCGCAGCACCGGGTCGGGCCAGCCGTGCAGCAGGACCGCGACCGGGGCGTCGGGTGCGGCGGCGCGGCGGACGATCGCGCGCACCGGGACCGCCGCCTCCTCGGTCTCGTACCAGGGCCGGGCGGCGATGCGGTCCTCCTGGGCTCGCCAGTCGAACCCGGTGCGCCAGTGCGCCAGGAGGTCGGCCAGCACGTCGGGGTCGACCCCGAGCGGCCGGTCCAGGGCGGGCGTCCGGACGGTGCGGGTCCGGGCCAGCCGGTCGGTCAGGTCGTGGAGCGCGTCCGGGGTGACCCGGACGAAGGCGTGCTCGCGCATGCGCGTCCCCTCGTCGGTCGTGGTGCCGTCCAGCGTGCCGTCACGACCCCACCTGGCACCAGGGTCCGACACGCCACCACCCCTCTCCCGCGCGCGCCGGCGGCCGGTCGCCCGGCCGCCGGCGCGCCACGCGGTCAGACGGTGAACCGACCCACCACGTCCTTGAGCCCCGCGGACATCCGGGCCAGCGACACGACCGCCTGCTGGGACTCGGACACCCCCTGCGTGGTCGTGCCGGCCGCCTCCGCCACCCCGGAGATGTTCGCGGCGATCTGGGTCGACCCCGTCGCGGCCTCGGAGACGCTGCGGTTCATCTCCGCGGTGGTGGACGTCTGCTGCTCGACCGCGCTGGAGATGGTCATCTGGTAGTCGTTGATCTGGGCGATGATCGCGCTGATCTCGTCGATCGCGGTCACGGCGCCGGCGGCGTCGCCCTGGATCGACTCGACGCGGCGCGCGATCTCGTCGGTCGCCCGGGCGGTCTCCTGCGCGAGCTCCTTGACCTCGCCGGCCACCACCGCGAACCCCTTGCCCGCCTCGCCCGCGCGGGCCGCCTCGATCGTGGCGTTGAGCGCCAGCAGGTTCGTCTGCTCCGCGATCGAGGTGATCAGCTTGACGACGTTGCCGATCTCCTTGCTGGACTCGCCCAGCCGGCCCATCGTGGTCGTGGTGCCGCCGACGGTGGCGACGGCGCGGTCCGCGACCTGGGCGGCCAGGGTGGCGTTGCGCGCGATCTCCTGGATGGAGGCCCCCATCTCCTCCGACCCGGCGGCGACCGTCTGGACGTTGCGGGACACCTGCTCGGCGGCGGCGGAGACCACGCCGGCCTGGGCCGAGGTCTCCTCGGCGGCCGCGGCGATCTGGCCGGTGGCCGCCGACATCTGCTCCGCCGCCGATGCGAGGGAGCCCGACGACGTGTCGATCGTGCCGATGACGTCGCGCAGGTCGGACACCGCGGCGTCGAGCGCGGCACCCATGGACCCGACCTCGTCCCGCGAGGCCAGTCCCGCGCGCACGGTCAGGTCGCCGCGCCGGAGCCCCTCCGCGACCGAGCGGACCCGGCCCAGGCCGCGGACGATCGACCGGGCGACGAGCGCGCCCACGCCGACGGCGAGCGCCGTCCCCAGCACGAGCAGGACGAGCACCTGCGTGCGGTTCGACTCGTAGCCGCGCTGCGCGGCGGCGGCAGCCGCGGCCGCGCCGTCCTCCTCGCCGGAGACGAGCTGCGTCATGCTGTCGCCCATCTGGTCGATGATCGACTGCGCCTCGCCGTCGCGGATCGACGTGTACAGCTCGGTGTCGTGCGCCCGGCTCGCCGGGAGCATCTTGTCGTCGCGCAGGGCGGTGTACGCGTCCAGCGCCGTGACGAAGGCGTCGAGCTCGGCGCGCGCGCCGGGGTCGAGGTCGAGTGCCTGGTACGCCGTGACCGCGTCCCGCACCTCGGCCTCAGCAGCCGCGATCTTCTGCTCGGCCGCGTCCTTGTCGGCCGGCTCCTCCGCGATCACGTGGTTCGCGAGCGCGAACCGCATCTCGACGGTGGCCCGCCGGGCCTTCGCGGCGTACTGGAGCCCCATGAAGTTGTCGCGGTACAGCGATCCCGCGGCGTCGTTCGTGCGTGCGAGCGCCGCGATGCCCATCACCCCGACGACGGCGCCGACCAGCGACGCCAGCAGCACGGCGGCCAGGATGCGGGTGCGGACCCCGCGGTCGCGGAACCACGAGCTCGTGGTGGTACGGCGGGTGGATGTGGTCGTGCTCATGTCGGCGCCTTGTCCTCGTGCGACGGGCGGAACTGCCCCCTGGGCCGGTCCGATCGGTCGCGCACGGCGCCGGGGGAGGGGTCGGAGGTCCCGGGTGAACGGCACGGGCCGCCGTACCTGCGGCGCCGCCGATCCGGTTCACCCGGACGGCGGGGCACCGCCCGCGGCGAGAGGTTCCGTGGGTATCCGGCCACCAATGCGCGCCGGACCCTACTCACTGACGTCGGAACGCCTACTCACGCCCTGGTGGCAGGGGTCTGCCGCCGCCACCGTGGACTCCACGAACCGATAACAGGGGGAGGAGATCGCGTGACGCAGCACGTCGTCCGGCAGGCCGGTGCCGACCTCGTCGCACCCTCGGTCTGGAAGCCCGCCACGGTGCCGCTGGTGGACACGCTCGACGCGGCCGCTGCTGCGGCCACGCGGTGGGTGCGCCTCGGACGGGACGTCGTGATCCGTGCCGACCGGGGTGCCGGGCGGACGACGTGCCTGCGCGCGGTGGCCTCCGCGGTCGGCACCCACGGCTACACCTCGGTCATCGTGGACCACCACCACCTCGACCCCGCCCGCGGCTGGGCGCCCGGCGGGCCGCGGGGCGGCCGCGCGCCGCAGGACGCGGCGCACCAGATCGTCGGGGACCTCGGGTCGCGCGGTGTGCTGCTGCTGGACGACCTGCACGACCTGACCGAGCCGGCGCTCGAGCTCCTGCGGTCGATCCTGACGCACTCCTCGGCCCGGCTCGTCGCGACGGCCTCGGGTGAGCTGGTGGCCGACGGTCGCCCTCCTGCCCTGGCCAAGATCCTGAGCGGGCGGGGCCCGGCCGAGGTCGAGCTCGCCCCGCTCGACTACGCGGCGCTCGCCCAGCTGGTCGCGGACCGGCTCGACGGGCCCGCCGACGCCACGGTCGTGTCCTCGGTGCTGGAGCTGTCCGCAGGCAACCTCACCACGGCGCTGGCCGTGGTGGACGCCGCGCGGTTCGCCCGGGTCGTCCGCAAGGAGCGCGGCACCTGGAGCCTCGTCGGGGACCTCGACGACCTGCCGATGAGCTCGGTCGCCCACCTCCTCGTCCCCGATCTGCAGGCGGACGCCCTCCAGGCCCTGCAGTGGCTGGCCCGGTACGGCCCGGTCCGCGCGGCCGAGGTTCCGGCCGAGGTGCCGGAGGCGGTGCTGGCCGAGCTGCTGGGCCGCCGGCACGTGGTGCGCCAGCACGTCGGTCCCGGCGCGGCGGGCGACCTGCTGGCGGTCTCGCCGCCCGCGCTGGCCCGCGCGCTGGACGGTCGGGGGACCGGGGCGGGCGCCCCCGGGGCGGGGGAGCACCCGCGCCCCGGGGGCGCGGCCGGGCGTCGCGTCGGCGACCCGGTCTCGGTCGCACCGCGGGCCGCCGACGCACGGTGGGCGGCGCAGGCGACCTCGTTCCTGCACGCCCACGCGCGGGAGGCCGAGGCCGCGTCCCGTGCGGCGTGGGAGGCCGACCCGTCGGTGCGCACGGCCCTGCCGTACCTCGTGCGGCTGCTGCGCCGGCCCGCGTGCCGGGAGGTGCGCCGGGTGTTCGACAGCACGCCCGTCGCGGCCGAGGCCGACCGGGGGCGCCTGGCGATGTTCCGGCTCCTGCGGCACCGCTGGTCGCTGTGGCAGCCCGCCGACGGGGCGGTGTCGGACGAGCCGGTGCCGGAGGGGTCCGACCTGAACGCGGAGATCACGGCCCTCGTCCGGGAGGCGGCGCGGGAGGACTGGCCGGACCGGCCCCTCCTCGACCGCCTGGAGTCCGTGGCCGGGGCGTGCGAGCAGCCCTGGTCGGGGGAGCTCCGGCTGCGAGCGGCGGGGAGCCTGGTGGCCGCCGGCCGGTACTCGGCCGCGGTGGCCCTGGCCGACGCCGCCGGGCCGGTCCCCGAGTGGATGCCCGCGGAGTACGACCACTACCTCGAGGGGGTGCGGACCACGGCGCTCCTGCTCTCCGGACGGGTCACCGAGGCGGTGGCCTCGGCCAGGTCCCGCCTCGAGGCCGCCTACGACGACCACGACCTGACGGGGATCCGCGTGCACGGCAAGACGCTGGCCCACGCGCTGGCGCTGGCCGGTCATCCCGCGCTGGCCTGGAACGTGGTCAACGCCGTGCTCCGGCTCGGTGCGCCCGGGCCGCTGGGCAACAGCTTCCACCGGCGCAGCCTGATGCTCGGCGCGGTGCTGTCCACCCGCCAGGGAGTCGTCGAGGTCGCGCAGCAGCTGCTGCACGAGCTGTCCCGGACGCCGGTCGGCTACCGGCCGGTGCTGGGCACCCGCGGCGTGCTGGCGCAGGCGGCGCTCCTGCGGGTGGAGGGGCGGGGGGCGGAGGCGGACGACCTGCTGTGGCGCGAGGGCGCACGCGAGGTGGCCGCGGGATGGACCTCGTCGGGCAGCGATTCCTGGGCGTTCCGCTCCTGCGTCCCGACCCCGGACGAGGCCGCGCAGATCAGCGCGCTGCGCGCGCGGGTCCCCGGGTCGGTGTACGACCCCCTGCTGGCGCTGCAGGTCGCGCTCGTCGACCCCCGGGTCGAGGAGCTGGAGAGCGCGATCAGGCGGGCACCGCTGCACATGGCGGTGGAGCTGGCCGCGACGGCGCTCACCACGCTGTCCGCGGCGCGGGTCTCCGTGGGTGACCGGCCCGTGGCGACCGACGAGCTCGTGGGCCTCGTGGGCCCGACGGTCGCCGGCTGGCTGAGGCAGGGGCCCGCGAGCTGGGGCGCGGTCGCGGAGCTGTCCAGGCGCGAGCTGGAGGTCGCCCGCCTCGTGGCGGCGGGGCGGACCAACCGCGACATCGCGGAGCAGCTCCACGTGAGCCGGCGGACGGTCGAGAACCACGTCTACCGGGCACTGCAGAAGCTCGGCCTGTCCAGCCGGCACGACCTGGGGCAGGCGCTCGTCGTGCCGCGCTGAGCGGAAGGACGAGCACTCCGTACCCACGGGCGGACTCCGCCTACTCATCTGGGGCGGCCCCGCCTGGGTGCAACCCCACAACCTGCGCCCGAGCGCTACTCACACTCCGTGCCCACTCCACTGAGCACGGTTCCCCTTCCCACCCTGTATCCGACGGACGGCACCAGTGCCGTTCCACGACCGGAGGTATTCGCTGTGTTCCCTCATCACGTCCGCACCGCCGCGCCGGCGGGCGCCCGGCACGCGGCCGGAGGCGCGCGCCGGGCGCAGCCGCAGGCGGTCCGCTTCGGCGCCGCCGCGCTCGCCATGCTCCTCGTCGTCGGCCTCGCCGTCGTCACGGCCCGGCCCGCCGCGGCCGCGGTGCACACGTTCGTCGTCGACTCCGTCGAGTTCGGGGGACCGGACGCGTCGCCCGGCGACGGGACCTGCGCCACGGCGGCCGGGACGTGCACGCTCCGGGCGGCGATCGAGGAGTCCAACGCGTTGAACGCAGGACCGGGGCAGGTGCTGATCACGGTCGCCGACGGCCTCGAGGGCAACATCGTGCCGAACGGGACGAACACGGCCGCCGCGAGCAACCGGCCCAACTGGATGTACCCCACCGCGACCGGCAGCGCGACCGGCCGGGTGTCCACGTTCGACGTCGGCGGTGCCTTCTACCGCATCACGGCACCCGTCACCATCGACCTGGACGACCGGCTGTCGATCAACGACGGGGCGTACGACACCTCCCAGGGAGCCGCGTTCTTCGTCAACGGCCCCGACGTCACGTTCCTGAACGTGTCGCAGATCTTCGGCTCCGGCTCGTCGTTCGTCATGGGGCCGAACGCGAACAACGTGGTCATCGACGGCGGTGAGACCCGGACCCGGGCGTCCAACGTCGCCGACCGCTTCCTGACGTTCACCAGCGGGTCGCGCAACATCACCCTGCGCAACTACACCGTGTCGGGCTTCTACCACCACCCCGCGGGCACGACGGCGAACGCGTCCCGCACGGGTCTGCTCTGGTTCGACTCGGCCGCGAACACCACGTTCACCAACTACACCATCGACAACGTCCTGTTCGACTACCCGACCTCGGGCGCGTGCACGGCGACCGACGGCCGGGGCTGCGCCACCTCGCTCATCGACTTCCGGTTCCGGAACGCCACGAACAACAGCATCCAGGTGACGGGCTTCACGTTCCGCAACTCGACCGTGCAGAACATGCCGGCCACGAAGAACGTCTTCGCCTTCCCCTTCGGCAACGGCGAGACGGCGGGCAACAACACGTCGATCACCTCCTACGCCGTCACGCTGCGCGACCTGTCGATCGTCGACAACCAGTTCCTGGACAACCGCCGCTTCAACGCCGGCGCCGCGACCAGCGACCCCACCAAGTACGGCGCGTTCATCGTCCTGCCCTACACCGCGATGCACGGGAACAACGTGATCGCCCGCAACGACTTCGTCCGTGCGCAGCCCGGCACCGTCAGCACCAGCAACACCGCGGGGCTGAACCCGTACGCGATCTACCTGCAGGGCAACACGTCCACCGCGAACAACACGACGCGGCGCAACCTCGCCATCACCGACAACTACTTCAACGGGTACGCCGGCCAGTCGACGATCCGGATGTACCAGTCCGGCCGGGTGACGGTCGCGCGGAACGTGTTCGGCACGGAGTCCAGCAGCACCGCCCGGGGCACGAACTCCGCGTCCGGGGAGGAGACCGGGACGGGCACGGTCCTGTACGCCAACGCGAGCAACTCCTCGAACCGCAAGCTCAACACCTGGTACCCGACCGCGGCCGCCGTCGTGCCGGGCAGCACCGCCGCCTGCGTGGCCGACGTGTCGGTCCGGGCGCTCACCGGCACCGCGAACCAGACGCCGAAGGTCCCGGTGCTGGTCGACCTCTACTGGACGAGGGACCGCACCGCGGAGGTCTACCTCGGCACGACGTCCTACGCGTCGCTGACGGACCAGACCATCCGGGTCGAGCTCCCGCTCGTCGGGGACGACCGCCTGCAGCGGATCGCGGACCAGACCGGGGGCAACGTCCCCGTGAACCCCGAGACGGGCGTCGCGCAGGGCTTCGTGCGGGTGCAGACGCACTCCGGCGCCGTCAGCGGTACCGGTGACGGCGACCTGGAGTCCTCGCAGTTCAGCCGCGTCGCGCCGCTCACCGGGACCTGTGCGCCGGCGCTGACGATCGAGCAGGCCGCCGGGCAGGCCGACCCGACCCTCGCCCGCGACCTGCACTTCGAGCTGACCGCCAGCACGGCCCTGGACCAGGCCACCGTCACCCCCGACGTGGTCGAGGTGACCGCGACGCCGACCGCGGAGACGCACGACGCCTCGCGGCTCAACCCCCAGGTCGTCTCGCTGACCGAGGTGGACGGCTCGGCCGGTACCCGGTTCGTGGCGGTCGTCCGGGTGGACGACTCCGCCACGGTCGAGGTCCGCGTGCCCGCCGAGGCGGTGGCGACGCCGGCCGGCATCCGGAACGTCGCGCCGTCGACGAGCCGGGACGGGCGGATCACCTACCGCAACCCGCTCATCGCCTCGCCGCCGACCTTCACCCTGGTCACCGGCGAGCCGAACGGCAAGGACTACACGCTCGGGCTCCGGCCCGGCGCCCCGGTCCCCGCCGGCGAGCTCCAGTTCACCGCCACGGTGGACGCCGCGGGGGCGTACCACGGGCTGCACCTGAGCACGTCGACCCTCACGATCGCGCCGGACGCCGACCGCAGCGCACCGGTGACCGTCACGGCGGCCGAGGGCGCGGTCTCCGCGAACACCCCGACCGCGATCCTGCACGCGATCAGCTCGCAGGACCCGAACTACGCAGACCTGGTCGTGCCCACCGTGGCGCCGATGCTGTTCGCGACCGACCCGACCATCCAGATCACGAAACGGGCGTTCGTGGACGTCGCGGACACCTCGACGCCCCAGCGGATCGTCGCCACCGGCACCGAGGCGCTCGCCGACGGCCGGCTGACCGACCGGCAGGCGGTCTGCTTCGTCTACACCGTCACGAACACCTCGTCGGACGACTGGGCCACGGTGCTGACCGACGTGACGGTGAGCGACTCGGACACCAGGCTCGGTACCGACGGCGTGATCGGCGTGGTCCCGGTGCTCGGCATCGGCGACAGCGTGCAGCTCGCAGCGTGCACCTCGCTGCTCCCGGTGGACACGACGGTGGCGTCGCAGTGACCGCCGTGGACGGCCGGGCGCGCACCCGGAGACGCACGCCCCCCGGGCGGCGGGTGGCCCTCGGCGCGGCCGGGGCGGCAGCGGGCCTGCTGCTGGCGACCTTCGCCCACGCCCTGTGGTCGGCGGACGACACCTTCAGCGGCGGCCTGCTCACCGCGGGCGACCTGAACATGTCCACCGGGCAGGCGTCGTGGGCGCAGATCACGCCCGGCGTGGTGGAGCCGGTCTCCGGGGTGCTGGAGGGCACGCCGACCGACTTCTTCGCGATGCCGGGCGACGTCATCCAGATCGTGCAGCCCGTCAGCACCACCCTGCGCGGGCAGAACCTCGAGGCGGGCTTCACCGTCCTGCTCACGGACGCGACGGAGGCGGAGGACCTCCGCCTCGCGTTCCACGTCGAGGACGCGGACGGCAACCACGTCGCGCCGACGTCGGGCACAGCCCGCTTCGGCGAGGTGGTGGCGATCCCCGACCTGACGGTGGGCGACGCGGGTCGGGTCGACGACTGGCGGGTCGTGATCCGGATCGACGTGCTCGGCGACTACCGCTGGACGACCGGTGACGTGACGGTCTCGCCGCTGGAGTGGGCGGTGAGCTCGATCGTCGTCCGGCTCGAGCAGGTCCGTGCGGGCTCCGGCTCCGCCGGCACCGGGGGAGGGGCGGCATGAGGCGCCGGAACCAGCTCCGCCTCACCGCCGGCGTCGCAGCCGCGGCCTCGTTCCTCCTGGCCACGGGCGCCCAGGCTCTCTGGTCCGCGCAGCGTTCCGCGGAGCTGGCGTCCTACCAGGCGGGTGCGGTCGCGTTCGGGGTGGACGTCGGGGGCGATCCCGTCACCCGGGACGACTCCGTGGACGGCGCACCGGTCACCGTGACGGTGCCCGGTTCGGAGATCATCAAGGTGCTGGACCAGTCGGGTCTGGAGCCGGAGCCGCTGTTCTGGCGGTTCCGGGCGTCCGGTGCCGCGCTGGGCATCGCCGGGATGACCCACCAGGTCACGACGGCCAGCCAGGTGTGGAGCGACGGCAGCACCCACGACGTCTCGTCCGGGTTCGCCCGGGAGAACACCGTGCTCGCGGGCTCGACGGTCACGATCTACCCCGCCGACGCCCGACGGGGCTGCTCCGCGGTGCCCCCCACCCCGGCCGCCGGGGAGGGCCAGCCCAACGTCCACCTCCACCCGGATCCCGTCGTCCTGCAGGAGCCGGGGACCAACCTGAAGGGTCTGGAGGTCGAGCAGGAGTGGTGCGTCGCCCTGCGGTGGAACCACGACCCGGACGGTCGGTACGTCAACGACGTCCAGGTCACGGCCACGGCTGAGGACGGCACCGACAAGGGAGCGATGGCGCAGTGGCGTTCAGCCGTCGCCTTCCCGCCCGCGCTGAACCCGCTCGGCAGCTACGTGAACCGCGGCTCGGTCGCGGGCACCGGCGAGGACCTGAGCGTCTCGCGCGACCACGACGAGTGGCACTCGGTGGTGTACCCGGACCCGTCGGGCGAACCCGCCCTGGTCCTGCGGGTGCAGCCGGTCGTGACCAACGCCAACCCCGAGGTCCAGGACAGCAGCGTCCCCGGGGCCACCCCGGACCCGTCCTGAACCCCCCCACAGACGACCGACGACGGCGAACCCCGCCGAGCGCCGGTGCTAGCGCCCCAACCGGGGCACCACCTGAAGAGGAGAGCAAGATGAGTACCAGCACCCCCGCCCCGGTCATCGTGGTGACCGAGGAGAAGAAGCGTCGCAAGGGCCTGATCTGGGTCGCCGGTGGTGCGGCCCTGCTGCTGGGCGGGTCGACGTTCGCGCTGTGGTCGGCCGGCGACTCCTTCGCCGGCGGCACGATCACCGCTGGTGACCTGAACCTGGTCAAGGCCGAGGACACGACCTTCTGGGACGCGTCCTCGGACCGGCTGGACGCCACGGAGAAGATCACCGGCACGGACGGCTCCCAGCTGGCGCACCCGCTGGACCCGGACGACGCCTCGACCTGGCGCATCGTGCCGGGTGACAAGGTGGCCGCGGCGTTCTCCGCGGACGTCACCCTGGAGGGCGACAACCTGGTCGCGCTGCTGTCCGTCGACGGCCTCGAGGACCTCGACAGCGGCATCACCGGCATGTCGTACAGCTACGAGGTCTACCAGGACGGCGAGCTCGTGGTCAGCGAGACCACGCTGCCCACCGTCGAGGGCGCGCCGCTGTTGTACCTGTCCGCCCCCGGGACGGGCCAGGACGCCGGCAAGGAGGACGCCAACCAGACCGGGCCGGTCGCCGGAGGCGACGCGGCGACCGCCGTCTACGGCATGACGGAGAACACCGAGGACTTCACCGTGGTGATCTACGGGATGTTCTTCGTCGACGGCAACGGCAACTTCCAGTACGACAACGAGGTGCTCGACAAGACGGTGACCGACCGGACCGACGTCACGCTGGCCGACACGCTGGCCGAGCTGACCCTGTCGCTCGAGCAGGTCCGCGACACCGGCGACCAGTTCGTGAGCCCCACGGCCCCGGCCGGTCCCGAGGCCTGATCGACCCCGGGGGCGGTGCGGGGAGCCCGCACCGCCCCCACCCCACGGCACCCCACCCCACGGCACGGCGAGGAGGACCATGCGAGACCGGCGGATCCGCGGCGTCGTGCGGCGCCCGTGGTACGACTCGCCCTGGCGCATCGCCGGGCGGGTCGTCTCCAGCACGCTCACCGTCGTGGTGCTCGGCCTGGTGGTCGCCCTGGTCGTGGTGCCCCGCCTGACCGGCGGCGCCTCGCTCACGGTGCTGACCGGGTCGATGGAACCCACCTTCCGGCCGGGCGACCTGGTCGTCGTCCGGGGGGTGAGCGAGGACGAGGTCTGCACGCAGGTCCCGGTCGGGACCGTGGTCACGTTCCAGGCCGAGCCCGGGGATCCCGCGCTGATCACGCACCGGGTCGTCGGGAAGACCATCGGCACGTTCGACGACGGGACCAGCTGCCGCCTCGTCACCCAGGGTGACAACAACTCCGCCACCGACGACCCGGTCTCACCCGCGCAGGTCCGGGGCGTCTTCATGTACGGCCTCCCGAAGGCCGGCTGGGTCCGGCAGTGGGTGACCGAGCACGTGCAGGTCGTCGGCCTCCTGGCGGCGGCGGCCGTGGCGGTGTACCTGCTGTGGCCCGGCTCGCGGCGGTCGACCACCCGCGTGCTGTCGGTGCCGCCCTCGGGGGTCCCCGCCACCGGGCTCCCCGCTGCGCCCGCCGCGCCCGTCCCGGACGACCGGGAGCGGGGCCTGCGCGAGCGCGAGCTGGACCTGCGGGAGCGTGAGATCGCGCTCCGTGAGCGTGAGCTCGTCCTGCGCGCCGGCGAACCCGAACCTTCCACCTCCGTCACGAGCGAGGCCTGATGTCCACCCGCCCCCCGACCGTCCAGCGCCCGGACGGCGCCGCTGCTCAGGTCGTCGAGCTGCCGACCGGTGACGGCCTGTCACCCCGGGGCCGCCGTCTGGCCCTGGTGCTCACGCTCGTGATCGTCCTGGTGGGCCTCGCGGTCCTGTCCGCGACCGCCGGGCCCCAGCTCACCGGCGTCTCGCCCAGCGCCGGGACCGGTCCCTCGGCCTCCCCGGTGACCGGCCCGGGCACGCACCCCGCCTCGCCCGCCGGTGAGGTCCACGACGGCGCGATCCAGGCCGAGTGGGACGGCCCGGTCGTCCACCTCGACTGGCGTGGTCGCACCTACGCGTCGGCGGCGGCGAGCTTCGTCGGCGACCGCGTGGCGTCCCCCGGTGACCGGGTGCAGCGCACCCTCCGGATCGCCAACGCCGGGCCGTCCGACGCGGTGATGAGCGTCGCGCTCGTGGCGCAGCGCACCGGTGACGGCGAGGGGCCGGGGGAGGACCTCGGCGAGGTCGTCGACCTCTTCTGGGACGCGGCGGGCGTGGTCGGGCGGGAGCGGTTCGCCGCCCTGGTCGCCACCGGCGACCACGGGCGGGTGGTCTCCGAGGTCGCCGTGCCGCACGGGGCCACGGTGCCGGTCACGGTCGGCTTCACGATGCCGGCGCACGTGTCGACCCACCAGGGATCCGTGACCTCGGACGTCCTCGAGTTCCAGCTCGTCGTCCGGCTGCAGGGCGACACCGCGGCGGCGCCGCAGGTCCCCGGGCTGGCGCTCACCGGCGCGCAGGTGGCCGTCCTGGTCGCCGTCGCGCTCGCCCTGGCGGCCCTCGGGGGTCTGCTGTGGCTGCTGGCGCGGCGGCGCCGGCGCGAGGACTGCGACGCGGAGGTCGTGGACGGCGCCGGCTGCGCCCGCTGCGGTCCGGGCGCGGACGGCGCCCCGCTCGGCCACGGCCCGGACGACGCCCGGCCCTGACCGCTGCGGCGTACGCTCACGCCATGGCCGAAGGGACCTTCGTCCAGGTCGAGCTCGCCGACCGGGTGCTCGCGCACCTGGGGAGCGGCACCAGCGTCAACGTGGTCGGGATGCGGACCTCGGGGCGGACGGCGCTGCTCCGGCACGTCGTCGAGCAGCTGGACGCCCAGGGGCTCGGGACCGTGCGCATCACCGGGGTCGGGCCGCTCCAGGACCGTGCGCTCGGGACGCTGGCCGTCAACGGGATCCACATCCCGACCTCGGCCCTCGGTCCGGCTGCCTTCGCCGGTGCGGTGAGTGCGCTGGAGCGCGAGGTCGCGACGCGCCCGTCGGTCCTCGTCGTCGACGACGCGGACGACGTCGACGTCGCGACCACCGGGGTGATCGTGGTGGTGCGCAGCCGGGTGCGGGTCCCCGTGCTGGCGGTCAGCCGGCTGCCCGGCGGCCAGAGCCCGCAGCGCCGCCCGCTGGCGGAGGAGCTGCACCCGGCCGTCCGGCTCGTCATGCCCCCGCTCGACTACGGATCGGTGCTGCGGCTGGTGCACGACCTCCTCCCCGGGCCGGTGGACCGCTCGACCGTCGCCCGGATCGCCACGGCCTCCGGCGGCCTCCCCGGTCTCGTCACGGCTCTGATCGAGGTCGGCACGCGCACCGGCCGGCTGACCAGCACGGCCGACGGCTGGCGATGGCACGGTGCGCTGTGGGACCCGTCACTGGTCCAGGCGGTCGAGCCGTTGATCGCGCACCTCGACGCCGAGGCGCTCGTCGTGCTCACGATGATCGCCCTGAGCGGGATGATCGGGCTGCGCCGTGCGGCGCGGCTGACGTCCTGGGACGCGCTCGCCGTGCTCGAGGCCGGCGGGCTGATCCAGGTGGTCACGGTCGCCCGAGAGCCGGTCGCCGTGGTGTTCCCGCCCCTGCTCGCCCGGTTCCTGGCCCACGAGCGCTCGGCGGTCCGGACGGCGCAGGTGCAGGACCGCATCGTGTCGGGGAGCAGGGCAGCGCGCTCCGCCGACGGCCGACCGGCGTCGGACGCGTCTCGGGGGGACCAGGGGGGTGTGCTGCTGCCGCTCCTGGACCGGAGGTTCGCCGAGCACTGGCTCGCCGAGCTGGAGGACTGCCGGCGTGAGTGGACGGCGAACCCGGTGCCGTCGACAGCGGTGCCGTTGATGACGGCGCTGTACGCGGCGGGGGCGCCGGTGGGCGAGGTCGACCGGGTGGTGCGGGACACGACGCCGTCCCCGGACGACCCGCGCGGAGCCGTGGTGCTCCGCGCCACGTACGCGATCGACGTCGGGGTCCGGCGGCACGATCCGGACGCCGCGCTCGCCCGGTTGGCGGCGTCACCACCGCCGCCCGGGTACGCCGGCATGGACCGGGCGGTGAGCGCCCACCTGGCGATGGTCGGGCGTCGGCTGCCCGACGCCGGGCCGCTGGTGCCGAGCGGGGACGACGCGCCGCTCGCGGTCGAGGCGCTGCGTGCGGTGCGGATCTCGGTCCACCTCGCGGCTGGTCGCGTGCCGGCGGCGGCGCGCGAGGCGGCGGACTTCGTGCCGTCGACGGCGATGCTCGCGCTGAACCTCGCGTTCGGCCGCGGGTACGGGTTGGTCGTCGGCGCCGAGCTGTCGGCAGGCGTCGAGCGAGCGCTCGCCGACCTCGAGGCCGCGCACGAGCAGCTCGACGCCGGCGGGGTGCGGGTGCACGCCTACGTCGCCGCCTTCGGTCTGCTCACGGCGGGCCGCCTCGCGGAGGCGGAGGGGCTGCTCTCGCAGGTGCTCGCGCTCTCCAGCCACGAGGGTCTCGTGGCGCACTGCCACGACGCGAGCCTCGTGCTCGCCGCCGTGACCGCGTCGCTCCAGGGCCGGGAGGAGCGCGCGGCGGCGCTGGCCGCGCAGGCGGGCGCGCTCGGCGCACCCCGGGGCCCGTTCCCGTGGATGTGGCCCGACGCGGCCGGCTCGCTCCTGGGTACCGGTCGGGCGGACGAGCTGTGGGCCCTCGCCGAGGAGCGCTCCGCGGCGGGGTTCGGGGTCGCCGCGGTGGTCGCCGCGGTCGAGGCGATGGAGCGCGCCCCGGACGCAGCACGCGCGCGGGCGCTGCTCCGTTCTGCCCCCCTCGAGTGCGCGTTGGTCGAGTCGCTGAGCCACCTGCTCCGCGCGCTCGGGCAGCAGGACCCCGACGCGCTGGCGGACGCCGGCGCGCTCCTGGGTGCGCAGGGGCTGCACCTGTACGCCACGCGCGCGGCGGTCGCCCGGGCGCTCGCCCTGCGAGCCGGCGGGGACCTGCCCGCCGCGGCGGAGCAGGCGCAGCAGGCGTGGGTCGAGGCCGAGCGCCACGGCGGCGCTGCGGGCGGCCTGTTCAGGCCCCTGGTCCGGGCGGTGGACCTCAGCCTCCGCGAGCAGGAGGTCATCCGCCGGATCGGTGAGGGGCTGCCCAGCTCGGCGGTGGCCGCCGCGCTCGGCCTGAGCGTGCGGACTGTGGACAACCACATCCAGAACGGCCTGCGGAAGGTCGGGGTGCGCACGCGCGCGGAGGTCGTCGCGGCGGTGGACACCTGGGCCGCCCCGGCGGGAAGCGGGCCGCCGGGCGCGTTCGCCTGATCGGCTCACCGGGTCGCTCCCGCGAGCGTCCCGGGATACAACGGACCGCATGGCCGACGTGCATCGCGAGATCGAGCGGAAGTACGCCACCGGCCCGGACGTCGAGCTCCCGGCGCTGACCGAGCTCCTGGCCGGGGCGGACGGTCTGCCCGACGGCGGCACCCCCGTCACGGCGAGCGACGACGCCGTCGAGCTCGTGGCGACGTACTTCGACACCGCCGACCTGCGGCTGGCCGCGGCGGGGCTCACCCTGCGCCGCCGGGCCGGCGGCGCGGACGCCGGGTGGCACCTCAAGGTCCCGGCCGGCCCGGACGAGCGCTCCGAGGTGCGGCTGCCGCCCGGCCGGGCCGTGCGCACGGTGCCCGCGCCGCTGCGTGCCCTGGTGCACGCCGCGACGCTCGGGTCGACGCTGCGCCCGGTCGCCGAGGTGCGGACCTCGCGCGCGGTGCACCGGATCGTGGACGCGACCGGCCGGGTGCTGCTCGAGCTCGTCGACGACCGGGTGACGGCGCGGCGGGTCCGGCCGTCGGGGTCGACGGGCGACGTCGTGGGGGCGCCCGAGGAGTGGCGCGAGCTGGAGGTCGAGCTGGTCGAGGGGACCGGCGACCTGCTCGACGTCGTCGAGGAGCGGCTGGGGGCGCTCGGGATCCGGCCGGCCGCGGAGCGGTCGAAGCTCGACCGGGTGCTCGGACCGGCGGACGAGCGCGCGCCGGGGCGCCCGCGGCTGACGTCGAGGTCGCCGGCGGGCGAGGTCGTCGTCGGCTACGCGTCCGACCAGCTCGACCGGCTCCGGGAGCAGGACCTGCGGGTCCGGCTCGGCGCCCCGGGCGGCGTGCACCAGATGCGGGTCGCCGCGCGGCGGGTGCGCACCGCGCTGCGCACGTTCGGGCGGCTGTTCGAGCCCGGCACGGTGCGGCCGCTGCGGGACGAGCTCGGCTGGCTGGCGGACGTGCTCGGCCGGGCGCGGGACGCGGAGGTGCTGCGCGAGCGGGTGCGGTCCGCCGTCGAGGGCCCCGGGGTCGAGGAGGCGGTCGGCGCGGGGACGCACGCGGCGGCGGTGGCCGCGGACGCCGAGCTCGGCCGGGCGGCGCAGGACGCGCTCGACGCGCTGCTCGGCGAGCTCGACGGCGACCGGTACCGGCGGCTGCTGCGGGACCTGGCCGCGTTCGTCGCCGAGCCGCGGTACTCCGCCGAGGGCCGCCGCCGCGCCCGGCGGGTGCTGCCCGGGCAGGTCGCCCGCCGGGACCGGAAGGTGCACCGCCGGCTGCGCCGCGCGCGCGGGGTGCCGGAGGGTCGCCGCCGGGACGACGCGCTGCACGACGCCCGCAAGGCCGCGAAGGCCGCCCGGTACGCGGGCGAGTCGGTCGCCGGGGTGCTGGGCGCGGACGCGGCCCGGTACGCGCGTCGGATGGAGGACCTGCAGGAGGTCCTCGGCGAGCACCACGACTCCGTCGTGGCCCGGGCGCGGCTGCGGGAGCTCGCCCGGCACGCGCCGAGCACCGAGGTGGCGTTCCTGTACGGCCGGCTGCACGCCCTGGAGGAGGCGCGCGGCCGGGAGACGGAGCACGCCGCGGGGGCGGCGGCCCGGGCGGCGGGGAAGAAGAAGCTCCGCCGCTGGCTCGGCTGAGGGGCGGCGGGCGTCGACGGCCTTCGCGGCCGGCTGAGCGCGCGCGCCGCGCCCGGTTCCGCCAGGCTGGCCCGGAGCGGACGAGCTGAGGAAGGGGTGGTCGGCGTGCCGGAGCGGCGGCGCCGCGCGACGTCGGCGGGCCAGGGTGCCGCGCCCGCTCGCGGGCTCGAGACGTACCGGTCGATGCGCGACTTCGACCGCACCGCGGAGCCCGCGGGGGCCGCGGCACCCGCCCCGACCGCGCCGGGTGCGCCCCGGCGGTTCGTGGTGCAGCGGCACCGCGCCCGGCGGCTGCACTACGACGTGCGGTTCGAGGTCGACGGCGTCCTGGTGTCCTGGGCGGTGCCGCGCGGTCCGACCCTCGACCCCGACGCGCGGCGGATGGCCGTGCACGTCGAGGACCACCCGCTGGAGTACGAGGACTTCGAGGGGGTGATCCCGGCGGGTGAGTACGGCGGCGGCGACGTCATCGTCTGGGACCGCGGCACCTGGGAGCCGCACGGCACGGACGACCCGGCGGCGACGATCGCCGCCGGTGAGCTGCACGCCGACGTGCACGGCGAGAAGCTGCGCGGCCGCCTGGTGCTGGTGCGTCGCGGTGAGCCGGGGGCGGACGGCAAGGAGCAGTGGATCCTGGTGCACAAGCACGACGAGCACGCCGTGAAGGGCTGGGACGCCGAGGACCACCCGCGGTCGGTGCTGAGCGGCCGGACCAACGACGAGGTGAAGGCCGACCCCGACCGGCTGTGGCGCTCCGACCTGCCCGCGGCGCAGGCGTCCGTCGATCTGCGCGCGCCGGAGGTGGACCCGCCGTCCGACGACGAGCTGGCCGCGCTCGACGAGCTCGGGCCGGACGGCGGGACGTGGGACGTCCACGGCCGGCGGCTGAAGGTGACGAACCTCGACAAGGTGCTGTTCCCGGCGCGCGACGGCGAGGAACCGGTGACGAAGCGCGAGCTGCTCCGGTACGCCGCGCGGGTCGCGCCGGTCGTCCTGCCGTACCTGCGCGGCCGCGCGCTCAACATGCACCGGTTCCCGCAGGGCGCCGGGACGGCCGGGTTCTGGCACAAGGAGCTGCCGACGCACGCGCCGGACTGGCTGCCCCGCTGGGACAACCCCGAGGCCGACGAGGACGACAGCCGCACCTACCTCGTCGTCGACGAGCCGGCCGCGCTGATCTGGGCGGCGAACTTCGGGGCGCTGGAGTGGCACGCCTGGACCTCCCGCACCGACGCGCCCCGGAGCCCGACGTACGCGCTGGTCGACCTCGACCCCGGGCCGTCGACGGCGTGGGACGACGTGCTGCTGCTGGCCCGGCTGCACCGGGACGCGTTCGAGCACCTGGGCGTGCGCGCCGTGCCCAAGGTGACCGGGCAGCGCGGCATCCAGATCTGGATCCCGATCGCGACCGGACCGTCGTTCGACGACACCCGCGCGTGGGTCGAGCGGGTGTCCCGCACCGTCGGCGCGGTGGTGCCCGACCTCGTGAGCTGGAAGTGGGAGGTCAAGGCCCGCGGCGGGCAGGCCCGGCTGGACTACACGCAGAACGCGATCAACAAGACCCTGGTCGCGCCGTACAGCCCCCGGGCCCGGGCCGGGGCGCCGGTGTCGGCGCCGATCACCTGGG
>NZ_SZYE01000269.1 GCF_005239125.1 Cellulomonas hominis | reverse complement strand
GCGCCAGCGCGACCTCGCGCGCCGCACCGGCGACCAGCTCGCCGAGCACCGCCGCCGCCTGCGCGCCGCCGAGGGCCTGCGCACCCGCCCGGCCCCCGCCCCGGCCTACCTCGACGTCGAGGGCTGAGCCCGTCTGGGTGCCAGCACCCAGAATGGCTCCCGGACATTCTCCGGCAAATTCGGACAACCCGTTCGAATCGCGTCCGCCGCGCGAGTGATCCGCGACATTTCTCGGGCGCACGCCTCAGCAGGCGCCCCCGCCAGCCGATGGGACGCGTGAGCACGGATCGCTCGCGCAGCAGGCCACGGACTAGGCCGACCAGGACCAACCTCGGGTGAGGGTGACCCTGCATGGGCATGTTCGACTCCGTCAGCTACGTCGCGATCAACAGCGCGCTCGACGGCCTGGCCGCGCGCCAGCGCGCCATCGCCGAGAACGTCGCGAACATCCAGACCCCGGGCTACCACGCCAAGAAGGTCCAGTTCGAGGACGCCCTGGCCCGCGCCGTCGCCGACGGCACCGGCGCCGCGTCCGCCACGACCGCGCGCTCCCTCGAGCCCACGCGCACCGACGGCAACAACGTCAACCTCGACGAGGAGACGCTGCTCAACGTCGACACGAACCTGCGCTACCAGCTGGCGACCCAGGCGGTCGACGGCACCTTCTCCAGCGTCCGCACGGCCATGAGGACCAACTGATGACGACCTTCGGGGCGATCGGCATCGCCAGCACCGGCATGACCGTCTACCGCAAGTGGATCGACGCGGTCAGCGACAACCTCGCGAACATGAACAACGCGACCTCGACCACCGAGGCCGCCTACCAGGCCAAGTACGTGGTCGCCTCGGAGATCCCGACCGCGGACGGCGGCGGCGCGCAGGTGTCGGGCATCGCGCTCGGCCCGGCCGAGGGCCGCGTGGTCTACGAGCCCACCAACCCGCTCGCGGACGCCGACGGCTACGTCCGGTACCCGGAGGTCGACATGGCCTCCCAGATGACCCAGCTGATCATGGCGCAGCGCGGCTACCAGGCGAACGCGGCGGTCGTGGACCGCGCGAAGTCGTCCTACGAGGCGGCGCTGCAGATCGGGAGGACCTCGTGAGCATCCAGCCCGTCAGCGGGGTGTCCGGCGTGACCGGCACCTCCTACCTGTCCGAGCTGTCGGACGTCGCGGGTGTCGGGGGCCTCGGCTCCGCCGGAGCCCCGGGCGCCACCGGCACGGCCGGCGCCGACGGCGGGTTCGCCGCGGCGCTCGGCGCCGTCGACCACGTCCAGCAGCTCCAGTCCACCAGCCAGGCGCTCGCGGTCCAGGCCGTCAGCGGCGACCTCGACGACGTGCACGACTACACCGTCGCGTCGTCCGAGGCGAAGCTCGCCCTCGAGCTCACCGCCGCCGTGCGCAACAAGGCCGTCGACGCGTTCACCGAGATCATGAGGATGCAGGCCTGATGCCCGCCCAGGTGAAGTCCCTGTTCGGCCGCATGAGCGGCGCGGTGAAGCAGTTCTCGCTCCCGCAGAAGACCTTCGCGATCATCGCGGTCGCCGCGATCCTGCTCGGCGGGTTCGCGATCTACTCCTGGGCCTCGAAGCCCACGCTCGCCCCGCTGTTCTCCGGCCTGTCCGCGACGGACGCCTCGGCCGTGGTCGACCAGCTGGCGGCCGAGGGCGTCTCCTACGAGCTCACCGACGGCGGCAGCACGGTGCTGGTGCCGCAGGCGAAGCTGTACGACATGCGGCTCAAGCTGGCCGCGGCCGGCCTGCCCGCGAACGCGGACGGCGACGGCTACTCGCTGCTCGACGGGATGTCGATGACCTCCAGCGAGTTCCAGCAGCAGACCACGTACACCCGCGCCCTGGAGGGCGAGCTCGCCAAGACGGTCGGCGCCATGTCCGGCGTCGAGGCCGCCACGGTGAAGCTCGCGCTGCCCGAGGACTCGGTGTTCGTCTCGCAGCAGGAGGACCCGACGGCGTCGGTGTTCGTGCGCACGAAGACCGGCACCGAGCTGAGCACCGACCAGGTCGAGGCCATCGTGCACCTGGTGTCCGCGGGGATCGAGGGCATGAAGGCCACCGACGTCGCCGTCGTGGACTCCACCGGCAAGGTGCTGTCCGAGGTCGGCACCGGGCTGACGGGCGGTACCGGGGACGAGGCGACCTCCGCCTACGAGCAGCGGGTCACCAGCGCCGTGCAGGCGCTGCTGGACCAGGTGGTCGGCCCGGGCCGGTCCGCCGTCACCGTCACCGCCGCACTCAACCAGGACCAGACGCAGCGCACCTCCGAGGAGTTCTCGGCGACCGACGGCACCCCGCCGCTCGTGTCCTCGACGACCACCGAGGAGTACACCGGTGCGGGCTCCGGCACCGCCACCGGCGTGCTCGGCCCCGACAACATCGCGGTCCCCAACGGCGGGGGCGACGGCACCGGCTCGTACACGAACACCACCGAGGACGTCAGCAACGCGGTCAACAAGGTCACCGAGGTGACCACGGTCGCCCCCGGCACGGTCCAGAAGCAGTCGCTGGCCGTCGTCGTCGACCAGACGGCCGCCGCCGGCCTCGACCTCAACCAGCTCAC
Organism: Cellulomonas hominis; assembly: GCF_005239125.1. GTDB lineage: Bacteria > Actinomycetota > Actinomycetes > Actinomycetales > Cellulomonadaceae > Cellulomonas > Cellulomonas hominis_A. The sequence goes on along the minus strand of NZ_SZYE01000269.1, from coordinate 1,624 downwards.
CGCGACCCTGACGGCGGCCGCGGGCATCGACACGGCGCGCGGCGACACCATCGCCGTGCAGGCGATGGCCTTCGACACCACGGGCGCCGACGCGGCGTCCCAGGCGCTCGCCGCCGCCGACGCCCAGGCCGAGGCCGACCGCCGCGCCGACCTGCTCCGGCAGGCGGTGATCGCGGGTGCCCTGCTGCTGCTCGTGATCGTGGTCGCCATCGTGCTCGCCCGCCGCTCGCGGCGGAGCAAGCGCGAGGCGCTGGACATCGGCGAGCTCCCCCTGATGGACGGCCCCGACCCGGCCGCCGAGCTCGAGGAGCTGCCGGAGATCCCGCCGGCCCTGCCCGGGCCCGCCGAGATCGACCCGGTCGCCGAGTCCCTCGCGGTCAAGCGCGCCGAGATCGCCGCGCTCGCCGACGAGCAGCCCGAGGAGGTCGCGGACCTCCTGCGCGGCTGGCTGACCCCCGCCGGGCGGCGCTGATGTCCACCGCCACGCTGACCGGCACCCAGAAGGCCGCCATGCTGCTGCTGCAGCTCGGCCGGGAGCGCGCCGCCAAGGTCATGGCCAAGCTGGAGACCGCGGAGATCGAGGAGCTCACCGCCGAGATCATGCGGCTCGAGCGCGTCGACGCGACGGTCGCGGACGAGGTCGTCGAGGAGTTCTACGCCGCCTCGGCCATCGGCCCGAGCGTCAACGGCGGCCTCGGCTTCGCCACCCAGCTGCTCGAGGGCGCCCTCGGCCGCGACGAGGCCGCGGGCATGATCGAGCGCCTGCAGACCTCCATGGCCGGGCAGCCGTTCGAGTTCCTGCAGCACGCCGACGCGCGCCAGGTGCTGTCCCTGCTGAACGGCGAGCACCCGCAGGCCGTGGCCCTGGTGCTCGCGCACCTGCGTCCCGAGCACGCGTCCGCGATCCTGGCCGGGCTGCCGTCCGACCAGCAGTCCGAGGTCGCGCACCGCATCGCGCTGATGGAGCGGGCGTCCCCGGACGTCGTCGCGGTCATCGCGGAGTCGATGCAGCGCAAGGCGTCCACCGTGCTGACCCCGAACGAGCTGTCCGCCGTCGGCGGCGTGCAGCCGCTGGTCGAGATCATCAACCGGGCCGACCCGACCACCGAGAAGCTCATCCTCGAGGGGCTGCAGAGCCGCGACGAGGCGCTGGCCGACGAGGTGCGCAGCCGGATGTTCGTCTTCGGCGACATCGTGCTGCTCGAGGACCGCGCGATGCAGCTGGTGCTGCGCCAGGTGGAGACCAACGAGCTGTCGGTGGCCCTCAAGGGCGCGACGCCCGAGGTGCGGGACAAGATCCTGCGCAACCTGTCCGAGCGCGCCCGCGAGAACCTCGAGGAGGAGATCGAGCTGCTCGGCCCGGTCCGCCTCTCGCAGGTCGAGGAGGCCCGCGCCGGCATCGTCCAGGCGATCCGCCGCCTGGAGGAGTCCGGCCAGATCGTGATCCGGCGCGAGGGCGAGGACGAGTATGTCTCCTGAGCCCCGCACCTTCACCCGGGCGTTCGGCGGGTCCGCCGCCGGGCTCGCGACCGCGGAGCCGTCGCGCGCCGAGGGGTACGCCGCCGGGTACGCGGCCGGCTACGCCGCGGGCGCCCGCGAGGCCGCCCGCGCCGCCGAGGCCGAG
>NZ_SZYE01000268.1 GCF_005239125.1 Cellulomonas hominis | reverse complement strand
GGCCACCGTCCCGGCCGGGCCGGGGGCGGCCGCCGACCGCCCGGACGACGAGCAGCCCGCCGCGCAGCCCCCGGCCACCCGGCGGCAGGGCCGGCGCGCCTCTCCCGCCCCCGTGGACGAGGGCCCGCCCGGCACGCGCTGAGCGGCGCCGGGCGGGCCCTCGGGTCCCGGGTGCTGCGCGACCGCAGCGGGTGGGTCAGGCGCCGAGGCGCTCGCGGACCTGCACCAGCGACGGGTTGGTGGCGGCCGAGCCGTCCGGGAACAGCACCGTCGGCACGGTCTGGTTGCCGCCGTTCACCTGCTCGACGAACGCGGCGGCGTCCGGCGTCTGCTCGATGTCGACCTCGGTGTACGCGATGCCCGCGGAGTCGAGCTGCGTCTTCAGCCGGCGGCAGTAGCCGCACCAGGTGGTCGAGTACATCGTCACGGTGCCCTCGGCGGGCAGGTCCTGCGTGGTCGTCATCGTCTGCCTTCGCATCGTCGGTGTCGCGTCACCGGGAGAACGCCCGGCGCCCGCAGGATCATCCCGGACGCGTCCGGGAACCGGGGCCCTCGCGCCTGGGGACGGCGGTCCCGGGGTGTCGGCGGGAGGTGCGAGGATCGTCGGCGATGCCTGCCGACGACCTCCTCGACGCCCTCGACCCGGACCAGCGGGAGGTCGCGCGCGCCCTCACCGGGCCGGTGTGCGTCCTGGCCGGTGCCGGCACCGGGAAGACCCGCGCGATCACCCACCGGATCGCCTACGGGGTGCGCACCGGCGTCTACGCCCCGACCAGCGTCCTGGCCGTCACGTTCACCGCCCGCGCGGCGGGGGAGATGCGGACCCGGCTGCGCGACCTCGGCGTCGCGGGCGTCCAGGCGCGGACGTTCCACTCCGCCGCGCTGCGCCAGCTCCGGTACTTCTGGCCCAAGGTCGTCGGCGGCCCGTCGCCCCAGGTGCTGGCCCAGAAGGCCCCGGTCGTCGCGGACGCGTGCCACCGGCTCGGCCTGTCGGTGGACCGGGTGTCGGTGCGGGACCTGGCCTCGGAGATCGAGTGGGCGAAGGTGTCCCGGATCACGGCGGAGGACTACGTGCGCGCCGCCGCGGCCGCGGACCGCCCCGCGCCGGCCGGCCACGACCACCACGTCGTCGCCCGGCTCATCACGGCGTACGAGGACGCGAAGGACGCGCGCGGCGTCATGGACATGGAGGACATCCTCTGGCTCCTGTCCGGGATGCTCGTCGAGAACCGGGCGGTCGCGGACGAGATCCGGCACCAGTACCGGCGGTTCGTGGTCGACGAGTACCAGGACATCTCGCCGCTGCAGAAGTTCCTGCTCGACCAGTGGCTCGGCGGCCGGGACGAGCTGTGCGTGGTCGGCGACCCGAGCCAGACCATCTACTCGTTCGCCGGCGCGACGCCGCACTACCTGACCCGGTTCACCGCGGAGCACCCCGGGGCCCAGGTCGTCCGCCTGGTGCGCGACTACCGGTCGACCCCGCAGGTCGTCGGCCTGGCCAACGAGGTGCTGCGCCGGGCGCCGAAGGACCGGGGCGGGCGCTGGGAGCCGCTCGAGCTCATCGCGCAGCGCCCCTCCGCCGGGCCGGTGCGGTTCGCGGTCTACGACGACGACGAGGCGGAGGCCGCGGGCGTCGCCACCCGGATCGGCCGGCTGATCGCGGCGGGCACGCGCCCCAGCGAGATCGCCGTGCTGTACCGGACCAACGCGCAGTCGGAGGCGTTCGAGCAGGCGCTCGCGCACCAGGGGATCGGCTACGTGCTCCGCGGCGGCGAGCGGTTCTTCCAGCGCAAGGAGGTCCGGGACGCGATCGTGCGCCTGCGGGGCGCCGCGGTGGCCGCCGAGGCGGACGTGCCGATGACCGAGACGGTGCGGGACGCGCTGCGGTCGGCGGGCTGGTCCGACGAGCCGCCCGCGGCCCGCGGCGCCTCGCGCGAGCGCTGGGACACGCTGCACGCGCTGGTGACGCTGGCGGACGACCTCGCCGCGGCCGCCGAGCGCGCGGGGGGTCGTGCCACGGTGCAGGACCTGATCGCCGACCTGGACGAGCGCGCGGCCGCGCAGCACGCCCCGACCGTCGAGGGCGTGACCCTCGCCTCCCTGCACGCCGCGAAGGGCCTGGAGTGGGACGCGGTGTTCCTCGCGGGGCTGAGCGAGGGCCTGGTGCCGTGGGCGTCCGCCGACACCGCCGCCGACCTGGCCGAGGAGCGCCGGCTGCTGTACGTCGGCATCACCCGCGCCCGGCTGCACCTCGAGCTGTCCTACGGCCGGTCCCGCACCCCGGGCGGCCGGGCGACCCGACGCCGGTCGCGGTTCCTCGACGGCCTGTGGCCGCAGGAGGGGCGCGCGCGGTTCGGCGACGGGCGGGCGCGCGCCGTCCCGCGGCTCACCGGGGAGGTCGACGGCGAGCTGCTGGCGGCGCTGCACGCCTGGCGGGCCGACCTGGCGCGGTCGACGTCGAAGCCCGCGTACACGGTGCTGGGCGACGCGACGCTGTCGGCCATCGCCGAGCTGCGCCCGGCGAGCGTCCCGGAGCTGGCGCGGGTCCAGGGGATCGGACCGGCCAAGATCGACCGGTACGGGCCCGACCTGCTGGCGATCGTGGCGGGTCGCCGACCCGCGGCCGGCGAGGCCGCGGCGGCCGGGTGAGCCGGCCGATCGGGGGACTCCGGAAAACTCGTCGGAAGATCTCTCGATAAATCGGTTGTGCCGTCGGTGACGGCCCCTCTACGGTGAACGAGTCCTGCTGGAAGGCCGTGCTGCGCGAAGCGGCGGCGGCCCGATGACGAGAAGGAGGTGTGGTGCTGTGAAGAACATCAACGACGCGTTCGGCGTCGGCGCGATCGCGCTGCCGTTCCTGGCACCCACCTCGGACAAGCGCCAGGGGACCGCTGTGTCCCCGGCCGCCCCGGGCACGGGCATCCGTGGCTTCGGCGGCACCGGTCTCCGGCTGCGTGCTCGCGATCTCTCGTCCCGCTCCGACTCCGCCCCAGGAGGACCGGTCATCTGAGTCGATGACCAGCCCGTCCAGGCCGTGGAGTCCACCGGATTCCGCGGCCTTCGTCTTCCCCAGCACCTGCGTGGGGGGCGAGGCACCCGCGGATCCACCGCTACCTCGCTCAACCCGCAAGTCATCAGGAGGACACCGTGCGGCTCACGACGCTGCTCGACACGGTCAACCAGGGCGGATCCGGTCCCTGGCCGCCCGCCTCGACGCCCGCCGTCACCGATGTGCAGTTCGACGCCCTCGTCGCCGGGCTCATCCCCTGCCGGTCCAACGACCCCGAGCTGTGGTTCGCCGAGCGGACCGCCGAGGTCGAGCAGGCCAAGGCGCTCTGCCGCACCTGCCCGCTCCTCGAGGGCTGCCTCGCCGGCGCGATCGAGCGGCAGGAGCCCTGGGGCGTGTGGGGCGGCGAGGTGTTCGTCGGCGGCCAGGTGGTCGCCGTCAAGCGCGGCCGCGGCCGGCCGCGCAAGGACGCCACCCCGGCGGCCTGACCGCACGTCGGGCCCCGGCACCGGCCGACCGGCCGGACGTCAACCGCCCAGGGCGGCGCACCCGCACTCCGGGTGCGCCGCCCACCGGCGCAGCCGGGGGGCGACGGACGGCACCGGGATCTCGTACTGCGCGCCCAGGGTCCGCGGCGCCCCGCCGTCCAGGTGCGCCAGCACCTCCGCCGCGGCCAACCCGCCCGCGACCGCGGCCAGCGCGGCCGGCGGCTCGGCGGCGGCCTCACCGCGCCGCGACCCGACGAGCTGCGCGAGCACGACCGGCCAGGCCGCGTCCGCCGCCGCCCGGTGCAGGTCGAGGCAGCGAAGGCAGGGGAGCGGGCCGGCCCCCGGACGGTCCGGGCGGACGAACGGTCCCACCAGCGCGTCGGCCTCGCGCGTCACGACGGGCAGGTGCGGCACGTCCGCGCCCAGCAGGCTCAGCGCCGTCGCCGGGTCGGCTGCGTCGGTGGCCACCGTGACCACCACGTCCGGCGGGTCGGTCAGCAGCCCGCCCGGCCCGGGCGCCGTGCGGACGCGTGCCCGCGGGGCCAGCAGGCGCAGGCCGCCGACGGCGACGGCGGCCCGGTCGCGCGCGGGGGCGCCCTCGTC
>NZ_SZYE01000267.1 GCF_005239125.1 Cellulomonas hominis | reverse complement strand
CGGACGGCCCGGCGGTGGCCAGGGCGGCGGCCGCTGGGCCGTCCGCCGCGCTGCCCGCGCCCGCCGTCCCGGCGCCAGCCGCCCTCCTCCGGCCCCGGGGGCACGAACGTCGGCCGGCCGGCGTTCGCGCCGTAGCCGTCCTGGCCGTAGCCCGACGACGGGGTGCCGCGCCCGGCGCCCGCGTCACGACCGCCCGACGGGCGCCCGCCGCGGGAGGCCTGCTGCACCGCGCGCTGCACCGTCTCGACGTCCATGCCCAGCCAGCCGGCGAGCATGCGGGTGTACTCGGGGCGCAGCGCGGCGTCCCGGATGCCTCCGGGGATGGGCGCGGCCGCGCGCAGCGCGGCGACCCGGCCCTCGGCGGTGTGCAGGTCGAACCCGTCGAGCGTGGTCCGGATGACGAACTGGAACAGCGGCTGCCGCGTCTTGACGAGCGCGCGCACCGCGTCGGGTCCCTGGGCCTGCCGCAGGTCGCACGGGTCCATGCCGCCCTCGGCGACGGCGACGAACGTCTGCGCGCTGAACGCCTGGTCCTCCCCGAACGCGCGCATCGCGGCCTTCTGCCCGGCGGAGTCGCCGTCGAACGTGAACACGACCTCACCGCCGACCGACTCCCCCGACGCGAGCTGGATGCCGCTGCCGGCGCCACCCGCGCCCATCAGCCGCCGCACGATGCGGGCGTGGTCCGAGCCGAACGCCGTGCCGCAGGTGGCGACCGCCGTGCCGACCCCGGACAGGTGCATGGCCATGACGTCGGTGTAGCCCTCGACCACGACGACCTGCTTGTTCTTCGCGATCTCGCGCTTGGCCAGGTCGATCCCGTAGAGGACCTGGGACTTCTTGTAGAGCGGGGTCTCGGGGGTGTTCAGGTACTTCGGCCCCTGGTCGTCCTCGTAGAGCCGGCGCGCCCCGAATCCCACGACGTCGCCGGTGACCTCCCGGATCGGCCACACCAGGCGCCCGCGGAACCGGTCGTACAGCCCGCGGTTGCCCTGGCTCATCAGGCCGCTGGCGGTCAGCTCGGCCTCCGTGAACGACCGGCCGCGCAGGTGCCGCAGCAGGTGGTCCCAGCCCTGGGGCGCGTACCCGACGCCGAACTGCTCCGCCGCGGCGCGGTCGAACCCGCGCTCGGCCAGGAACTGCCGGGCCGTCGCCCCCTCCGGGGACAGCAGCTGCTCCGCGAAGTACTCCGCCGCGACGCGGTGCGCCTCCAGCAGCCGCTGCCGCTTGCCGGGCTCGTGCCCGGGGCGCGGGCCGCCGCCCTCCTCGTACCGCAGCGTCACGCCCGCGCGGCCGGCCAGGTACTCCACGGCCTCGGTGAACGGCAGGCCGTCGATCTTCTGGATGAAGTCGATGACGTCGCCGCCCTCGCCGCACCCGAAGCAGTGGTAGAGCCCGACCTGCGGGCGGACGTGGAACGACGGCGACTTCTCGTCGTGGAACGGGCACAGGCCCTTCATCGAGCCGACGCCCGCGGTCTTCAGCGCGACGTGCTCGCCGACGACGTCCTCGATCCGGGCGCGCTCCCGGACCGTCTGCACGTCCTCCCGTCGGATCCGTCCCGCCACGGTGACGATCCTAGGTCCCGCGCGGCGGCCGCAGGTCGCGCGGTCCCCAGGCCGCGACCCACGCGGGCCCGCGACCTCAGTAGCGGAACCGCGCGACGCGGGACTCGAGGTCGACGGACAGCTGGGCGAGCTCCGCCACGGACCGTCCGACCTGCCCGAGCACGTCGGACTGGGACGCCGCGGCCGAGGCCACGCCGGTGATGTTCGTGGCGATCTCCCCCGACCCCGTCGCCGCCTCGGCCACCGACCGGGACATCTCCGTGGTCGTGGCGGTCTGCTCCTCCACCGCCGAGGCGATCGTCAGCTGGTAGTCGTTGATGCTCGCGATGATGTGGCTGATCTCCCCGATCGCCCCCACCGCACCGCTGGTGTCCGCCTGGATCGCCTCCACCCGCCGCGCGATGTCCTCGGTCGCCTTCGCCGTCTCCTGCGCCAGCTCCTTGACCTCACCGGCCACGACCGCGAAGCCCTTGCCCGCCTCCCCCGCGCGCGCCGCCTCGATCGTCGCGTTCAGCGCCAGCAGGTTCGTCTGCTCCGCGATGCTCGTGATCACCTTGACGACGTTCCCGATCTCCTGCGACGACGTCCCCAGCCGCGCGACCTGCTCGTTCGTCACCGCCGCCGCGTCCGTGGCCTGACCCGCGACCTTCGCCGCCTGCGACGCGTTCTGCGCGATCTCCCGGATGCTCGCACCCATCTGCTCCGCACCCGCCGCCACCGTCTGCACGTTCCGCGACACCTGCTCCGCCGCCGCCGCCACGACCCCCGCCTGCACCGACGTCTCATCGGCACCGGACGCGACCTGGGTGGACGCCGCCGACAGCTCCTCCGCGGCGGCCGCGACGGCCTGCGCGGAGTCCCGCACACCGCCGACCGTCGCCCGCAGCGCCTGCTGCGCGCTGCCGAGCGCGGTCGCCATGGCGCCGATCTCGTCCCGCGACCGCACCTGCGCCGGCACGGTGAGGTCGCCCTCGGCCATCGCCACGAGCGAGTCCCGCACCTGGACGGCCGCCGACCGGATCCGGCGGGCGACCACCACGGCGACCACGACCGCCGCGGCGGCGCCGATCGCGAGGCCCACCCAGGTGACCGCGATCGCCCGGGCCACCCGGTCGCCGACGTCGGACGCCTCCGCGGCGATCGTCGCCGCGATCTGGTCGTGCACGTCGCTGACGCTCGCCACGAGCGCCCGGCCCTTCTCGCCCGCCCCGCCGTCGTCCCGGATCTGGGCGTACGCCTCGCGGTCGTCGGCGAGCGCGGCCGGGATGAGCTCGTCGTCCAGGACGGCCCGGTACGCCGTCCACGCGGTCCCGAGCTCCGCCCACCCCGCCGGGTCGGTGCCGAAGGCGTCGTGGTGCGCGGTGTCGAGCGCCGTCATCGACGCCTCCACGGCGGCGTACCCCGCCTGCAGCGCCTCGTCCTGGGCCGCCTTGCCCTCCGCGTCGGGGTACGCGGCCACCATCCCGGCGTTCATCCGGACGGTCCACAGGGCCGCCTGGAACTCGCTGAGGGCGCCGTTGACCGCGGCGTCGTGCTCCGCCATCTCGGCGGTGGCCGACCGGGCCTGGGCCAGCTGGGCGACGGCGAAGCCGCCCACGGCGACGGCCGCGACCGCGGCGACCGCGGCGACGCCCACGATCTGGCCGGCCAGCGGCAGGCCCCGGGCGGGGCGGCGAGGGGCCGGGTCGGCGGGCGACGCGGCGGGTGCGGCGGGGCGGGATGCAGCGGACACGCAGGGCTCCTGTGGTTCGGCCGTTCCCCTGCGGCCCGCGGCAGCGGGCCCCGTCCTCGGACTGCCTGCCCTATCGGCGCGGCGCCGGCGCGCGTGAGGCGCCGGCCCGCGGCCCGCCCGGGTGAACTCGCGCGGAACCGGCGAACTCGGCCCTGCGGGTCCGAGTCAGCAGGTCTCCCAGGCGACGCAGCCCGCGATCTCGAGGGTCGGCTCGACGGGCACGGTGTCCCGTGGGCCCTGCTCCACCCAGACCCGGTGCTCGCCCGGCGCCGCGATCTCCAACGGCAGCCAGGTGCCGGGCTCGACGACCAGGCGAGCGACTCCCCCGGTGCCCAGCGGGTACTCGACCACCGTGCCCGCGCGCCCCCGGCTGTCCGTGCCTGCGGTCGTCGTCGCACCGGGGAGCGACTCCACGACCTCGACAGCCGCCCGGAGCAGGGCGGTCGGGCGGATGCCCCCGTCGAGGAGCAGATCGTGCACCCGCCCGTACACGAGATCGTCCGCGCCGGGGCCGTCGCCCACGGTCGCGCGCAGCACCACCGCGAGACCGGCGGCGTCGGTCGGCAGCACCGCCGGGTCACGCAGCATCTCGACCGGCTCGCCGTCGATGACGAAGCTCCCGAGCACGTCCTTCGGCCCCATCGCGGCGAGGCTGCTCGGTGTGTAGTCCCCGTCCCAGGCGAGGAGGCCCGGGCGTTCCGTGCTGCTCCAGGTCTCGGCGGTCTCCGTCGGACCGTCGTACGTGGCCTCGACGCGCGTGTACCAGTACGGCGCCGCCCCCTGCGCGGTGCCGGCCCGGAGCGCCGCGTCCGCCGCCGCCTCGGCCGCGTCGCGCGCGTCCTCGGCGGCCGTGGCCTCCGCCGACGGGTCCGGGGTCGGCTCCGCCGTCGCCGCCGGCGTCCC
>NZ_SZYE01000266.1 GCF_005239125.1 Cellulomonas hominis | reverse complement strand
GGTCGGCGGCCGCCCCCGGCCCGGCCGGGACGGTGGCCGGCGCAGGCGACGCCGCCGAGGCGGCCCCGTCCGCCGACGCGGACCCCTCCGCCGGGGTGGACGTCTCCGCCGAGGTGGCCCGGTCCGCGGGCGCGGCCTGGTCGCCCGGCGGCACGGCGCCCCGGCTCCAGCCGTCGCGCAGCGGGTCGGTCGGCAGCGGCCCGCCGTACCAGTCCTCGATCAGCGCCCGGGCGATCGACGTGCCCGGCGGCAGCACGACGGAGCCCCGCTCGACCTCGGCGCGCAGCGTCTCCCGGTCGAACCAGCGCGCCGCGCGCAGCTCGTCGCCGTCGACGGTGATCTCCGTGGACAGCGCCCGGGCCCGGAAGCCCAGCATGAGCGACGCCGGGAACGGCCAGGGCTGGCTCCCCCGGTACTCGACCTCGCCGACCACGACCGAGGTCTCCTCGCGCGCCTCGCGGCGGATGGCGTGCTCGACCGACTCCCCGGGCTCCACGAACCCCGCGAGCGTCGAGAACCGGTGCGTCGGCCACGCGGAGGAGTTGGCCAGCAGCAGCCGGTCCGCCTCGTCGACGACCGCCATGATGACCGCGGCGTCGGTGCGCGGGTAGTGGTCCGACCCGTCGACCGGGCAGCGGCGCACCCAGCCGCTGGACACCGGCTGCGTCTCCGCGCCGCAGCGCGGGCAGCGGGGGTACCGGACGTGCCACTCGTACAGCGCCACCGCCGCGGTCGCCAGCCCCGCGTCCCGGGCCGACAGCTCGCCGCCGACCTCGCGCAGCGCGGTCCACTCGTCGCCCGGGGGCAGCGCCGACGGCGCGCCCTCCGGGACGTGGTGCGCCAGGTAGGCGGGGCCCGCGGGCCGGGTCTCGCCCGGCGCGACGCCCGGCAGGCGGTCCGCGTCGTCGTAGCCGAGGAACGCCCACCGCTCGGCGAGCGAGGAGCTCGGCGCCCGCAGCGCCGCCTCCTGCGGCGGGTAGAGCGCCAGCGCCGGGCGGCGGCCGCGGCGACGGGTCACGACCCGTCCGCCGGACACCAGCAGCACCCGGGTCGTGGCGTCGTCGAGCAGCGCGGGCAGCAGGTCCTCGTCACCGCGGAGGTCCGCGGCCCGGTCCGTGACCGTCCGCGACAGAGGGAGGTCGGAGGCGAACACGTCGCCACCGTACGCGTCGCGGGCGGCCGTCGCAGGCGACGGCCGAGCGGGGGCGGTGCGACGCGCGCCACGTCCGCCGGCAGCGCGCCGGTGTCCGCCGGGGTCGTGGCCCGGTGACACGCCCGGCGGCCCGCGGGCGGTCCCGGGCCCGCCGGGGTCCTACCCTGGGACGGTGCGTTCTCCCCTTGCTCTCGCCGCTCTCGCGACCGTCGCCGTCCCGGGCTTCGACGCCCGCGAGGTGCGCGCCGCCGCGGCCGCGGGGGACGACGACGTCGCCCTCGTGACCGACGGGCAGCGCCGGCACTGGGTGGTCCGCGCGCCCCGGAGCGCCGCCGCGGGCGCCGCCCTGGAGGCCGAGCTGGTGCTGCTGGGCGCGCTCGGCGACCAGGTCGACGCCGGGAAGCTCCCGTTCGACGTGCCGCGGGTCGCGGGCGCCGCGCCGCTCGAGGAGGGCGGCCGGGTGGTCGTCCACCGCGAGCTGCCGGGCCGCCCGGTCGACCTGGAGCGGGTCGCCCCCGGCCCGGGGATCGCCGCCTCGCTCGGCCGGTCGATCGCCGCGCTGCACGAGCTGCCGGTGGCGATCGTCGAGGACGCGGGCCTGCCCGCCTACGACGCTGCCGCGTACCGCACCCGCCGGCTCGCGGAGGTGGACGAGGCCGCGCGCACCGGCCGGGTGCCCGCCACGCTGCTGCGGCGCTGGGAGGAGCGGCTCGAGGACGTCGCGATGTGGAAGTTCGCGCCCGTCGTCGTGCACGGGGACCTGTCGGCGGACCACGTGCTGGTCGCGGACGGCGCCGTGACCGGGGTGACCTCCTGGGGCGAGGCCAAGGTCGCCGACCCCGCCGACGACCTGGCGTGGCTGCTCGTCGCCGCCCCGCAGGAGTCGGTCGACTCGATCATGGAGGCCTACCAGCTCCGCCGCACCGAGCTCACCGACCCGCACCTCGCCGACCGGGCCCTGCTCGCCGGCGAGCTCGCGCTGGCGCGGTGGCTGCTCTACGGCGTGCGGTCCGGGGACGACGAGGTGGTCGCGGACGCGGTGCAGATGCTCGACGAGCTCGACGAGCAGACCCGCGACGTCGCGGAGCCGGGCGCGGCCGAGCTCTGACCCGCCCGGCGCGGGGTCACGCCGGGCCGGCCTCCGTCGCCGCCAGGAGCAGGCGCTCGATCTCGTCCGCGCCCAGGAGGCGCTCCGGGCGGACCGTGCGGCCCGCGCCGACGTAGCAGAACGCCGCGCTGACCCGGTCGAGCGGGGTGCCGGTCCACCGGGACCACGCGAGCCGGTACACGGCGAGCTGCAGCTCCCGCACCGCCGTCGCGGCGGGGTCGGCCGGCGGGGCGCCGGTCTTCCAGTCGACGACGACCACGGCGTCCCGCTCCCCCGGGCGGTCGGGGTCGCGGAACACGGCGTCGATCCGGGACCGCAGCACGTAGCCGGCCACGGTCGTCTCGACGTCGACCTCGACCGCGACGGGCTCCAGCGCGGCCCACGGGGTCGCGAGGAACGCGGCCCGCAGCGCGGCCTCGTCGGCGTCGACCGGCACCGAGTCGTCGTCGGCCCCGGGCAGGTCGTCCAGGTCGACCAGCGCGGGCGAGCCGAAGAACCCCTCGACCCAGGCGTGGAACTGGGTGCCGCGCCGCGCCTGCGGGGAGGGCCGGTTGGGCACCGGGCGGCGCAGCGCGCGGGCGAACTCGCCGCGGTCGGCGGCCAGCCGGACGACGGCCGACGCCGACAGGTGCGCGGGCAGCTCGACCTCGGGCCGCGGCCGTGCCTCCAGCGCGCGCTCCGCGAGCAGCAGGTCGACGATCCGGTCCCAGCCGGACCTCGGCGCCGCCGCGGCGCCGAGCGCCGCGCGCTCGACCCGCGCCGCGCGCACCGCCGCCGCGCCCGCCTCGACAGCGGACCTGCGCACCGGGCCGCCCTCGGCCTCGCCGCCGAACGGGTCGGCGGGCCACACCGCCCCCGCCGCCTCCTGCGTCCGGGGGTTCTCGGTGGCCTCGTCGGGCAGGTCCGCCCAGCCGGCGACCCGCGCCAGCCCCGCGTCGACCACCTCGGTGAGGAACAGCGACGGCGGCCGCACCCGGGACCCGTCGCCCCACCAGGCGCCGGTGAGCAGCAGCGAGGCCCGCGCGCGGGTGAACGCCACGTAGGCGAGCCGGCGCTCCTCGGCGACCTGGTGGTCCCCCGCGTCCAGCAGGAACTGCTTGCGCCGCTCCTCGAGGTCCTTCGGGTCCGCAGCCCCGGCGTAGGCGAGCTCGGGCAGGTCGTGCCGGTCGCCGCGCAGCGGGTACGGCAGCTCGCCGAGGCCGGTCAGCCACGCCGAGTCGGTCGGCCCGTTCGGGCCCTGCGTCCGGGTCGCGGGCAGGCCGCCGTCGACCAGGCCGGCCACGGCGACCGCGTCCCACTCCAGCCCCTTCGCCGCGTGCACGGTGATGAGCTGGACCGCGTCCGGGTCGGGCTCGGCGACCGGCATGTCCAGGCCGTGCTCGTGCGCGTCGGCCGACTCCAGCCAGGCCAGGAAGCCGCCGAGCGTCGGGTCGTCGGTCGCGTCCGCGTACCGCACGGCGACCTCCCGGAACGCGTCGAGGTGCGCGCGGGCCCGGCCCGGGGCGACGCCCGCCCGGGCGGCGACCTCGATGTCCAGGCCCCAGAGCCGCTCGGCGTGCGCGACGAGCTCGGGCAGGGACAGGTAGGTGTGCTGGCGGACGGCGCGGAGCACCTCGCCGACGGCGGTGACCCGTGCCAGGCCGGTCGCGGTCAGGCCGCGGCCGGCGGGGCTGGTCCAGCCCGGCGGGGGCGGGGAGTCGACCGCGTCGACGATGCTGCGCTCGTCCACGACGTCGGCCACGACCGGGGCGGGCTCGGCGGTGCCGTCGCCGGGGACGCCCGCCGAGGGGACGCCGTCGATCGCGACCCCGTCGCCGGCGAGGGGGCCGCCCGCGGGCGGGTCGCCGGGGTCGCCGGGGTCGCCCGGGAGCGACGGGCCGAGCACGCGCACCAGCCCGGCGTCGACCGTCGGGTCCACGTAGTCGGCCTGCGCCCCGTCCCCGGGGACGGCC
>NZ_SZYE01000265.1 GCF_005239125.1 Cellulomonas hominis | reverse complement strand
GCGCACCTCGACCGGCCGTTCGAGTACCTGGTGCCGGCGACGCTCGCGCAGGCCGCGGCGCCCGGCACCCGGGTGAAGGTGCGGTTCGGCGCGCAGGACGTCGACGGGTACGTCCTCGACCGGACCGTCGAGCCCGAGCAGCGTCGGCTGCTCGGGGACACCGGGGGCGCCCGCCGCCGCGGGCCCGTCCGCCACCCGGTCGCTCAGGACAGGGCGGAGCGCAGCGCGTCCACGCGGTCGGTGCGCTCCCAGGTGAACTCGGGCAGCGCCCGGCCGAAGTGGCCGTACGCGGCGGTCTTCCGGTAGATCGGCCGCAGCAGGTCGAGGTCCCGGATGATCGCGGCGGGACGCAGGTCGAACACCTCGCGGATCGCCGCGGTCAGGCGCTCGTCGGGCACCGTCCCCGTGCCGAACGTCTCCACGTACAGGCCGACCGGGTGCGCCTTGCCGATCGCGTAGGCGACCTGCACCTCGCACCGGCGGGCCAGGCCCGCGGCGACGACGTTCTTGGCGACCCAGCGCATGGCGTACGCGGCGGAGCGGTCGACCTTCGACGGGTCCTTGCCCGAGAAGGCGCCGCCGCCGTGCCGGGCCATGCCGCCGTAGGTGTCGACGATGATCTTGCGGCCGGTCAGGCCGGCGTCGCCCTGGGGGCCGCCCACGACGAACTGGCCGGTCGGGTTGACCAGCAGCCGGTAGTCGCTCACGTCGAGGTCCAGGCCCGCGTCCGCGAGGACCGGCGCGACGACGTGCTCGGCGATCGCCGGGGCGAGCTCGGTCTCGAGGTGGACGCCCGGCCCGTGCTGGGTGGACAGCACCACGGTGTCGAGCTTCACGGCGCGGTCGCCGTCGTACGCGACCGTGACCTGGGTCTTGCCGTCGGGGCGCAGGTCCGGGACCACGCCCTCCTTGCGGACGAGGGCGAGGCGCTCGGCGAGGCGGTGGGACAGCCAGATCGGCAGCGGGAGCAGGCTCTCGGTGTCGTCGGAGGCGTAGCCGAACATCAGGCCCTGGTCGCCGGCGCCCTGCAGGTCGAGCGGGTCGTGGTCGGACGCGTCCTGCCGGGACTCCCACGCCTTGTCGACGCCCTGCGCGATGTCCGGCGACTGCTGGCCGATCGACACGGAGACGCCGCAGGAGTCGCCGTCGAAGCCGATGTCGGAGGAGGTGTAGCCGATCCCGCGGACGACCTGGCGGATGATCTGCGGGATCTCGACGTAGGCCGTCGTGGTCACCTCGCCCGCGACGTGCACGAGGCCGGTGGTGACCATCGTCTCGACCGCCACCCGCGCCGTGGGGTCCTGCTCCAGGATCGCGTCGAGGATCGCGTCGGAGATCTGGTCGCACACCTTGTCCGGGTGCCCCTCGGTGACGGACTCGGACGTGAAGAGGCGCATGTCGGCGGGCGTCGTCATGCGCACAGGCTAGCCGGACCCGCGGGACCTGCGTGTCAGGCGGGCAGCACGCGGACCACGGCGTCCCACAGCCCGTCGGACACCGCGTCCTTGCTGCCCTCGGCCGTGGCGACCACCTCGCCGTCGCGGTCGAGGATCGTCAGGGCGTTCTGCTCCGACCCGAACCCCCGGCCCCCGCCGACGGCGTTCACCGCGAGCAGGTCCGCGCCCTTGCGCCGCGCCTTGGCGCGGCCGTGGTCGAGCACGCCGCCCGTGTCGTCGCCCGTCTCGGCGGCGAACCCCACGACGACCTGGCGGCCGTCCGCGCGCGGCGGGTCCGCGACCAGGCCGGCGAGCACGTCGGGGTTCTGCACCAGCGCGAGCGGCGGGACCGAGCCGTCGGGCTGCTTCTTGATCTTGTGCGCGGAGCCCGTGGCCGGCCGGAAGTCGGCCACGGCCGCGGCCATCACGACCACGTCGGCGTCGGCCGCGGCGGCGCGCACGGCGTCCTGCAGCTCGGCGGTGGTCTCGACCTCGACGACGCGCACGCCGGCCGGCGGCCGCACGGTGAGGTTCGCGGCGACCAGCGTGACGCGCGCGCCCCGGGCCTGCGCGGTGCGGGCCAGGGCGACGCCCTGCTTGCCCGACGACCGGTTGCCGAGGAACCGCACCGGGTCGAGCGGCTCGCGGGTGCCGCCGGCCGAGACGACCACGGTCCGCCCGGCGAGGTCCTGCGGCCGGGGCTTGCCCTCGGGGTCGACCAGCGCGAGGGCGGCCGCGGCGATCGCGTCGGGCTCGGGGAGCCGGCCCGGGCCGCTGTCGGCGCCGGTCAGCCGGCCCGAGTCGGGGTCCAGCACGTGCACGCCCCGCTCGCGCAGGGTCGCGACGTTCGCCCGCGTGGCGGGGTGCTGCCACATCTCGGTGTGCATGGCCGGGGCCATCAGCACCGGGCACGTCGCGGTGAGCAGGGTGGCCGCGAGCAGGTCGTCGGCGCGCCCCGAGGCCGCGCGGGCCAGCAGGTCCGCGGTGGCGGGCGCCACGACGACCAGGTCGGCCTGGCGCCCGAGGCGCACGTGGGCGACCTCGGGCACGTCGTCGAACACCTCGGACGTCACCGGGTGCCCGGACAGGGCCTCCCAGGTGGCGCGCCCGACGAACTCCAGGGCCGCCCGGGTGGGCACGACGCGGACGTCGTGCCCGGCCTCGGTGAACGACCTCAGGACGTGGGCGGCCTTGTACGCGGCGATGCCGCCGGCGACGCCGAGGACGATGCGCACGTCAGCGCGGGAGGCTCAGGCCTCGTTCGGGGCGACCGTCAGGAGGCCCGCGTCGATCTCGCGCATCGCGATGGACAGCGGCTTCTCCTGCGGGCGGGTCTCCACCAGCGGGCCGACGTACTCGAGCAGGCCCTCGTTGAGCTGCGAGTAGTAGGCGTTGATCTGGCGCGCGCGCTTGGCCGAGTAGATGACCAGCGCGTACTTGGAGTCGGCACGCTCGAGGAGGCGGTCGATCGGCGGGTCGGTGATGCCGATGGGCTCGGCGACGGTTCCGGACACGGTGGCTCCCGTAGTCGAAGGGGGTGGGGACTGCCGGTCAGTCTACAGCCGCGGGCAGGCCCATCAGCGCGACCAGCTCGTCCGTGGCGCGCCGGACGTCGTCGTTGACCACCACGTGGTCGAACTCCGGCTCGGCCGCCATCTCGACCTCGGCGGTCGCGAGGCGGCGCGCGCGCTCCTCGGCGTCCTCCGTCCCGCGGCCGACGAGCCGGCGCACCAGCTCCTCCATCGAGGGCGGGGCGAGGAACACGAACTGGGCCTCGGGCATCGTCGTCCGGACCTGGCGCGCGCCCTGCAGGTCGATCTCCAGCAGCGCGGGCTCCCCGGCGGCCAGCCGCTCCTCGACGGGCCGCCGGGGGGTGCCGTAGCGGTTCCGGCCGTGCACCACCGCCCACTCGAGCAGCTCGCCGTCGGCGACCATCCGGTCGAACTCCTCGGGCGACACGAAGTGGTAGTGCAGGCCGTCGACCTCGCCCGGCCGCGGGGGCCGGGTCGTGGCCGAGACGGAGAGCCAGACCTGCGGGTACCGCGCCCGCAGGTCGGCGGACACGGTGCCCTTGCCGACGGCCGTGGGTCCGGCGAGGACGGTCAACCGGGCGCGCGGCGTCGTCATGCTGCTCTGGTGCTCCTGGAGTTGTGCGGCCCCGCGGGCCGGCGTCGGTGGGGCCGACCGGTCACCCGAACCGGTCGATCAGCGCCTTCACCTGGTGCGGGCCGAGGCCACGCACGCGGCGGGTCTCCGAGATGCCGATCTCGGAGATGATCTGGCGTGCCTTGACCTTACCCACTCCCGGGAGGGACTCGAGCAGGGCGAGCACCTTGAGCTTGCCGATGGTCTCGTCCTTCTGGCCCTGGGCGATCACCTCGGACAGCGAGCCCTGCGAGTACTTCAGCCGGTTCTTGACCTCCGCGCGGGCCTGGCGGGCGGCGGCGGCCTTCTCGAGCGCCGCTGCGCGCTGCTCGGGGGTGAGAGTCGGAAGTGCCACGTGAGTCACCTTCTCATCACTGTCGGGAGGCAGGGACATGGATCATGCGTGGTCCCCGCGGGGGTCCGGGGCGACGTCGCCCCGGGACCGAGGGCCCATCTCCCGAGGATGGCACGGGAAGGGCGAACCGGCACGTCCCGGCAGCGTGTCGCCGCGAAACCTCCCCGGACCCGTCGCTCCGGGCAACGGATCCGGGGGGCCGCGGAGCCCCGTGGGGCCGTCAGCGCAGCGCGGCGCCGGCGGCGTCGGCCGCGGCGCGGGCCGCGTCGCGCAGCGCGCGCACGTCCG
>NZ_SZYE01000264.1 GCF_005239125.1 Cellulomonas hominis | reverse complement strand
GCCCGACCCGTCCCGGCCCGGCCCCTCCCGGCCGGCGCCCGCGGTGCCACCGCCCGCCAGGTCGTCGTCCGGCAGCGGCAGCAGCGCACGCACCGCCTGCTCCCGGGCTCGCCGGCCCGCGGCGGTCAGCGGCGGGGACGGCACCACGACGACCAGCCGCTGCGGGTCGTCCGGCCGCTCGGGGTCGTAGTACGCCCGCGGGGGGTGCGTGAACGCGGCCCGCGGGACCCGCGTGCGCACCGCGTGCCGGACCCCGCGCGCGTCGTCGAAGTGCACCGTCGCCCCGACGACCGGGCCGGGGGCGCTCTCGTAGTCCCGCACGCGCGCCCACGTCCCGGTCCGGCCGCGCAGCCGCGCCAGGCCGCCGGCGTCCCGCAGGGTCCGGATCCCGCCCCACAGCGCCGCCACCAGCCCCAGCGCGAGGACGAGGGCCGCGACCAGCACCGGCCGGCGGACCGCCTGGTCCGTGCTCAGCCCGTCGGACACCGCGGCCGACCACCCCGCGAGCAGCGCCCCCGAGCCGAGCACGGCCGCCAGTCCCGGCGTCGCCCGGCGGGTCACCGGCCAGGCCACGGCGGCGGTCGCGAGCAGCGCCATCCCGCCGAGCACCGGCGCCGCCCCCGCGAAGTCGTCGGTCGCGCAGGTGCCCGCGAAGCACTCCCAGCGCACCAGCGTGGCGTCGTGCGCGCCCAGCCGCAGCAACCACCACGCGAGCACGCCGAGCCCGGCGGCGACGGCGGCGGTGACGGTGGTGCGGGCGGCGGCCCCGGACAGGGCGGACGGGACGTCGGGTGCGGCACTCACGGCCCCATCCTGCCAACGCCGCAGCCCAGCGGCCCGGCGCACCGCCCCCGCCGACCTCTCGCGCGCACCGACCCCGCCCACGCACCGCCCACCCCCACCCCGCCGAGGTCGCACTCGTCGTCGGGTTCCGACCGCGCGAACCCCACGACGAGTGCAGGCTCGGCACCGGGGGCACCGGGGGCGCCGGGGGCGCCGGGGTGGACACGGCGCCGACACACGGCGGGGTTAGCCTGCACCGCGTGCCCGAGATCGCCGCCCACGCCCGCGCCGTCCCCGCCTCCGGGATCCGGCGGATCACCGAGCTGGCGTGGTCGCTGCCCGGCGCCGTGGTGCTGAGCGTCGGGGAGCCGGACCTGCCGACGGCGCCGCACGTGCTGGACGCCGCCCGGGAGGCGCTCGCCCGGGACGACACCCGGTACACCCCGAACGGCGGCATCGCCCCGCTGCGGGACGCCGTGGCCGACTGGCTCGACCCGGAGCACGCCCTGCCGGTGCGCCGGGACAACGTCTGGATCACCGCGGGCGGCGCGCAGGCGCTGCACCTCGCGCTGAGCCTCACCGTCGGCGCTGGCGACGGCGTGCTGGTCCCGGACCCGGGGTACCCGCCGTTCACGATGGCGACCCGGCTGCTCCAGGCCGAGGCGCAGCCCTACGCCCTGCGGGCCGAGGACGGCTTCCTGCCGGACCCCGCCGCGGTCGAGGCGGCCATCACCGACCGCACCCGGGTGCTGCTGCTCAACTCGCCGTCGAACCCGCTCGGCACCACCCTGCCCGCCGCGCTGGTGGCGGAGCTGCTGGAGCTCGCCCGGCGGCACGACCTGTGGGTGCTCTCCGACGAGTGCTACGCCGCGTTCACCGACGGCACCCCGCACGTCCCCGCGGCCCGGTTCGACACCGACGGCCGGGTGCTGACGCTGCACACGTTCTCGAAGACCCACGCGATGACCGGGTTCCGGGTCGGCGTGCTGGTGGTCCCGGACCGGATGGCACCGCTGATGCCCACGCTGCAGGAGTCCGTCGTGTCCTGCGTGAACACCCCGGCGCAGTACGCGGCCCTGGCGGCGCTGACCGGGCCGCAGGACGCCGTGGAGCACGCGCGGCGCACGTACCGGGAGCACCGGGACCTCGCCACGGCGGTGCTCGACGAGCGCGGCATCCCCTGGCTGCGAGCCGGCGGCGGCATCTACCTGTGGGCGGACGTCTCCCACGCGACCGGCGGCGACGTCGCGGCGTGGGCGGAGGACCTGGCCCGCACGGCCGGGGTCGCGGTCGCGCCGGGCTCGGCGTTCGGCGCGCGCGGCGAGGGCTGGGTGCGGATCTCGTTGACCGCGAGCGCGGACGACCTGCGGACCGGGCTGTCCCGGCTGCCCGCGCGGGCCCGGGTCGCGGCCGGCTGAGGCGGAGCGGGGGCCGCGACGGCGTCGCCGCCCACCAGGCGGCTCAGTGCTCGGCCAGCGCGTCCTCGAACGCCCGCAGCACCCCGGGCGAGAACAGCACGAACCGCACGAGGTCGACGGCGTCCGGGTGCGTCGCGGCCCACCCGCGCACGGCGGCGACCGCCACCTCCGCCACGGTCGCCGGCGCCCAGCCGTAGACGCCCGCGCTGATCGCCGGGAACGCCACCGTGCGGGCACCGACCTCCGCCGCCACGTCGAGCGACCGGGTGAACGCCGAGCGCAGCAGCGCGGGGTCCGTCTGGCCGGCGTGCGCGTTCGGGCCGACCGTGTGGATCACCCACCGGGCCCGCAGCCGACCGGCACCGGTGGCCACCGCGTCGCCGACCGGGAGCCCGTCGGGCAGCGACGTGCGGCGCAGCTCGCGGCACTCGGCCAGCAGGCCGGGCCCCGCGGCCGCGTGGATCGCGCCGTCGACGCCCCCGCCGCCGAGCAGCGACGAGTTGGCCGCGTTCACGACCGCGTCGACGTCCTGGTCGGTGATGTCCCCGGGCACGGCCTCGATCAGCATGCCCCCATCGTGGCGCGGACCTCGGCCGTCGTCCTGCGGGCGCGAGCCGCCCGGCCTACGGTGGCCCCACCTGCGAGCCCCCGGGAGGAACCCGTGACCGAGCCGATCCCCACCGAGCCGATCCCCACCGGCCCCGACGGCACCGAGGCCGTGCCGGTCGGGCACGACGGCCGCGAGGACGTGCCGCAGCTCGAGGCCGACGAGACGATCCCGCCGCGCCCCGAGGAGGACGTGGCCGACGTCGCCCGGGCCGTGCCCGATCCCGCGGGCCACGGCGTGCCGGAGCTCGGCGCCGACGACGCGCGCCTGCACCCCTGACGCCGGGGTCGCACCCGGCGCGGCCCCGTTCACCCGGGGGCGCGCCGGGCCGCCCGGGCGACGGGCCGCGAGCCGTTTGGCATGCTGTCGGCGTGCAGATCAGGCGCGTGCAGGAGGACGAGTGGCGGTCGGTCCGCGACGTGCGGCTGCGCGCGCTCCGGGAGGACCCCGACGTGTTCGGGTCGTCGCTGGCGCGCGAGGAGCTGTTCGCCGAGCCGCACTGGCGGATGCGCCTGCGCAGCGCGGCCACCTGGGTCGTCGACGAGGACGGCACCCCGCGCGGGCTCGTCGGCATGATCCAGGAGCCGGGCTCGCCGACCTCGGACCGGCACGTGGTGCAGCTCTGGGTCGCCCCGGAGGCGCGCCGGCGCGGGATGGCGTGGGCGCTGCTCGACGCGGTGAAGGACGCCGCCCGGGCGGAGGGCGCCGCCACGGTGTCGCTGTGGGTGGTCGACGGCAACCACGCCGCGGGTGACCTGTTCGTCCGCGCCGGGTTCGTCCGCACGGGCGAGCGGCACGCGCAGACGCGCGACCCGTCGAAGGTCGAGGAGCGCCTGGTCCTCCGCCTGGCCTGACCGCCGGCCCTCGGCCGGGCCGCCGCCGGTCAGGCGACGGGCGCGGACTCCAGCAGGAGGGTCACCGGGCCGTCGTTGACCAGCTCGACCGCCATGTCCGCCCCGAACACCCCCGTGGCCACGGTGAGGCCGCGGGCGCGCAGGTCCGCCACCACCGCCTCGACCAGCGGCTCCGCCACCGGTCCGGGTGCGGCGGCGTTCCAGGTGGGCCGCCGGCCCTTGCGGGCGTCGCCGTAGAGCGTGAACTGGCTGACGACGAGCACCGGCGCACCGGCCTCGGCGGCCGACCGCTCGCCGCGCAGGACGCGCAGGTCGGCGATCTTCCGCGCGAGGTACTCCACCTGCTCGGGGCCGTCGCCCGGGGTCACCCCGACCAGCACGACCAGGCCCTCGCCGTCGAACGCGCCGACGACCGCGCCGTCCACCGTGACCGAGGCCCGGCTGGCGCGCTGGACGACCGCCCTCACGCGGTCGCCCCGTCGGCCGGCCCGTCCACGGTCGCGTCGGCCGGCCCGTCCGCGGTCGCGGCAGCGTCGAACGCCGGCACCACCGCCCCGACGGGCTCGCCGTGCCCGAGGACCGGCACGTCCCCGAGCGCGTCGAGCGCCGCGAGGTCGGCGCCCGGCACCGCGCCCGCGCCCGCGAC
>NZ_SZYE01000263.1 GCF_005239125.1 Cellulomonas hominis | reverse complement strand
CGCCGCCCCCCGCCGCCGCCTGGCCGCGACGCGCCGCGCCGCGACCGGCACCGCGCACCGGCCGTCCGCCACCCTGTCGCTGTCCCAGGCCCGCCGGGTCGCGCTGCGGGCCCAGGGCCTCGACCGCCCGCGTGCCGAGCGCACCGGCCCCGCCACGATGCGCCAGCTGCAGCAGGTGGTCGACCGGCTCGGCCTGCTGCAGATCGACTCGGTCAACGTCGTCGCCCGGGCCCACCTCATGCCGACGTTCTCCCGCGTCGGCCCGTACGACCCGGCCCTGCTGGACCGCGCCGCGGGCCGCGCGCCCCGGCGGCTGGTCGAGACCTGGGCCCACGAGGCCTCGTACGTCCCGCCGGAGACGTACGCCCTGCTGGGCTGGCGGCGGCGCGCGTACCGGGAGTACGCCTGGGGCTCGATCCGCGAGGTGCCGCTCACCCACTCGCCGCTCGTGGGCGACGTCCTGGCGATGATCGCCGAGGACGGGCCGCTCACGGCGAGCGAGGTGCACGCCCGCGTTGAGGGCCCCGTGCCGCGGGACCGGACGGAGTGGGGCTGGAACTGGACGGCGGCCAAGCGGGTCCTGGAGTACCTGTTCTTCACCGGCCAGGTGGCCTCGGCGCGCCGGAACCCGCAGTTCGAGCGCTGCTACGACCTCGCCGAGCGCGTGCTCCCGCCGGCCGTGCTCGCGGCGCCGGAACCGGACGACGACGACGCCGTGCGCGAGCTGCTGCGGATCGCCGCGCGCGCCCACGGCGTGGCCTCCGAGCGCTGCCTGCTCGACTACTTCCGGATCAAGGGCCCGCGCGCCAGGGCCGCGGTCGCCGACCTGGTGGACGAGGGCACCCTCGTGCCGGTTCAGGTCGACGGCTGGGCCCGGCCCACCTACCTGCACGCCGACGCCGACCTGCCGCGCCGGGCGACCGGCCGGGCGCTGCTCAGCCCGTTCGACCCGCTCGTGTTCGAGCGCCGCCGGCTCGAGGAGCTGTTCGGGCTGCGGTACCGCATCGAGATCTACGTGCCGGAGGCGCAGCGGGTGCACGGCTACTACGTGCTCCCGTTCCTGCGCGGCGAGCGGCTGGCCGCGCTGGTGGACCTCAAGGCGGACCGCCGCGCCGGGCTGCTCCGGGTGCACGCCGCGCACCCCGCCGAGCCGGCCCGGGCGGTGCCGGGCGCGGTGCCGGACTCCTCGCCCGGCGCGATCGCGGCGGACCTCGCGGTCGAGCTGCGGCTGCTCGCCGCCTGGCTCGGCCTGGAGGACGTCGTGGTGGGGGACAGGGACGGCACGCCGCGCGGGACGCTGGCCCCGGTGCTGGCGAGCGCGCTCTCCGCCGGCTGACGCACCCGGGTCCCGCCCGGGTCCCACCCGGGTGCGGCGCCGGGTTGCTGGTCGTCACGCCGCCTCACCTACGATGGTCGGGGCCCGGCTGTGCGGTCGGGACGCCGGGACGCCGCACGTGGCCACGTGGGGCGCAGCGAGTCGGGAGTGCACGTGCCTGCGATCCTCGAGAAGGTCCTCCGCCTGGGCGAGGGACGGATCCTCAAGAAGCTGTCGGGCGTCGCCCAGCAGGTGAACGCGCTGGAGGACAGCTTCACGTCCCTGTCGGACGCCGAGCTGCGCGAGGAGACCGACCGGTTCAAGGCCCGGCTCGCGGACGGCGAGTCCCTCGACGAGCTCATGGCCGAGGCGTTCGCCGCGGTGCGCGAGGCCGCGCGCCGCACCCTCGGGCAGCGGCACTTCGACGTCCAGCTGCAGGGCGGCGCCGCGCTGCACTGGGGCAACATCGCCGAGATGAAGACCGGTGAGGGCAAGACCCTCGTCGCCACCGCGCCGGCGTACCTCAACGCGCTGACCGGCAAGGGCGTGCACGTCGTCACGGTCAACGACTACCTCGCCAGCTACCAGGCCGACCTCATGGGCCGCGTCTACCGGTTCCTCGGGCTGACCACCGGCGTCATCCTGTCCGGCCAGACGCCCGCCGAGCGCCGGGTGCAGTACGCCGCGGACATCACCTACGGGACGAACAACGAGTTCGGCTTCGACTTCCTCCGCGACAACATGGCGTGGAGCACCGAGGAGCTCGTGCAGCGGGGCCACCACTTCGCGATCGTCGACGAGGTCGACTCCATCCTCATCGACGAGGCCCGCACCCCGCTCATCATCTCCGGCCCGGCCTCCGGCGACGCGAACCGCTGGTACGCCGAGTTCGCCAAGGTCGTGCGCCGCCTCCAGCCCGAGCGCGACTACGAGGTCGACGAGAAGAAGCGCACCGTCGGCGTCCTGGAGCCCGGCATCGAGCGCGTCGAGGACTACCTCGGCATCGAGAACCTGTACGAGTCGCTGAACACCCCGCTGATCGGCTTCCTCAACAACGCCATCAAGGCCAAGGAGCTGTTCAAGCGGGACAAGGACTACATCGTCGACAAGGGCGAGGTGCTCATCGTCGACGAGCACACCGGCCGCGTCCTGCCCGGCCGCCGCTACAACGAGGGCATGCACCAGGCCATCGAGGCGAAGGAGGGGGTGGTCATCAAGGCCGAGAACCAGACCCTCGCCACGATCACCCTGCAGAACTACTTCCGCCTGTACGACAAGCTCGCCGGCATGACCGGTACCGCCGAGACCGAGGCGGCCGAGTTCCAGGGCACCTACAAGCTGGGCGTCGTCCCGATCCCGACCAACCGCGGGATGCAGCGCATCGACCAGCCCGACCTCGTCTACAAGGCCGAGGAGGGCAAGTACGACGCGGTCGTCGCCGACATCGTCGAGCGGCACGCCAAGGGCCAGCCCGTGCTGGTGGGCACCACGAGCGTCGAGAAGTCCGAGCTGCTGTCGCGCAAGCTCCGCAAGGCGGGCGTCCCCCACGAGGTGCTCAACGCGAAGCAGCACGCCCGCGAGGCGTCGATCGTCGCGCAGGCCGGTCGCAAGGGTGCCGTCACCGTCGCCACCAACATGGCGGGCCGCGGCACCGACATCATGCTCGGCGGCAACGCCGAGTTCATGGCGGTCGCGGAGCTCGCGGGGCGCGGGCTGGACCCCAACGAGAGCCCGGAGGAGTACGAGGCCGCGTGGCCCGAGGCCCTGGAGAAGTCCAAGGCCGCGGTCGCCGCGGAGCACGACGAGGTCGTGGAGCTCGGCGGCCTGTACGTGCTCGGCACCGAGCGGCACGAGTCCCGCCGCATCGACAACCAGCTCCGCGGCCGCTCCGGCCGGCAGGGCGACCCGGGCGAGTCCCGGTTCTACCTGTCGCTCCAGGACGACCTGATGCGGCTGTTCAACTCCGGCATGGCCGAGTCGATGATGACCCGCGCCGGGTTCCCGGACGACCTGCCGCTGGAGTCCAAGATCGTGACCCGCGGCATCCGGTCCGCGCAGTCGCAGGTCGAGGCGCGGAACTTCGAGATCCGCAAGAACGTCCTCAAGTACGACGACGTGCTGTCCCGGCAGCGCGAGGTCATCTACGAGCAGCGCCGCCGCGTGCTCGAGGGCGAGAACATGCAGGAGCAGGTCCAGCACTTCCTCGAGGACGTCCTCGACGACTACGTGACCGCCGCGACCGCCGAGGGCCACCCCGAGGACTGGGACCTGGACCAGCTCTGGACGACGCTGAAGACGGTGTACCCCGTGTCCATCACGGTCGAGGAGGTCGTGGAGCAGGCCGGCGGCCTCGGCCGGCTCACGCCGGAGATGCTGAAGGCCGAGCTGCTGTCCGACGCCCGGATCGCGTACGCGGAGCGGGAGGCGTCGCTCGGCGAGCCGAACATGCGCCAGCTCGAGCGGCGCGTCGTGCTCTCGGTGCTGGACCGCAAGTGGCGCGAGCACCTCTACGAGATGGACTACCTCAAGGAGGGCATCGGCCTGCGGGCGATGGCCCAGCGCGACCCGCTGATCGAGTACCAGCGCGAGGGCTACCAGCTGTTCCAGGCGATGACGGACGCGATCAAGGAGGAGGCCGTCGGGTACCTCTTCAACCTCGAGGTCAAGGTCGCCGAGCCGGGCCAGGCAGCCGGTGCCGAGGGTGCCGCCGCGCCGGCCGGTCGCGAGGCGGGGATCGCCGGTGCCGTCGGCGCCGCCGCCGCGGTGGGCGCGCCGCCCGTGCTCGTGGCCAAGGGCATCGACGGCCCGGACCGCCAGGTGCCGCTGCAGTACTCGGCGCCCAGCGTCGACGGCGACAGCAGCACGACCGTCAGCCGTGGCCGCCGCGCGGCCGGACCCGCGACGTCCGCGCCCGCGGGTGCCGCGCCG
>NZ_SZYE01000262.1 GCF_005239125.1 Cellulomonas hominis | reverse complement strand
CGGCACGGGCCGTGGTGGCGGCGCGCGGGCGGGCGCGGGTCGCGGGGTCGTCGTCCGCCGCCGGACCTGGCTCGGCCGACGGCACGCGGCGGTGCTGGCTGCCGGGGCCGGGCTGGCGGTGGCCGGCCTGGTGGCGCTGCTGGTCGTGTGGGTGGGCCTCGTGACGTCCACCCTGCGCACCGGTCTGGCCGAGGAGGGCACGTGCGTCGCGGCGGCCACCGCGGGCGAGGGCGACGCGGCGGTGTCGTCCTCGCTGCTGCCGCCCCGGGCGGTGTGCACCTGGACCGTCGACGGGCGCACGACCGAGACCGTGCTGGCGGAGCAGTCGCCCGTGCTCGCGGGCGCGGCCCTCGGCGGGGTCGCCGTCGGCGTGCTGCTCGTGGCGGGCGGCGCGACGGCCGCGTGGCGCGCGCGCCGACGCACGGACTCCGCGACGTCGGGGCGCCCGCCGTCCTGACGCCGGCGGCCGGGCCCCCGGGGACGCGGGCCGAACCGGCTCCCGCGCGACCAGCGCGGTGCTACTGATCCGTGTGTGGACCCATCAGGAGCGGGTCAGGACGCTCGCAGGTGTGGACGGCGAACTGCAACGCACCGTAGGACGGAACATCCGGCGCATCCGAGCGGCCCGTGAGCTCAGCCAGGAGGAGCTGGCCGAGCTGATCGGGAACCACCGCACGTACGTCGGCTCGGTGGAGCGGGGTGAGCGCAACCTCTCGCTCCGCTCGCTCGAGCGGCTGGCGGCCGGCCTGGGCGTGGATCCGGTGGCGCTGCTCGCGCCTCCGGCGCCCGGCGAGCCCGCACCCCGCGAGCCCGCCCCCCGCGAGCCCGCGGCGTCCTGACCGCGGCGGCGCGGACGGCGGGCGCCGGGACCGGGGCCGCTCGCAGGAGCGGTCCCGGTCGTCCGCGCCCACCCGGGTCGACCCCGGGCGGCGTCCCGGCGCGCCCGGGCCGCCCGGTGCTCCGCACCGCCACGCCCCGCCGGGCGGTCAGGCCCGGGCCAGGTCGAGCACGCGGTCGAGCGCGGGCATCAGCCGGTGCCAGGACTCCGCGGTCAGCTCCAGGTGCTGCACCGCGCCGTCGCCCACGTACACCCAGGTCGTGCGCCCGCCGTCCCGGCGGTGCAGGCAGACGGCGAGGTCGGCCGCGGCGGTCCGGTCCAGCGCGTCGGGCGTGCCGGGCGGACCGCTGGGCTCCCGCTCGGCGAACGGCGAGACGGCCGGGCCCGGACCGCTCAGGAGCTGTCGCGCGCCCACGGACATCGAGGTGCTCACGTGCGAGCGGTCCCGCACGTCGTCGTCCTGCGCGTGCAGCACCACGCACCAGTCGGGGCAGGGCTCCGCCTGCCAGGTCGGTCGGTCGTGCTCGGGGGTCACGGGTCCTCCTCGGTGTGTCTGCCGAGGGGCTCCTGCGCGGCCGTGCCCCTCGTCTCACCCACTGTGGGTGCGACCACCGACACGGGGGCCTGGTCGTCCACAGGCTGCCCGGATCAGCCCTCCGGGGCGTCGCCGATCAGGTCGCGGACGGGCACGCCGAGGCGGTCGGCCAGGCGCTCGACGGAGCGCAGGGTGAGGTTGCGCTCCCCGCGCTCGACACCGCCCAGGTAGGTGCGGTGCATGTCCACGTCGCGCGCGAGGGCCTCCTGGCTGATCCCGCGCTCCTGCCTGAGGCGGCGCACGCGCCGCCCCACCGTCACCTGCAGCTCACCTTCCACGCGCCCACGGTCGGGGTGGTGCTACTTCTCTGTCTACAGACTGATGAGTAGCACCCTAGCGACCGGGGTGGCGTGTCGGGAAGCCCTGCCGTCCTGGCCCGCCCGGGTGCCGTGTCGGGGGCGCGCGGCATGATGTGCCCGTGGACGCGACACGACCCGAGACGACGAACCCCGAGGACTCCGGCCTGGACGAGGCCGCCGCGCGCCAGCGCTGGACCGAGCTGGCGGACCGCGTCCGGGAGCTGCAGTTCGCCTACTACGTGCGCGACGAGCCGCTGGCGAGCGACGCGGACTACGACGCGGCGCTGCGCCGGCTGGAGGCGCTCGAGGACGCGTACCCCGAGTACGGCCTGCGGACGCCGGAGTCGCCCACCCAGAACGTCGGCGGCACGTTCTCCACCGAGTTCCGCGCGGTCGACCACGTCGAGCGGATGCTGTCGCTGGACAACGCCTTCTCGGCGGACGACGTCGCCGCCTGGGCCGAGCGGGTGCACCGGGACCTGGAGCTCCCCGACGGCGCGGGCGTCGGCTACCTGACCGAGCTGAAGATCGACGGGCTCGCGATCGCCCTGCTGTACGAGCGCACCGGCGACGGACCCGCCCGGCTGGTGCGCGCCGCCACCCGCGGCGACGGCCGCACCGGCGAGGACGTCACGCTCAACGTCCGCACCATCGCCAGCATCCCCGACGTGCTGGCGGGGGACCCGGCCACGCACCCGGAGCTGATCGAGGTCCGCGGCGAGGTGTTCCTGCCGGTCGAGGCGTTCGAGCGGCTCAACGAGACGCAGGTCGCCGCGGGGAAGGCCCCGTTCGCCAACCCGCGCAACGCCGCCGCGGGCTCGCTGCGGCAGAAGGACCCGCGGGTGACCGCGAGCCGGCCGCTCGGCATGTACGCGCACGGCATCGGCGCGCTGCGGTGGGGCGGCGCCCGCGCCACCGGCCTGGAGCGGCAGTCCGAGGTCTACGGCCTGCTGGCCGGGTGGGGCGTGCCGGTCTCGCCGCACTCGCGCGTCGTGACGGGGCTCGCGGACGTCACCGCGCGGATCGTCGAGGTCGGGGAGCACCGCCACTCCTACGAGCACGAGATCGACGGCGTCGTCATCAAGGTCGACGAGCTCGCGCTCCAGCGTCGGCTCGGCGCGACCAGCCGCGCGCCGCGGTGGGCCATCGCCTACAAGTACCCGCCGGAGGAGGTGAACACCCGGCTCCTCGCGATCGAGGTGAACGTCGGGCGCACCGGCCGGGTCACGCCGTACGCGGTGATGGAGCCGGTGCGGGTCTCCGGGTCCACGGTGTCGATGGCGACGCTGCACAACAAGGACGTCGTCGCGCTCAAGGGCGTGCGCCCGGGGGACATGGTGGTGCTGCGCAAGGCCGGCGACGTGATCCCGGAGATCGTCGGCCCCGTCACGGCGCTCGCGGACGACGGCTACCCCCGCACCGACTGGACGATGCCGACCGAGTGCCCCGAGTGCGGATCGACGCTGCGCCCGATGCGCGAGGGCGACGTCGACCTGCGCTGCCCGAACGCCCGCACCTGCCCGGCCCAGGTCCGGGGCCGCGTCGAGCACATCGGCTCGCGCGGGGCGCTCGACATCGAGGCGCTCGGCGAGGTCACGGCCGCCGCCCTCACCCAGCCCGAGGTGCCCGAGACGCCGCCGGTGGTGAACGAGGCGGACCTGTTCGACCTGGTCGCGTGGCCCGCCGACGCCCCGGAGGAGGAGCGGGAGCGGGTCCGGCAGCGGTCGTTCGCCCTGCTCCGGCAGGTCCAGGTGGTGGTGCGCGACCCCGAGACGGGCGAGCCGCGGGTCGACGAGGACGGCACGGTCCGCCGCCGCACGCCGTTCCGGCGCCGGGTCACGTACAGCGTGAAGGCGCGGCGGGAGGCCGAGGCCCGGGGCGAGCAGCTGCCCGAGTACGAGGAGGTGCCGTCCGAGCAGGCGCGCACGCTGCTGGACGAGCTCGACGCGGCCAAGACCAAGCCGTTCTGGCGGGTGCTGGTCGGGCTGAGCATCCGGAACGTCGGGCCGACCGCCGCGCGGGCGATCGCCCAGCACTTCGGCTCGATGACGGCGCTGCGGGCGGCGCTCGGTGACGCCGAGCAGGCGCGCGCCACGCTGTCCGGCGTCGAGGGCGTGGGTCCGACGATCGCCGACTCGATCATCGACTGGTTCGCGGAGGACTGGCACGCGGCGATCGTGGACCGCTGGCAGGCGGCGGGCGTCGTCATGGCCGACGAGGCCGACGAGTCGGCGCCCCGCACGCTCGAGGGCCTGACGGTGGTCGTCACCGGCAGCCTCGAGGGGTTCAGCCGGGACCAGGCCAAGGAGGCCGTGCTGTCCCGCGGGGGCAAGGCGTCGGGCAGCGTGTCCAAGAAGACCGACTACGTGGTGGTGGGGGAGAACGCCGGGTCCAAGGAGGCGAAGGCGATCGAGCTCGGCCTGCGGATCCTCGACGAGGCGGGGTTCGTCGCGCTGCTGGCCGGCGGCCCGGCGGCCGTGGGCGACGGACCGGCCGAGGACGCGGAGCCTGCGGGCGAGGACGGCGAGGCGGTCGGGACGGACGGCGGCGAGGCGGCCGGCGCGGACGGCGGTGCGGCGGCCGGTGACGGCGCGGACGGGGGCG
>NZ_SZYE01000261.1 GCF_005239125.1 Cellulomonas hominis | reverse complement strand
GCCGCCGCGCGGGCCGCGCGTGTGCATCCGACACGTCGAGCGAGCATCCAGCTGCTACTCGCTCGACGTGTCGGTTGCACTCTCGGCGCACCGAGGGCGCCCGCGCCCCGCGGGTGGCCGGTGCCGGCGGCCGGCCGCGCGGGCGGGTGAGGGGGGTCGCCCGTCCGGGTGGAGCGGCGCACCGGATGCTCAACGGCGGGCACCGGCGGACGATGGGGGCGCCAGGTCGACGGATCGACCGGTGCACGTCCACGGAGGGGGCGCCGATGGCGCACGAGCACGTCCGGGCCCGCCGCGCGGCGGGAGTCACGTTGGCGTGGCTGGGCTGCGCCGGCCTCGCCGTCTCGATGGCGCGGGCGATGACCTGGGAGGGCGGCGACGACGCGCCGGCGGGCGCCTGCGTGGTGAGCCGGATCTCGGTGGACTACGCCGTCGACTACGTCCCGGGCCTCGGCGGGTACGGCGTCACCGCGACCTCGCTGTCGGACGTGCCGGAGGACTGCGCGGGCCGGGAGGTCGCCGTCACCCTGCACGGGACGGACGACGCGGCGCTGGCCGAGTCGCGCGCGCCGGTGACCGCCCCGACCACGACCGTGCGGGTCACGGGCGACCCGGTCCCGGTCGAGCAGCTCGGCGGGGTGTCGCTCGCCCTGGTGACGGACGGTGACGCGGCGCCGGCGGGCGACCCGCTCGCGGCCGGCTGACGCCTAGACCTCCGTGAGCGTCGGGAGCTTCGGCTGCCGGGTGTCGCCCGAGGACGTGCCCCGCAGCCGCCGGGTCGCCCACGGGTAGGCGTACAGCCGCAGCCACTGCGCGTCCTGGCGCGCCTGCACCGCGCGCGACGGGCGCGGCGTCGGCGTGAGCGGGGAGTCCCAGCCGGGGTCGTCCGGCGTGAGCCCGAGCGCGACCAGCGCCCCCTGCGCGACCCGGGCGTGCGCCTCCGAGGTCAGGTGGATCCGGTCGGGCGCCCACATCCGGATGTCGTGCAGGTGCCGCATGCCCCACAGGTCGAGCACGTGCGCGCCGTGCCGCCGGGCGATCGACCAGATGTGCGCGTTGTAGACGCCGACCCGCGGGCGGGTGGTGGACACGATCGGGGACCCGGAGGCGTCGAACCCGGTCGCGAGCAGCACGTCCGCACCGGTGGCCCGGATCCGCGCCACGGCCTGCTCCAGCCCGTGCGCGAGCCGGTCGGGGTCGGCGGTCGGGCGCAGGATGTCGTTGCCGCCGCCGACCAGGCTGACCAGGTCGGGCTGCATCGCGAGCGCCTCCGGCACCTGCTCGGCCACGATCGGCCGCAGCAGCCGGCCGCGCACCGCGAGGTTCGCGTACCGCAGGGGCTCCGCGCCCGCGGCCCGGCGGCGCTCGGACAGCAGCCCCGCGAGCACGTCGGCCCAGCCGCGCACCGGCCCGTCCTCGCCGTGCGGCGCGTCCCACAGGCCCTCGGTGAACGAGTCCCCGACCGCGACGTACCGGCGCCACGGTGGTGCGGTCGTCGGGTCGAGCGCCGTGCTGTCCTGCGTCGCGGCCGTCGCCGCGGCCCCCTCGTGCGTCGTCACCCCTGCAGTGTGCCCCGGCGGCGCGCCCCGGTTCCAGGCGGATCCGGTCGCCGCCCTACGGCAGCGACCAGTCGACCGGGTCCGCGCCCTGCTCGGCGAGCAGGGCGTTCACCCGGGAGAACGGCCGCGAGCCGAAGAACCCGCGGCTGGCGGACAGCGGACTCGGGTGCGGGCTCGCGACCACCGGGACGTCGCCGAGGGCGGGCGCGAGGGACTGGGCGTCCCGCCCCCACAGCACGGCCACCAGCGGGCCGCCGCGCTCGACCAGCGCCGCGATCGCGCGCTCCGTGACGGCCTCCCAGCCGCGGCCGCGGTGCGACGCGGGCTCACCGGGCCGGACCGTGAGCACCCGGTTGAGCAGCATGACGCCGCGGTCGGCCCAGGGCGAGAGGTCGCCCGTGGTCGGCTGCGGCACGCCGACGTCGGCCCGGAGCTCGGTGAAGATGTTCGCCAGCGACCGCGGGACCGGCCGCACGTCCGGCTGGACCGAGAACGACAGCCCCATCGGGTGCCCGGGGGTGGGGTAGGGGTCCTGGCCGACGACGAGCACGCGCACGTCCGCGAGCGGCCGGGTGAACGCGCGCAGCACGTCCGGCCCGGCGGGCAGGTAGCCGCGGCCCGCGGCGACCTCGGCGCGCAGGAACTCCCCGGCGGCGTGCACCAGCGGCTCGACGGGCGCGAGCGCCTCCGCCCAGTCGGGGGCCACCAGCTCGGACAGCGGTGCGGGCATCACGGGCCCCGAGGCTAGCGGAACCGGCGCACCCCTCCCGGCGCCCGTGGCGGCCCCCCGGAGGAATGACACGCGTGTGATTCCGGCCGTACGATGACGCCGGACCGGTCGCGGACGCCGGGCCGCGGCAGCACCGGGAGGAGCAGGGACGGATGGACGCGACGTCGGAGACGGCCGACCGGCCCGCCCTGGTGGCGGTCGAGGGCGGCGCGGGCGCCGCGGACGGCGGCCTGTCCGAGCGCGACCGCGAGGTGCTGGCCTTCGAGCGGCAGTGGTGGAAGTACGCCGGCGCCAAGGAGCAGGCCATCCGCGAGCTGTTCGACATGTCGGCGACCCGGTACTACCAGGTGCTGAACGCCCTCATCGACTCCCCGGCGGCGCTCGCCCACGACCCGATGCTGGTCAAGCGGCTGCGCCGCATGCGGTCCACCCGGCAGCGCGCACGCAGCGCCCGCCGGCTCGGCGCCGACGGCTGACCGGCACCGCCACCCCCGTGCGGCGCGCCGTGCGTGCCGGGGTGGACAGGTCGAGCCGTTAGCCTGTCCGCCGTGACCAAGGCGAGCGACCGGTACCCGGAGGACGAGTTCGACGCCGAGCCGGCGCCCGACGCGCCGATCGGCGTGCACCGTGCACCCCGCAGCTGGTGGAGCCGCTGGTGGCCGTTCGTCGCCGTCGTCGTGCTGGTCCCGGCCGTCACCGTCGGCCTGGTGGTGTGGGCGTCGTCCTGGGACGGCCGCCTGCCGGGGTTCGGCGACTCGACCCAGCCGGCGGCGGCCGCGCCGGAGACGTCCGCCGCCACCGAGGGTGCGGAGGACCCGGCCGCGGAGGACCCGGCGGCCGAGGACCCGGCCGCCGAGCAGCCGGCCGAGAGCGAGGAGCCGCCCGTCGAGGAGGAGCCGGCCCCCACGGCCGACCTCACCACCGCGGTGCGGGTGCTCAACGCCTCCGGCCGCTCGGGCCTCGCCGGCGGCGCCGCGAGCGACCTCGAGGACGCCGGGTTCACGTCGGTCGAGGCCGGCAACGGCAACGCCGGCGGGCTGCAGCAGTCGACCGTGTTCTACGCGAGCGCCGACCTGGCGCCGACCGCGCAGCAGGTCGCGGACACGCTCGGCATCGCGAGCGTCGTGGAGTCGGCGGGCACCGCGCCCGAGGGCGTCGTCGTCCTCCTGCTGGCGGACTTCGCGGGCTGACCCCTTCCGCAGGTCGGAGGGCGGGGCTAGTCTCGGCCGCGTCGCGGTGACCGCTCTCCAGGACCGGGGGGACCACGGGCTCTGCGGCGCACCGATCACCCCGTTGTCAGGAGCACCGCATGCCGCAGGGAACCGTCAAGTGGTTCAACGCCGAGAAGGGCTTCGGGTTCATCACCCCGGCCGACGGCGGTCAGGACCTGTTCGTCCACTTCAGCGCCATCCAGTCCAACGGGTACCGCAGCCTCGAGGAGGGGCAGTCGGTGGAGTTCGAGGTCGGGCAGGGCACCAAGGGCCCGCAGGCCGAGCAGGTCCGCCCGCTCTGAGCCGGTTCCCGCGCTGAGACGTGCTCG
Organism: Cellulomonas hominis; assembly: GCF_005239125.1. Lineage (GTDB taxonomy): Bacteria > Actinomycetota > Actinomycetes > Actinomycetales > Cellulomonadaceae > Cellulomonas > Cellulomonas hominis_A. The sequence goes on along the minus strand of NZ_SZYE01000261.1, from coordinate 569 downwards.
CGGGCCGGGGCAGGCCGCCCCGGCCCGCGAGGTCAGCCGTCCAGCGCCGCCGCCGCCAGGACCACGCACGCCGCGGTCCACGCGAGCGGGGCGACCGCCGCGGGCGAGCCGTCCGCGAGCACCTTCTCCGGCAGGGCCCCCATCGCCGTGCGGTGCGCGTCCAGCCAGTCGAGCCGGGCACGCGCCTGCGCGTCGTCGCCGTTCACCGCCGCGGTGAGCGCGTACAGCGACGTCTGCGGCGTCCACGAGATGCCGTCCTGCCGCCAGCCGGCGCCCGGGGCCAGCCCGCCCGCCGGTCGCGCCATCGTCGCCGCGGACGCCCGCCAGGCCTCCTCGGCCCCGGCCAGCGCCTCCGGCTGGAACGGGGGCAGCACGAACGCGCTCGCCGCGTCCGCCAGGCTGCCGTCCGCGTAGCGGCCGTAGGCGGTGTCGTCGCCGAACGCGCGCTCCACCGCCGCGCGGGTGCGCGCCGCGGCGGGCCTCCGCGCGTGACCGGGAGCGGCCCCGCCGTCGTGACCGGGACCACGGGGGACGTGTCCGGAGCAGCCCCGGAGGGCTGCTAGAGTTCT
>NZ_SZYE01000260.1 GCF_005239125.1 Cellulomonas hominis | reverse complement strand
GCTCGGCGCACGCGGCGGCGAGCACGCCCACCACACCGGCGCCGCCCGCCGGCCGCTCGCCCCCGACCATCCCGCCTCCTGTCCGTCGTGGGGCCGCCACCCGCGGCGACCCGCCCCGACCGTGCCGCCCCGAGCCCGCCGCCCGCCGGCCGCCGGGGCCCTCCCTGTGGACGACGCACGCCCCCGTCCCCTGTGGTCGTCCCGGCGAGGCTCGATACCCTCGATCCAGGAGGCACCCGTTCCCCATGAGCCACGGCCACACCTCGCCCACGTCCCCCGCTGACGGAGGGGCGCCCGCGCGCGCCGCCGCGTTCTTCGACCTGGACAAGACCGTCATCGCGACGTCGGCGGCCAGCGCGTTCGCCCGCCCGTTCCTGTCGGGCGGGCTGCTCACCCGGCGGGCGGCGGTGCGCTCGGCCGCGGCCCAGCTCGCGTTCCTGCTCGGCAGCGCGACCGAGGGCCGGACCGAGCGCGTCCGGGCCCAGCTGTCCGCGATGGTCACGGGCTGGGACGTCGAGCGGGTGTCGTCGATCGTCGCCGCAAGCCTGCAGGACGCGATCGGCCCGGTCGTCTACGCCGAGGCGCTGGACCTGGTGGCCGAGCACCACGCCGCGGGGCACGACGTGGTCGTGGTCTCGGCGTCGAGCGCCGAGCTCGTGCAGCCGATCGCCGAGCTGATCGGGGCGGACGAGGTGATCGCCAGCCGGATGGGGGTCGCCGACGGGCGGTACACCGGCGAGATCGCGTTCTACGCGTACGGCCCGGCGAAGGCGAGCGCGATGCGGGACCTGGCGCAGCGCCGCGGCTACGACCTGGCGGCGTCGTCCGCGTACACCGACTCGGCGACCGACGCGCCGATGCTCCGGGCGGTCGGCCACGGGTACGTGGTGAACCCCGACCGCGCGCTGCGCCGGCTCGCGGAGCACGAGGGCTGGACGCCTCTGGTGTTCCGCCGGCACGTCGCGGTGTCGACGGGCCGGGGCCGCGCGACGCTCCGGCGGCTCAGCGGTCCGGCGGCCCGGGACCGCGTGGTGCTCGGCCTCGCCGCGGGGCTGGTCACGGCCGCGGCGCTCGCCGCGTGGGCCGTCCTGGCCGCAGGGCGCCGGCACCCGCGCCCGTGACCGCGGGCGTCGTCCGGCATCCGGGCAGCGGTCCCGCCATCCGGGCAGCGGACCCCGGCGACCTGGGACTTCGCCGGGAAGCCTTCCCCCGGGCGCGCGCGTCGGCTGCAATGGGCAGCACAACAGAACGACCCGAGGGAACCCACGCGCGATCCGTCCACGCATAGGACGCGTCGAACGGGCTCGACCCCGTCTCGACTGACCACGTGCACGCCTGATAACCCTCGCGGTCGTCCGTTCGGCAACGGCGTCCTCCCCGGGCGCCGTTGTCCGTTCCCGGGCGACGCCCGGAAACCGTCACACCCGGCGACGGCGGCGACTACCCTCCGACGGGTGACCTCGCCCGACGACCAGCGCCCCCCGGGGCGTCCCCGGGCACCCGACCTGGAGCGGCGCGCGCTCGCCGCGGTGCTCGACGTCTTCGGCGAGAAGGGCTGGACGGGGCTGACGATCGCCGAGGTGGCGTCGCGCGCCCGGGTGGGCAAGTCGTCGCTGTACCTGCGGTGGCCGAACAAGACGGCGATGCTCGCGGACGCGCTCCGGCAGGTGCAGGCCGAGCCCGCACCCGACGACCCCGCCGAGGGCACGGCCCCGCCGGCCGACGAGCACGCGGACGAGCCCGCCGCCGACGGCGGCGCGGGCGACTCCCTCCGGGACTACCTCATCGCCCACGCGCAGCGGCGTGCCGACCTGTACCTCGGCGAGGACGGGCTGGCCATGCTCCGGCTGTACGTCGAGGCGCGGGCGTTCCCCGTCCCCCTCGCGGACGTCCGGCACGAGGCGATCACGCGGTTCGTGCTCAGCGAGCGCGAGCGTGTCGAGCGGGCGGTCCGGGAGGGGGAGCTGCCCCCGGGCACCTCGGCCGTGCACCTGCTGGACGCCATCGAGGGGTCGGTGCTGATGCACGTCCTCGTCACGCCGCCGCACCTGATCGACCGGGTGCGCGCCACCATGCCGGAGTACCTGGAGCGCCTCGTCGACCTGCAGCTGGCCGCCGCCACGGCAGCCGAGGCCGACGCACCCGCGCCCCCGGCTCAGCCCTCCCGGAAGCGGACCCCGAACCCCCCGCGCGGGTAGCGCCAGGTCAGCGCCCCCGGTGCCGCGACCGCCAGGCAGGTCCCGCACTCCAGGCACGCGGCGTACTCGACGTCGATCTGCCCGTCCCGCTCGGAGTACACGCCCGCGGGGCAGACGGCGATGATCCGCTGCCCCGTCCCGGTGGTCCGGCAGAGCTCCTGGTCGACGACGATGTGGGACTCCTCCTCGTCGACCTCGTACCGGTTGGCCCCGAGCCGTTCCGGGATCGTCTGCGCCTTCACAGGGCACGCACCCCCGCCCATCCGTCGCTGAGCACCGTCCGGAGCCCGATCCCGGACCGGCCGAGGGCCGTCCGGGCGACCGCCGCGAGGTGCTTGCGCGGCGTGGTGTCGAGGCTGAACACGTCGTGGAACAGGCCCGCGGCGAGCTCGCCGTACGCCCCGTACATCCGCGGGCGCTCGAGGAACTTCGGCGCCCGGGCGTAGGTGCGCAGGTCGCGCCCGACGAAGCTCTCGTCGAGCCGCCTGCGGTACCCCGCGAGGCCGGCGGCGGTGACGTCCCCGGCGGCGATCGCCTCGGCGACGGCGTCCCCGGCGGCGATCCCCGACCCGATGGCCAGGTCCATCCCCCGGACCGTCAGCCCGGAGTTGATGGTGAGCCCGGCGGCGTCGCCGACCACGACGAGGCCGTCCGTGGCGAGCGTGCCGAGCATCGCCAGGCCGCCCTCGGCCACGAGGTGCGACCCGTACTCGACGACCTCGCCGCCCCGCAGGTAGGGCGCGAGCCCCGGGTGCTGCACGAGGTGATCGAAGATCCCCGCGGCGGTGTGACCCGAGGCGAGGAGGTCGTCCAGGCGCAGCACGACGCCCACCGACAGCGACTCCGTGTTGGTGTAGAGGAACGCCCCGCCGCCGACGCCGCGGGTGCAGTCGCCGACCAGCGCGTGCGCGGCGCCCTCGTCGCCGGTGAGGCCGAACCGGTCCTCGATCACGCTGCGGGGCAGCCGGACGACCGCCTTCACACCGACGGCGAGGTGGTTCAGCGGCTCCTTGCCGCGCAGCCCGGCGTCGCGGGCGAGGAACGAGTTCACCCCGTCCGCCGCCACGACGACGCGGGCGCGCAGCTCGTCCTCGCCGGCCCGGACGCCGAGCACGCGCACCGCGCCCGGCTCGCCGGCCGGCTCGGTGAGCAGCTGGTCGACGCGGACGCCGGGCATCAGGTACGCCCCGGCCTCCTCGGCCCGCTCGGCGAGCCACGGGTCGAACTTCGCCCGCAGGACCGTCACCGCGTTCACCGGCTCGGCGAGCCGCTGCGACGCGTAGTCGAGCGACACCGCCGAGTCCGGGGTGAGGAAGGTGGTGACGTGCCGGGTGATGCGCCGCTCGACGGGCGCCTCGTCGGCGAACCCGGGCAGCACCTGGTCCAGCACGCGGCCGTACAGCACACCGCCGGACAGGTTCTTGGACCCCGGGGCCTCGCCGCGCTCGATCAGCGCGACGGACAGGCCGGCGGTCGCCAGCCGGTGCGCGGTGACGGAGCCGGCCGGGCCGGCCCCCACCACCACGACGTCGAAGTCGGGTTCGTCGGCCACGGCGGTCAGGCCTCCAGGGCCGCGGCGAGCGCGGGCAGGACGGTGTAGAGATCGCCGACGACGCCGTGGTCGCACTGCGCGAAGATCGGCGCGTCCGCGTCGGAGTTGATCGCGACGACGACCTTCGCGCCCGCGACGCCGACCATGTGCTGGACCTGGCCGGAGATGCCCGCGGCCACGTACAGGTCCGGGGCGACGTGCTGGCCGGAGATGCCGATGTACCGGTCCTTGGTCAGCCAGTCGTGCCCCTCCGCGAGCGGCCGCGAGCAGGCCACCTCGGCGCCCAGCGCCGCGGCCAGCCGCTCGACCAGGGCCAGGTCCTCGCGCGCCTTGAGGCCGCGGCCGATGCCGACGACGACCCGGGCGCCGCCGAGGTCGACCGACGCGCGGCCCGAGGCCCGCTCCTCGCGGACCCGCACGGCGGCGGCGGGCCCGGGCGCGGCGACCTCCTCGACCGCGACCGGTGCCGCGGGCGCGGCGACCCCGCCCGGCGCGACCGTCACGACCGCCGGACCCCCCGTGACCCGCTCGGTGCGGACCGCGATGCCGCCGTGCACGTCACGGCGGACCTCGACGGCGTCGGCGGTCGCGCTCACGTCCGTCGCGCCGGTCAGCACCGGTGCGCCGCACCGCGCGGCCACGGCGCCGGCG
>NZ_SZYE01000025.1 GCF_005239125.1 Cellulomonas hominis | reverse complement strand
CCAGCAGCCGGGCCGCGGCCGCCCGCACCCGGTCGCGGAGCTCGTCCGGCCCCTCGATCCGCACCTCGCACCCGAGCGCGGCGAGGACCGCGGGGATCCAGTCCAGGTTCTCGGCGTGGATCTCGGCCCGGTGCCACGGCGGCCCGGCCGTCCCCGTTCCCGCGTCCTGCCGCTCGAGCCGGGCGACGCTCGGCGGGAGATGGGCCCGGATGTGGTCCTCGGTCGCCCGCACGTGCAGCACGACGGTCCAGGCGTAGTCCGCCGTCGCGAAGTGCTCGGTCAGCCAGGACGCCGGGTCGCGCGGCCCGGGCTCCGCGAAGGTCTCGGCGAGCGAGCGGGCCGAGCGGATCCTGTCGACCCGGAAGGCCCGGTCCTCCCCGGTGCCCGTGTCGGACGCCACGAGGTACCACCGGCGCTCCCGTGCGACGAGGCCGTACGGGTGGACCAGCCGCCGCGACGACGGGCGCCCGTCCCGGTGGTGGCGCAGCTCGACCACCCGGGAGGACGCCACGGCGTCGGCGAGCGTGAGCACCACCCCGGGGTCGGGGCGCTGCCCCGCGTCCGGCTCGCCGCGGGCGATCACCCCGAGCGCGGCGTCGCCCCGCGCCGCGTCCTCGCGCCGCATCGCGCGCCGCACCTTCGCCAGCGCGGTCTGCGCCGCGACGTCCTGCCCGGCCGGCGCCGTGCCGCCCCGGGCCAGCCCGAGGACCACCGCCACCGCCTCCTCACCGGTGAACGTGACCGGCAGGACGCGCGCGCCGGGCGCCAGCCGGTAGCCGCCGTACCGCCCGCGCACGGACTCGACGTCCACCCCGGCCTCGGCGAGCCGGCGCACGTCCCGGCGGACCGTGCGCTCGTCCACGCCGAGCCGGTCCACCAGCTCGGCGACGGTGCGCTGGTGCGCGGACTGGAGGAGGTCCAGCAGCTGCAGCGTGCGTGCGGTCGGGTCAGCCACGGGAGCCATCATCGCGCCGATACCGGGCGGATCACGCCCGGTATCGCCTCTAGCGTCGTCGACGACCCGTTCGCCGCACCACGAGGAGACAGCACGATGCAGCTCGCAGCCACCCGGATCTTCACCGACGACGTCGACGCGCTGCTGGCCTTCTACGAGCGGGTCACGGGCGTCGCCGCCACGCGGCTCCACCCGCTGTTCGGGGAGATCCGCACCCCGTCGGGCACGCTCGCGGTCGCCAGCACGGCGACGGTGCCCCTCCTCGGGGACGACGCGGCGGAGGCCCGCGCCAACCGCAGCGTGGCGATCGACTTCCTCGTCGACGACGTCGACGCGGCGTACCAGGACCTGCGCGGCGTGGTGGACACGTTCGTCAACGAGCCGACCGACATGCCCTGGGGCAACCGCTCGCTCCTCCTGCGGGACCCCGACGGCACCCTCGTCAACCTGTTCACCCCCGTCGACGGCGCGGCCGGGCGCCGGGCCGCCGGGCAGCCGCGGCCCTGACGCACCCGCGCCGGACGCCCTCGCCGGCGTCCGGCCCGGACGCGGTCAGGTGGTGGGTGCCTCCCCGTCGCCGCGCCGACACACGACGGCGCCGTGCGGCCGGTACCCCCGGCCCGTCCGACGGTGGGACTCCAGCACCTCGAACCCGTGCCGCTGCAGGGCAGCGTGCAGCCCGCTCGCGGGCCAGCGGTACGCGGGGGCCACCGCGTGGTCGAACTGCTGGACCGTCGTCTCCGAGTCGAAGTACCCCAGGAGGAGCGTCCCCCCGGGCCGGAGCACCCGCGCGAACTCGGCGAGGGGGACGGAGATGCGGTCCGGGGCGTGGTGAATCGTCGAGTACCACGAGAGCACCCCGCCGAGCGCCCCGTCGTCCTCGTCGATCCGGTCGATGCTCGCCACGGCGAACGCCACCCCGGGATAGGTCGCGCGAGCGGACTCGACGAACGCCGGGACGAGGTCGATCCCCCGGGCCGCCCTCCCGCGACGGACGAGGTGGTCCGTCCAGTGGCCCGGCCCGCATCCCGCGTCGAGGACCCGGCCGGACACCCCGTCGGACCACGTCTCGACGAGCTGCCGGTCCGACGGGTGCACCGCCGTCATGGAGCCGAACCGGTCGACGTACTCGCCCGCTCGCCGGGTGTAGGCCTCGTCGACGGTGATCATCCCGCGACGCTAGCGCGGCCGCTGCCGCCGACCCGCTCGGGCGCGCCATTTCCGCTCGACCCGGTCGCCCCCGCTTCCCTACGGTGGCGGCTGTGTCGATCACCTCGTCCCTCGCCGCCCAGCCCGCCCTCCGGACAGACCGGCTGCAGCTGGTCCAGCTCGGCCCCGACCACCTGGACGCCACGCTGGCGTCGCTCGAGGACGCGGACGCGATGCGGCTGACCGGCACGCGGGGCGCCTTCACCCGCGACCAGGTGCGCGAGCACCTGCGGCGGCTGCCCGGAGCGGACGACCGGGCCGACTTCGCGATCCTCGACGAGGCGGGCGCGTACCTCGGCGAGGTGGTCCTGAACGACCTGGCCGAGGAGGACCGCGCCATGAACTACCGGATCGCCCTGGCCGGTCCGGCGGTGCGGGGCCGCGGCTACGGCACCGAGGCGGGACGCGCGGTCGTCGCCTGGGCGTTCGACGATGTGGGCCTGCACCGCATCTCGCTGGACGTCTTCTCCGTCAACCCCGGCGCTCAGCGCTCCTACGAGAAGATCGGCTTCCAGGTCGAGGGCCGTGCGCGGCACACCCTGCTGTGGGACGGCGCGTGGGTCGACTCGGTCCTGATGGGCATGCTGGCGACCGACCCGCGCCCGTAGTGTGGCGCGCGTGCAGGCGACGACCAAGCCGTGGTGGCAGATGACCCGGACGCCCACCCCCGGGTTCGTCCTCGGCGGCCTCTGGCTGCTGCTGGGCGTGCTCCGGTGGGTGTGGCTCGAGCCGGGCGGCGGCTGGATCGCGCCGACGGCCGCCACGGTGTTCACGCTGGGTGGGCTGGCCTACCTCGCGAGCTCGACCGCCGTCGCGCTGCGGCGCCGGGCGCCCGCCGCCGAGCCGCACGACTGACCGGCGCGACCACCCGCGCGGCGGTCAGGTCCGGTCCTCGACCCGGGCACGGACCGGCTCGACCGCCGGGAGCGCCGCCGCTGCCAGGACCGCCAGCTTCTCGGCGTCGTCCGAGCCCGCGTCCGCGTGGTGGACGACGAGCATCAGCCCGTCGGTGCCGCTGATCGCCAGGCGCTCGCGGTTGAGCGTCATCGACCCGACCTGCGGGTGGTCGATCCGGATCGGGGTCCCGCGCTGCCCGCGGACCTCGTGCCGCGCCCACGGCTGCCGGAACCGCGGGCTGGCGAGGGCGAGCTCGCCCGTGAGCTCGATGAACCGGGGGTCGTCGATGTCGGTGCCGATCGCCTGCCGGAGGTTGGCGACGAAGCACTCGGTGACGGCCTCCCACTCGGGGTAGAACGCCTGCTCCTGCGGGTCGAGGAAGAAGTCGCGCAGCTGGTTGCCGCCGACGCGCAGGCCCGGGGACAGGGCGGTCGCGAGGTCGTTCGCCGCGAGGATGTCGAAGTACCGGTCCTCGATGAACGCCGGCTGCACCAGGGAGCCCAGCAGCTGCAGCGCGCCGGGCGGCGGGGTCTGCCGGGGTCGCGGCCGCCGGCGCCGGCGCGGCGCGTCCGCGACGAGGGCGAGCAGGTGGGCGCGGTGCTCGTCGTCGAGGTCCAGCACGCGGGCGATCGACTCGAGCACCTGCGGCGACGGGTTCCGGTCGCGGCCGCGCTCCAGCCGGAGGTAGTAGTCGGCGCTGATCCCCGCCAGCATCGCGACCTCCTCGCGCCGGAGACCGGGGACGCGGCGCCGGCCGTCGTCCGGGATCCCCACCTGCCGCGGCGTCACCAGAGCGCGCCGGGCCTGCAGGTAGGCGCCCAGCGGGTTCGTCGATTCGCTCACGCCAGCACCCTAGGCCGCCGGTCGCCGGCGTGGGGGGGTCCTGCCGCTCCCCCGGCTCCGCGGGGCCCTGGGCAGCGCCGCCGACCGGTCCTAGCGTCCTCGACGGCCCGATCCGGGCCTCCTGCGCGAAGGGACCACCATGACCGTCACCCTGATCACCGGCGCGACCCGGGGCATCGGCCTCGAGACCGCGCGACAGCTCGCCGTGCTGGGCCACACGGTGTACATCGGCGCACGGGACGCCGAGCGGGGCCGGCGGGCCGCCGCCGCCGTCGGCGCGCGCTCCGTCCCGCTCGACGTGACCGACGACGCCTCCGTGACCGCGGCGCTCGCGGCGGTCGACGCGGCCGAGGGGCGCCTCGACGTGCTCGTGCACAACGCCGGCGTCCAGGACCTCGGGCTGGACGGTCCGGCGGCGCTGCACTCGTTCGACACGAACGCCGTGGGGATCGTCCGGGTCGCCGAGGCGGCCCTGCCCCTGCTGCAGCGCTCGGCCCACCCGAACGTCGTCACCCTCTCGAGCAGCGCCGGGTCGTTCTGGGCCGTGACCAACCCCGACCGCCCCGAGCACGGGCTGCCGCTGGCGCTGTACTCCGCGTCGAAGGCGGCGGCGACGATGCTGACGGTGCAGTACGCCAAGGCGCACCCCGGGATCAGGTTCAACGCGATCGAGCCCGGCACGACCGCGACGGACATGACGGCGCCGTTCGGCGTCGGCCGCCCGGTCGAGGAGACGGCGCGGTTCGTCGTCCGGTGGGCGACGCTGGGACCCGAGGGACCGACCGGCACGTTCCAGGACGAGAACGGGGTGCTGCCGTGGTGAGCACCGCGGCCGGGCCGACGGCGACCGGCGCCCCGCCGGCGGGCCACCCCGCGTCCTGGGCGGGCGTGGTCGCGCTCGGGCTGGGGATCTTCGCGATCGTCATGTCGGAGTTCCTGCCCGCCAGCCTGCTGCCCCGGATCGCGGCCGACCTCGACGTGCCCACCGGCCACGCCGGGCAGGCCGTGAGCGTCACGGCGGCCGCGGCGGCGCTGTCGGCGCTGACGATCGCCACCGTCCTCCCCCGCGCCGACCGGCGTCGCGTCATGATCGGCCTGACGCTGCTCGCCGCGGTGTCGGACCTGGTCGTCGTCGTCGCGCCGAACCTGCCGGTGCTGCTGGCAGCGCGCGTGCTGCTCGGGGTCGCGCTCGGCGGGTTCTGGGCGATGGCGGCCGCCGTGGCGTCCCGCCTCGTCCCGGCCGACCGCGTCGGGCGGGCGCTCACCGTGGTCAACTCCGGCGTCTCCCTGGCGACGGTCGCCGCCGTCCCGCTCGGCACCTGGCTCGGCGAGGCCTGGGGCTGGCGCGGGGTGTTCCTGCTCGGCGCGGCCGCCGCCGTGCTGGCGCTGGTCGTGCAGGCGGTCACCCTCCCCCGCATCCCGCCGGGCTCCGTGACGGGGGTCGGGGCGCTCGGGGCGGTCGCCCGTCGGCCCCTGGTGCTCGGCGGGCTCCTGGCGGTCCTGCTCGTGTTCACCGGGCACTTCGGCGGCTTCACGTACGTCCGCCCGGCCGCGCAGGACCTGTCCGGGGCCGACCCCGCGGTGATCGGCGTCGTCCTGCTGGTGCTCGGCGCCGCGAGCGTCGTCGGGACGGCGGTCAGCGGCCCGCTCGCGGACCGGGCTCCCCGGCTGGGCCTGCTCCTGTTCCCCGCGGCGCTCGGAGCCGGGATGCTCGCCGTGCTCACCACCGGGCCGTCCGTCCCGGGCCTGATCGCCTCCGCGGCCCTGTGGGGGCTGGGCTTCGGCGGCGTCCCGACAGCGGTCCTCGCCTGGGGCGCGCGCACGGAGCCCGCCCGCCTCGAGCAGGTCGGCGGACTGCTCGTGACGGTGTCCAACCTCGGCATCGCCCTCGGGGCGGTGGTCGGGGGCGTGCTGGTGGACACCGTCGCGGTCACGGCTCCGATGCTGGTCGGCGGCCTGGCGGCGGTCGGCGGCGGCGTCGTGCTGGCGTCGCTGCCCCGGAGCAGGTGACGACCGACGCCCGCCGGGCCCTCGGCCGTCTCACGGACCCGCGAGGCGGCGGAGGGTCGCGACCACCGGGCCCCAGGGCGCGCGCGCGGACGGCGGGGCGCCGGTCAGGTGGTCGGTGAGCAGCCGGAACAGCGCCGCCCGCAGCAGCAGCTGCGGGAGCTCGTCGCGGACGCGCGGGGCGCGCAGGAGGTCCACCGTGCCGCCCTCGAACGTCAGCGCGTCGACGACCACGACCGCGGACCCGTACCCGACCGGGCGCCAGTACACGGACGGGTCGACGACGGCCGGCGGCAGCCCGGCGGCCAGGAGCACGTTCCCGGTCAGGTCGCCGTGCACCACCTGCGCGGGCAGGGCCACCGGGCGCAGGGCGGCGCGCAGCGCCCGGATCTCCGGGACGTCGTCGGCCCCGGGGACGTCGCACTCCCCCCAGGCCGCCCGGTCGGCCACCGCCCACGGGTCGGACCGGGCGTCGAGGAACGCCGGCCGCGGCGACCCGGCCAGCGCGGCGGCGAACGCCTCGCCCGCGCGGATCGCCTCCACCCAGTGTCGCGGCTCGTGCCGCCCCTCGACGCAGGTCCACGCGGTCCAGCCGTCGACGACCAGGCGGCCCCCGACGGACCGGACCGGGGCGGTCCACCGGACCTCGGCGGACCGGCGCGCACCGTCGCCCAGCACCCTCTCGGCCCACGCGACGGCGCCGGGAGGGCCGTCGAGCGGCTTCAGCACGAGATCGCCGCAGCGCCACGCGGTCCCGCGGCCCCCGGCGAGGGGTTCCGGCTCGCCGGTGCAGCCGAACGCGGCGAGCACCCGTGCGCGCGGGGCCGCGGCGGCGCGGGCGTCGTCGTCCATGGGCGCAGGCTACGACCCGGGCCGCGGATGCACGGGGCCGTCCGGGCGCGTCGGCGCCCGGACGCGGTCAGGCGTCGCGCTCCACCGCCGCCGCCCAGCCGGCGGGGTCGGCACCCGCCGGGACCTGGCGCAGCCCCTCCGCCAGCAGGGCGGCCGTCAGCCACCCCTCCGCGAGCGGCGTCAGCGCCGCCTGCTCGCGGTAGCCGTCCAGCACCTGCCGGCTCGCGCCCGGCGGCGGCGGGTCCCAGCTGCGGAACTGCGTCGCGATCGTCACGGCGCCGCGGGCCAGGTCGAGCACGCGGTGCCCGAGCCCCATGCTGTCGTGGTCGAGCAGCACGGCCCGGCCGTCGGCGACGAGGACGTTCGCGCCGCGCACGTCGCCGTGCACGAGCGTCGGGGGGACGTCGAGGTCCGGCAGCTCCGCCAGCAGGGCGTCGAGCCGGGCGGCCGCCCGGGGCGCGCGGGCCCGTGCGGGCGCGTCGCCCGGCAGCGGCCGGACGGGGCGCGGCAGGTCGGCTCCGAGCACGGCGGGCGGCACCGGTCCCGGCAGCGCGAGGTCGATCCCCGCGAGGGCGGTGTGCATCCGGGCCAGGGCGGCGCCCGTCGCGCGCAGCGCGGTGGCGTCGCCGGCGTCCAGCGGTGCACCCACGACCAGCGGCATGACGAACACCGACAGCGGCACGGCCCCGTCGACCACGACCCGGTGCGCCCCGTCCACCGCCGGCACGGGCGCGGCCACCGGCAGCCCCAGCCCGCCCAGCCGGGCGACCACCTCCGCGACGGCGCCGAGACGGGGGAACGCCACCCTCGTGGCGCAGGCCTTGACGACGGACGACCCGCCGTCGCCGTGCACCCAGGCCAGCAGGTTCTGGTCGCTGAGGACCAGCCGGGAGCACGTCGTGCGCCGACCCCAGCGCTCCGCGAGCGCGGCGGTCAGGTGGGCCGCGGCCGCGGCGCCGTCGGCGAGCCCGAACCGCTGCGCCAGCGCCTCCCCGGCGTCGACGGACTCCCAGAGCATGGTCACCGGCGGCTCGCTCACGGCGCCGACCCTAGCCGGGCGGGGGCCGGGGACGAGGCAGGTCCGCGGGCGGGTCGGCGTCAGCGCGGCCCGGCGGGCGCCACCGTCGCGCGCATCACGGTCTTGCTCGTCCCGATGTGCCGCTCGAACGCGAACCCGGCCTCCTCGAACATGCCGCGGGTGACGTTGTGCAGGAAGGACGACGACGTCCGCCGCCCCGGTGGGACCTCGTTCGGGAACGACACCACCTCGCCGCCGCCCGCCTGCGCGATCAGGTCGAGCGCCCCGCGGAGCGCCTCGAGCGCCACTCCCTGGCGCCGGTGGTCCCGGTCGACGAAGAAGCACGTGATCCGCCACGGCGCCGGGCGCGACTCGCCCGCGTCGTACTGCTTGCGGTGGTAGATCCGGGGCAGCTCCTCGGGGCTGCCGTACTGGCACCAGGCGATCGCCTGCTCGCCGTCGAGGACGAGCGCGGCGTGGGCAACGCCCTCCTCGACCAGCCGCCGCTTGAACGCCGGCCCGTCGTGCTCGGCCTTGGACGTGGTCGGGGTGTCGCCGTGGAAGTAGCTGCAGTAGCACCCGCCCCACACCCCGTTGTGCTTCTCGGCGAGCGCGAGCCAGGCGGGGAACGTCTCCGGGGTGAGCGGCTTGACGACGTGGGCCATGAGCCATCGTGACCCCGGGACGCGGGCCAGGTCGACCCGTCAGCGGGTGGCGACCGGGCGTGGTCCTGCCGACGTACCGGCCGCGACCGAGCGGGCGACCGGCCCGGACCCCCTGCTGCCTGCTAGTTGATGATCTCGCCGCGCTCGTGGGACAGCAGCGACGCCAGCCGCGCGCGCCACGCCGCCAGCGCCTCCGGGCTCAGCCGGGGCCAGTCGTCGACCTCGCGGACCACCCGCAGCGGCGCGGTGCTGCGGTACGAGCGCGTGGGGTTGCCCGGGAACTTCTTGTCCGTGACGTTCGGGTCGTCCTCGTAGGGCCCGGTCGGCTCGACCTCGTACACCCGGGGCGCGGCGTCCCCGGCGGCGAGCTCGGCGGCGAGACCCGCACCGTCGACGAGCGCGGTGAAGTAGACGTGGTTCATGGTGATCTCGGGCCGGTAGTTCGACCGGAAGCCGGCGGTCAGCAGGCCCCCGACCGGGAGGTCGGCCTTCGTGCCGTGGAAGAACGGTCCCTCGTCCAGCGCGTCGCTCACCCGCCCAGGCTAGGCCCGCCGAGCGACGGGACGTCGGACGTACGCTGGCACCGTGCTGATCTCCTCGATGAGCGTGTCCGTCGACGGCTTCGTCTCGGACCGGGCCGGCGGCTTCGCCTGGAGCGCGCCGAGCGAGGACCAGTTCCGGTTCAGCCTCGCCCAGATCGGCGAGCTCGGCGCGTACCTGTGCGGCCGGCGGCTGTACGAGACGATGCTCCCCTGGGAGACGGACCCCCTGATGCGCCGCACGCCGCTCGGGGACGCGTTCGCCGACGTGTGGGCGACGCTGCCGAAGGTCGTGTTCAGCCGCACGCTCGACCGCGTCGAGGGCAACGCCCGGCTGGCCACGGCACCGGTCGCCGAGGAGGTCGCCCGCGCGGTGGGCTCGACGGACCAGGACGTGTCGATCGGCGGGCCCGACCTCGCCGGGCAGGCGATCGCGCTCGGCCTGCTCGACGAGGTGCGGGTCTTCCGGAACCCGGTGGTCCTCGGCGGTGGGACGCCGTTCCTGCCACCGGTCGCCGAGGCGCTGGTCCTCGAGCTCGTCGACACCCGGACGTTCGGCGGGCGCGTGGTCTACGAGCGGTACCGCCGGGCGCCCGCGGCGCCCGGCGGGTGACGCCCGGCCGCTAGACGACCTGGAGCTCCGCACCGTCCGGGGCGTGGTCGGCCAGGGCGACGCTCCGGATCGCCGGGTCGTCGTAGGTGTTCCAGTAGTACGTCGACGTCCGGGACGAGAACAGCCCGGTGTAGATCGTCTTCTCGAACTCCCCCGACCCCATCGCCGCGCTGCCGTCCACCATCGCGACCTGCTGCAGGGTGTGGAAGGCGCGGCTGACGTTGCCCTCCTCGGTGTCCTGCGGCGGGTAGTGCGCGTGGACGTACGCGGCACGCACGAAGCGCGACGGCGAGTAGTAGTCACCCGGGATGCCGCGCATGAACGACCCCGACCCGAACGGCGTCAGCCGCGCCCGGCCCAGGTCGACCTCCTTCGGGAACTCCGGCGACAGGTTGAGGTAGTTCCGCAGGTTCTCGTGGTGCCAGGAGAACCCCGGCTGGTTCGTCAGGACGTCGACGTCGTCCTGGAAGACGTGCATGCCGCTGCTCGTGTGCTCGACCACGATCGCGCGCGTCGCGTCCCCGATGATCCAGTGCAGCATCGAGCTCGGGTAGGTGTCGTTGATCGGCCGGTCGACGATCACGACGTCGGCCAGGGCCGCCTCGACCTCGTCGACCGACGCGAACTGGGACGCCACCCACAGCGGGAACTCGTAGGCGGCGACGTTGGTGGATCCCGCCACCGGCCCGGGCGCGTACTCCGCGTACCCCGGGAAGTTCAGCCCGGCGACGACCAGTCCCGCGTCGTTCCCGCAGTCGAAGTACAGCGGCGTCTCCTCGGCGACGATGCCCATGCCGATGACCGCGTGCCGGATGCCCTCGACCGCGCCGAACGGCGATCTCGGGGCGAAGCCGGTCGGCGTGACGACCACCCGTTCCCCGTAGCCGCTGGTCCAGTCGAGGTTGCGGGCGAGATAGAGGTGGCCGTCCCCGTCCGAGAACCTGATTCCTGTGCACATGTGGTGTCCCCCTGCCGTGGGCGGGGCGACGACGGGGCTGCTCGCCGGACGTCGTCGGCCTCGCGCGTCGGTGCGGCCCGGGACCCCCTGCGTCGCCGGGTCCGCACGTCCAGCGTGGCCCCGGTCCGGTGGCCGGGCAACACGGGCCGGCGCCGGCGGCCGGGACGGGCCGGCGCGCGCTCAGGCGGCGACCATCGCCCCGCGCACGTGCTCGACCAGCTCCGCGGGGATCTCCGTGAGCCCGTGGTCCTCCTGCGCGTGCCGCGCCACCTGCGTGAGGATCTCGTCCTCGGTGCCGGTGAACGCGCGGGCGCAGCCCGGGACGACGTCGCCGCAGCGGAAGGCCTTCATGGTGGTGTCCTCTTCCTGGGTTCTCGGGACCCCGCCGGGGTCCCTCGGTCACCGGCGCCGGTCAGCTGCCGGGTGCGTCGCAGACGGCGAGCACGAGCGCGTCGAGCGGCACGGTCCCGATGACCGCGCCGTTGACGTCGGTGCAGACCAGCGGGTGCCAGCGGCGCGGCTCGGGCCGGAGCACGGCCCGGCGCGCGACCTCCGCGAGCGACGCGCTGGGCGCGACGGTCATCGCCGGCACCCACCGGCCGGCGCCGTCCCGGACCTCGGTCACCCGGCCGTCGTCCCGCAGCAGCACGTCCGCGCCGTCGCGGTCCCGCCCGGCGCGGGCCGGTCGCACGACGCTCGCGACGTTGCCCGTGAGCGACGCGCGCGACGCCGTGGCGCGGATGTGCGCGACGTCCTCGGGCGGCAGCGCGGGGAGCATCTGCGGCTGCGGGCGGCCGAGCGCCCAGCCCTGGGCGAGCGGCACGCGGAGCGCGATCAGGGCGTCGAGCTCGGCGCGCGTCTCGACGCCCTCGGCGAGGATCCAGCCGTCCATCCGGCCGACCAGGTCGCCGAACACCTCGACGAGGGCCCGCTTCACCGGGTCCGCGTCGATGCCGGTGATCAGCGCCCGGTCGAGCTTCACGATGTCCGGCCGGAGCGCGAGCAGCAGCTCCAGGCCGGCGTACCCGGTGCCGGCGTCGTCCATGGCGACGAGCGCGCCGGCCGCCCGCACCCGGTCGAGCGCCGCCAGCACCCGGCCGCCCTCGTCCAGCCGGGTGTGCTCGGTCAGCTCCAGGACCAGGCGGGACAGGTCGGCGTGCCGCAGCAGCGCACCGGCGACCTGGTCGTCCGCGAGGAGGTGCGGGTCGACGTTCACGGTGAGGAAGGTGTTCTGCGGCAGGTCCGCCCGCGCGGCCACCGCCTTGGCCAGCACCCGCGCCTGCAGCGCCGGGTTCGCCCCCCAGTGCTGCGCCGCCGCGAACCAGACGTCGGGCGTGGCGCGCCACGGACCGTCGAACCGGGACAGCAGCTCGTACCCGGCGACGAACCCCGTCGCGAGCTCGACCACGGGCTGCGCGTGCAGGGCGTGCGCGGCGGGGTCCGCGAGGACGTGCCGGAGGGCGTCCCGCCAGCGCGGGTCGTCGACCGGCGGGGCCGTCGGCTCGGCGTCGATGACGGCGCTCCTTCCGGCCGGCGGGGGGACGGCGGCGGCCGGCCCGGGGGTGCCGACGGTACGTGCCGTCGCCACCCGATCTGCCTCGCGTGCCCCGTCCGGCGCCGGGTTTCACCCCCGGAGCGCGGCGGTTCACCCGGCGGCCGGGAGCCCGGTCGCCCGCTGACCCGTGCCGGCCGTCAGGCGGGCTGCCAGAGCTCGACGCGGTTGCCCTCGGGGTCGGTCACCCAGCCGAACCGCCCGACGCCCGCCATGTCCTGCGTCTCCGCCGCGACCTCGGCGCCGCGGGCCCGCAGCTGCGCGAGCATCGCGTCGAGGTCGCGGACGCGGAAGTTCAGCATCGTGGTCTGCTCCGGCGACCCGAAGTAGTCGGTGTCCGGCTCGAACGCGGCGAACACCGTCGGGCCGGCCTCCTGCTGCCACAGGCCGTGCGCGTCGTCCTGGATCCCGAGCAGCTCCCGGTACCAGAGGGTGAGCGCCTCGGGGTCGCGCGCCCGCAGGAAGTAGCCCCCGATGCCGAGCACGCGCTCCACGCCGCTCACCGCCCGGCCAGGACGAGGACGACGACCACGGCGAGCACCAGGAACGGGGCGGCCTCGGCCAGCAGCGCCCGGGTCCGCCGCGGCGCGCGCGCCGGCGCGTCGCGGACGCTGGTGCCGAACGGCGAGCCGTTCGTGCCGGGTCGCTCGGCGAGCGGTCGGCGGTCGGTCGGGTCGGGCCGGTCGTCGTCGGGCATCGCTCCCCCGTCCGGGTCGGTCGTCTGCCCCCGAGCGTGCCAGCGCCGCGGTGGTGCTGTACAGGGCGTCCGCCCGCCCGCGCCACGCGGGCCGGGCCGGGCCGGTCAGCCCTCCCCCGGCGCGAGGCCGGCGATCTTGTCCTGCAGCACCCGCCGCTCCGCCGGGTTGGGGCACAGCGCCGCGGCGCGCGCGAGGTCGTCGCGCGCCTCGGCGTCGCGGCCCAGCCGGCGCAGCAGCTCCCCCCGCACCGACGGCAGCAGATGCGACGCGGCGAGCGCCCCGGTGGCGACCAGCCCGTCCACCACGGCGAGCCCGGCCTCGGGACCCCGCGCCATCGCCACGGCGACGGCGCGGTTGAGCTCGACCACCGGCGACGGGGCGAGCCGGCCGAGCGCCTCGTACAGCACGAGCACCCGCTCCCAGTCGGTGGCCTCGACGGACGCCGCGACCGCGTGGCACTCGGCGATGGCGGCCTGCAGCCCGTACGCGCCGAGGCCGCGCCCCACCCGGCCCGCCGCGGCCAGCGCCGCGCGGCCCCGGCGGATCGCGTCCCGGTCCCAGCGTCGGCGGTCCTGGTCCTCGAGCAGGACCGCCTTCCCGTCGGCGGCGACCCGGGCGGGGAACCGGGCGGCGGTGAGCTCGAGGAGCGCGAGCAGCCCGAGCACCTCGGGCTCGTCCGGCGCCACCTGCGCGAGCACGCGCGCGAGCCGCACCGCCTCGTGCGCGAGGTCCGGGCGCAGCCAGTCCTCCCCGGAGGTCGCGGTCGACCCCTCGGTGAACACCAGGTACACGACCGCCAGCACCGGGCCCAGGCGCTCGCGGCGCTCGGCGCCCTTGGGGACCGCGAACGGCACCCGGGCGGCGGTCAGGGTCTTCTTGGCCCGGGTGATCCGCGCCTGCACCGTGGCGGTGGGGACCAGGAACGCGCGGGCGATCTCGTCGCTCGTCAGCCCGCCGACCACCCGCAGCGTCAGCGCGACCTGCGCCTCCCGCGACAGCACCGGGTGGCACGCGACGAACATGAGCGCGAGCACGTCGTCGCCGATCGCGTCGGGGTCCCGGAGCAGGTCCGCGTCGGGCGACGTCCCGGGCGGGTCCACGGCGCGGGCCAGGGCCGCGTACCGGTCGTCGAGGGCGCTCCGCCGCCGGAACGCGTCGACGGCGCGCCGGCGGGCGGTCGTGACCAGCCACCCCGCGGGGTTCGCCGGCACGCCCGTCCGCGGCCACGCGACCAGGGCCTCGGCGAGCGCCTCCTGCGCGGCGTCCTCGGCGAGGGCGAGGTCGCCGGTGGACCGCGCCAGGGTCGCGACGATCCGGGCGGCGTCCGCCCGCCAGACCGCCTCGACCGCGGCGCGGCCCTCCCCCGACGCCGGGGTCAGAGCTGGCCCGTCGCCTCGCGCCACGCCCGCTCCCGCTGGATCCACGGGTTGTCCTGGGGGAACTCGTCGATGCTCGCGACCCGCCGCACCTCGACCTTGACCCCGGGGCCCTCCAGCGGTGCGCGCCGGGCCCACTCCACCGCCTCCGGCCGGGACGCGACGTCGAGGATCCAGTAGCCGCCGAACAGCTCCTTCGCCTCGCTGTACGGACCGTCGGTGACGACCGGCGGGGTCTGCGCGTAGTCGACGACGACGCTCTCGGCCGGGTCGTCGGACAGGCCCTCCATCGCGACGAGGACGCCGGCGGCGATGAGCTCCTCGTTGAACCGGCTCATCTTCTCGATCATGTCCTCGTCCTCGACGCCGGTGGCGCCCGGCGCCCACTCGTCGGTGCTCCGCATGATCAGCATGTACTTCACGGCACTGCCCCTCCCTGGTCGCGGGTCCCTCGTCCGGACCCTCTCACCCGGGTGTCGAACGGGGAACCGCCGGATCGACATCCGTGGCGGGCAGCACCACGGCCGCGCCCCGCGGCGCACCCCGCGGGCCGCCGGCGCCGCCCGTGGTCAGTCGTCGCGCCGGGCCAGCACCACGTGCTCCAGCCCCGGCCGGTCGGGCGCGTCCCGCACGTCCACGACGGTCAGCCCGGCGTCGGCGAGCGACGTGCGCACCTCGTCCAGCGTCCGGAACCGGAGCGTGGACGCCGACGTCACCTCGGTGCCGTCCGGGAACCGGAACACCGAGCGGAACGACACCAGCGGCAGCGCCACGGCGGTGACGGCGAACTCCTCCACGACCCGCCCGGTGCCCGGCACGTCGCGCTCGCTCCCCCGGTCGGCCGCGGCCCAGGTCTCCCACGCGCGGGCCTCGGGCCGGCGCGTCTTGAGCACGACGTGGCCCCCCGGCACGAGCGCGGCGCGGATGCCGCGGAGCGTGGCGGACCAGTCGGCGTCCTCCAGGAACACCTGCGCGACGTTGCCGGTCATGGTGACGAGGTCGACCGCCAGGGGCGGCAGCGTGGTCGCGTCGCCGTGCAGCCAGGTGACGCGGTCGGCTCCGGGCTTGGCGCGCGCGACGTCGAGCGAGGCGGCGGCGGGGTCGACGCCGGTGACCGCCAGCCCGTCGTCCGCCAGCAGCAGGGCGAGGGTGCCCGTGCCGCAGCCGACGTCCAGCACCCGGCGCGCCCCGACCTCCCGGGCGACCGCGCGGTACAGGGCGAGGTCGGCCCGGTCGTCGTCGAACACGTCGTAGAGCGGGGCGAGCCGCGGGTCGGCGAAGATCGGGTCCGGCACGCCGGCCACGCTACGGACCCGCGGCCGGGGCGCGCGACCGGTTTCCCGCGCCCCCGGCTCCCCGGGGGCGCGGTCAGCCGTGCGAGGGCTCGCCCGTCCCGGTCACCGTGGTCAGCAGGATCGCCGCGTCGCTCAGCGCCTCCACGCCGTGCCGGTCGTGCGTGAGGGTGGCCAGGAAGCCCGCCGGCAGCGTGTCGACCCGGCCCGCGCTGGAGACGGCCACCGTGCCGCGCAGCACGAGGATGCTGCCCGCCGGCGGGGAGTTGTGCTCGGCGAGCACCGTGCCCGTGCGCAGCGCGATGACGGTCTGCCGCAGCGGTCCGTCGTGCACCACGATCTGGGCGCTGCGTCCGTGCTGGTCCTGGTGGGCGAGGTCGATCTGCTCCTGCGCGAGCTGGTGCACGTCCATGCGGGGCTCCTCCCGGCGTCGTCGGCGGTGACGCGCCCTACTCAACACGGCCAGGCGCCCGGCCGCTATCACCTGGCCTGCGCGTCGCCGGCGGTGGCACCCTCGGGGCCGTGACGGACGAGGACATCTGGACCGAGGAGGTCGCCGCGCGCTACGACGCCGGGAGCGCCGCGATGTTCGCCCCCGAGGTGCTGGGGCCGGCGGTCGACTTCCTGGCGGACCGCGCCGACGGCGGCCGGGCGCTGGAGCTGGCCGTCGGGACCGGGCGGGTCGCCCTCGCGCTGGCGGACCGCGGCGTGCCGGTCGCCGGGATCGAGCGCTCGACGCCGATGGCGGCCCGGCTCGCCGCGAAGCCCGGCGCGGACCGGGTGCCGGTGACGATCGGCGACATGGCGACGGCGACCGCCCCCGGGCGGTTCCGGCTCGTGTACCTGGTGTTCAACGGCATCACGAACCTGATGACGCAGGACGCGCAGGTGGCGTGCTTCGAGAACGCCGCCCGGCACCTCGAGCCCGGCGGGGCGTTCGTGTGCGAGGTGTTCGTCCCGCAGCTGCGCCGGCTCCCCCCGGGCGAGGTCGCGCTGCCGTTCGACGTGAGCGAGGGGCACCTCGGGTTCGACCGGTACGACGTGGTCGAGCAGCGCCTGGTGTCGCACCACTACACCGTCGAGCGGGACGGCTCTGTGACCACGGGCCGGTCGCCGCACCGGTACGTCTGGCCCGCGGAGCTCGACCTCATGGCCCGGATCGCCGGGATGCGGCTCGCCGAGCGCTGGGCGGACTTCACGGAGGCGCCGTTCACCGCGGAGAGCACCTCGCACGTCTCCGTCTGGCGGACCGCGGGCTGAGCCCGAGGGCGACGAGTTCGCCGGTTCCGCGCCCCGGACCGCTGCGCAACCGGCGAACTCGCGCGCAACCGGCGAACTCGCGACGGCGGGGCCGGGTCAGCGGCCCTCGGTGACCTCGCGGCGCTTCTGCTGGGCGGGGCGGGCCGGCTCGTGCGGGCCGTTCCAGACCTGGATCGCGCCCCAGATCGACGCCGCGATCGGCACGGCGAGCACGGCGCCGGTGATCCCCGCGAGCACGGTGCCCACGGTCAGGGCGACCAGGATGACCAGCGGGTGCAGCGCCAGCGAGCGCGCCATGACGACGGGCTGCAGGAAGTTGCCCTCGAGCTGGTTCACCAGGACGACGATGCCGACCACGATCAGCGCCTCGACCGGTCCGAGCGCCACCAGGGTCACCAGGGCCGCCAGGACGCCCGCGAGCGTCGCCCCGACGAGCGGGATGAACGCCAGCAGGAACACGAGGACGGACAGCGGGATCGCGAGCGGGACGCCCATGACCACCAGGCCGACGCCGATGCCGATCGCGTCCACCGCCGCGACGATCGCCGTGCCGCGGACGTAGCCGCCCATCGTCGTCACCACGCGGTGCCCCACCCGCTGCCCGCGCTCGTAGCGCGCGCCCTCGAACGGCCGGAGCAGGAACTCCCAGATGGTGGGGCCGTCCTTGAGGAAGAAGAACAGCACGACCACCATCAGGACGAATCCGGTGAGGAAGTTCGCGGTGGCGGACACGCCGGCGATCGCCCCGGCACCGAAGCTGCTCGACGTGAGGAAGTCGGTCACGGCGGTCCGCGCGTCGGCGATCTGGTCGTCCGAGATCTGGAACGGCAGCCCGGACAGCGAGTCCTGGAGCTCCCCGACCCCGGCGACGGCCTGGTCCACCAGGTCGTCCCACTGGTGGATGACCGAGTAGACGACCGCGGTGATCACGCCGCCGAGCACGCCCACGATGAGCACGAGCGCGATCCAGGTCGCCGCGATCGACGGCAGCCGGTGCCGGCGCAGCCAGGACACGAGCGGGTGGATGGCCGACGCGAGCACGAGCGCGATCAGCACGGGCACCACCACCAGCGTCAGCCGGGTGAGCGCGACCACCGCGACGGTCAGCAGGGCGAGCAGCGCCAGGGTCTGCACCGAGCGGGTGCCGACGCGGCCGAATCCGTCCGCCCAGAGCGCTCCGGCGCCCGGCGCGCGGTCGGCGTCCTCCCGCGCGACCTCCGCCGCGCGCACCGCGTCCCCACCGGTCGGAGCGGTCGCCCTCCGTCGTCCGAACCACATGTGCCCGCCCCACCCCTTCCCGGTGTCCGTCTGCCGGGGACGGTACGGGGCGGCGCGCCGGGCCGCGAGCGGGCGCGCCGCGCCGTACCGCGGCGGCACCGGGGTCCACCGGTCGGCGTACGCCGGTCTCCACCCCGGGGACGATGCCCCAGGCCACGGGCTCACGGCAGGCTGGTGGGCATGGACCAGGACCGACCGCACCGCCTCGACGACTCCCGCGCCCGCCAGCGCGCGGCGCTCCTGGCGCGTCGCAGCCGTGCCCGCACCCGCCTCCCGCTCGACGTCGCGCTGCGGCTGGCGATGGACCCCGCCGCGCACGGGACCGCGGACCTCGCCCGGCGGCGCTGACCCCGGTCCACCGCGACGCGCCGCGTCCGGCCTGGCAGGGCCCCGCGCGCGGCTACGATCCCCCGCATGGGGCAGCGAGTGACCATCACCGACGTGGCGCGGGACGCGGGCGTCTCCGTCGCGACGGTGTCGAAGGTCATCAACGGCCGGTACGGGGTCGCGCAGGCGACCTCGAGCCGGGTCATGGAGGTCATCGACCGGCTCGGGTACGAGTCGAGCCTGGTCGCCCGGAGCCTGCGGTCGCACCGCACGCACGTGCTCGGGATCCTCGTCGCGGAGTTCGAGCCGTTCTCCGCCGAGATCCTCAAGGGCGCGGCGGCGGCGCTCGCGGACTCCGACTCCGGGTACGAGCTGCTCGCCTACACCGGTGGCCTGCACGGCCGCGGCGCGGGCTGGGAGCGGCGGTACCTGTCCCGGCTGAGCGGCACGCTGATCGACGGCGCCGTGCTCGTGACGCCCACGGTGGTCGAGGCGGACGCGGGGGTGCCCGTGGTGGCGATCGACCCGCACACCGGGCCCACCGGCCTCCCCACGGTGGACTCGGACAACCTCGCCGGGGCGGTCCTCGGCACCGAGCACCTGCTCGAGCTCGGGCACCGCCGGATCGCGTTCGTCGGCGGCCGCCCCGACCTGGAGTCGTCGCGGCTGCGGGAGCAGGGCTTCCGCCGCGCGATGGCCGCCGCGGGGGTCCCGGTCGACGAGGTGCTGGTCCGCGAGGGCGACTACCGCAAGGAGCCCACCCGGGAGCCGGTGCGCGGCCTGCTCACCCTGCCGGACCGGCCGACCGCGGTGTTCGCGGCCAACGACCTGTCCGCGATCGCGACCATCGAGGTCGCGCGCGAGCTGGGCCTGTCGGTGCCCGCCGACCTGTCGGTCATCGGGTTCGACGACATCCCGGAGTCCGCGCAGACCGACCCGCCGCTGACGACGGTGCACCAGCCGATCCAGCGCATGGGTGCCGCGGCGATCGGCCTGCTGACCGCGCTGCTCGACGGCGGCACGCCCGACCCGCACGTGCGGCTCCCCACGTCCCTGGTGCGCCGCGGCTCGACGGCCGCGCCGGCCTGATCTCCCGGTACCGCCCCCGCACGAAGGAGTGCAGCCCCATGCCGGACGTCCGTGTCCCCCGGCCCGCCGACCTCGACCACCGCGGCGCGCGCGCCGTCGTCACGGTCCTCGACGCAGCGGGCCGCCCGGTGCCGGACACGGAGGTCGAGGTCGCCCAGGCCCGGCACGCGTTCGGGTTCGGCTGCACCGCGTTCGAGGCGATCCCGGCCGCGAACGGCGAGCAGCCGGGCCCCGACGACCCGGCTCCGGAGGTGCTGCCGGCCGTCCTCGACCGGTGGCTGGACCTGTTCGACACGGCCACGCTGCCGTTCTACTGGTCGCGGTTCGAGCCCGAGCACGGCCGTCCGGACACCGACCGGCTGCTCGCCGCGGCGCGCTGGCTCGCCGCGCGCGGGGTCCGGGTCAAGGGTCATCCGCTCGCGTGGCACACGCTCGCCCCGGCCTGGCTCCGGGACCTCCCGGAGGACCAGGTCGCGGCCGCCGTGCGGGACCGGATCACCCGGGACGTGACCGCGTTCCGCGGCGTCGTGGACACCTGGGACGCGATCAACGAGGTCGTCATCATGCCGGTGTTCGACAAGGAGCCGAACGGGCTGACCCGGCTGTGCGCCCGCGACGGCCGGGTGGCGACGGCCCGGCTGGCGTTCGACGCCGCCCGCGCCGCGAACCCGGGCGCGACGCTGCTGCTCAACGACTTCGACCTGTCCGCCGACTACGAGCGCCTGATCGGGGACTGCCTGGACGCGGGCGTCGGGATCGACGCGATCGGCCTGCAGACCCACATGCACCAGGGGTACCGCGGCGAGGAGTGGACGCTCGGGGTGCTCGACCGGTTCGCGCGGTTCGGGCTGCCGCTGCACCTCACCGAGACGACGCTGCTGTCCGGGGACCTGATGCCGCCGGAGATCGAGGACCTCAACGACTGGCAGGTGCCGTCCTGGCCGTCGACGCCGGAGGGCGAGGCGCGCCAGGCCGACGAGGTCGAGCGGCACTACCGCACCCTGTTCGGGCACCCGGCGGTGCAGGCCGCGACCTACTGGGGGCTGTGCGACGCGGGCGCCTGGCTCGGCGCCCCGGCCGGCCTGTTGCGGGCGGACGGGACGGCGAAGCCGGCCTACGACGCGCTGCGGGCGCTGGTGCGCGGCGCGTGGTGGCTCGACCCGACGCCGGTCCGCACGGACGCCGACGGGCGGTTCGTGCTCGACGCCTACCGCGGCGACTACCGCGTGACCGCGGCCGGTCGCGAGGCGGCGCTGACGCTGGCCGCGTCGGCCCCCCGCGCCGAGGCCCGCCTGACCTGACCCGCCGAAACCGCGTCCCGGACCCGGGCCCGGTCCGCCGAGCCTGCAGCAGATGCGGGGTTCAGAAGGTCGGAACCCAGCATCTGCTGCAGCTTCGGCGACTGGCCGCTCAGGCGCGCGGGGTCCAGGTGTACGGGGCGCCCGTGGCGATGCGGACGTACGCGCCCGCCCCGCCCAGGCCGCCGACCAGCCGGTCCGCCAGGGCCCGGCCCGGGTCGGACAGGATCGCGTCGTGGATCGGCGCCGCGACCCGCGGCCGCACGGCCCGGACGTAGTCGATCGCCTCGGCGAGCTTCAGCCAGGGCGCCGCGACCGGCACGAGCAGCACCTCGACCTCGGTGCCGGCCGGCGGCGGCGTGAAGGAGTCGCCCGGGTGCAGCAGCGCGCCGTCGACCAGGTACGCGACGTTGTGCGGGCGGGGCACGTCCGGGTGGATGACTGCGTGCCACTCCCCCACGGCGCGGACCGCGAACCCCGCCGCGTCGAACGCGTCGTCCCCGGCCACCGCGTGCACCCGGTCCGCCGGCGCGCCGGCCTCCGTGAGCTGCGCGGCGACGTCCGCGGGGGCCCACGCGGCGAGCCCGTCGCGCGCGCCGAGGGCGGCGGCGAGGCGGTCGACGTCGACGTGGTCGACGTGCTCGTGCGTGACCAGGACGGCGTCGGCGTCGTCGAGGACGGCGAGGTCGCTGAACGTGCCGGGGTCGATCACGAGGCGCCGGCCGCCGCGCTCCAGGCGGACGCAGGCGTGGCCCCAGTGGGTGATCTCGGTGGTGCTGGTGGTGGTGCTGTCGGTCATGGGGCCAGCATCGCCCCAGGTGGGCGTGGCGTCGAGCCGGGCGTCCGCCGACGGGACGCGCGATTCCGCGAACCCCGGTGGGCCCGTTACCGTGTGCCCGTGCTGGTGCTGGGAGTGTGCTCGCTCAAGGGCGGCGTGGGGAAGACATCCGTGACCCTCGGGCTGGCGTCCGCGGCGCTGGAGCGCGGGCTGCGCACCCTGGTGGTCGACCTCGACCCGCAGGGCGACAGCACGCTCGCGCTGGCCACGGCCGGCGCGCAGGCGGACGTCGCCGGGGTGCTCGACTCGCCCACCGCGGAGAGCATCGCCGCCGCGACCGCGCCGAGCGCGTGGGCCGAGGCCGGCCTGGACGTGCTGGTCGGGTCGGCGGCGTCCTCGCGCCACGACGCCTACGACGGCGCGGACACCGACGTCGACCGGCTGCGGTTCGCCCTGGCCTGGGTGCACGACTACGACCTGGTGCTGGTGGACTGCCCGCCGTCGCTGGGCGGGCTGACCCGCACCGGTCTCACGGCCTGCGACCGGGCGGTCGTCGTCACCGAGCCCGGCCTGTTCTCGGTCACCGCGGTCGGCCGGGCGATGCGGACCATCGACGACCTGCGCCGCGGGCCCGCCGGTCAGCTGCAGCCGCTCGGCGTGGTGGTGAACCGGGTCAAGGCGCGGTCCGTCGAGCAGGCGTTCCGGCTGGAGGAGCTCCGGGGGCTGTACGGCCCGCTGGTGCTGACGCCGTTCGTGCCCGAGCGCGCCGCGCTGCAGCAGGCGCAGGGCGCCGCCCAGCCGGTGCACGCGTGGCCGGGTCAGGGCGCGCGCGAGGTGGCCGGGGCGTTCGAGGAGCTGCTGGACCGCGCCCTGCGCGCCCCCCGCGCCTGACGACGGCACCCCACCCGACGCCGGATCGGTGGTCAGGCGTCGGCCGGGTCCCCGCCGGCGCAGCCGCAGCTCGCGCGCGGGATGAGCCGGGTCGGCAGCGTCCGGAACTGCGACGCCGAGGCCGGGTCCGCGACCCGGTCCTGCAGCATCCGCACGGCGGTACGGCCCATGTGCTCGAACGGCTGCCGGACGGTCGTGAGCGCCGGGGTCGACAGCCGCCCCGCGAGGATGCCGTCGAACCCGGTGACCCGCACCCGCCCGGGCACGTCGACGCCGTGCTCCGCGAGCACGTCCAGGACCACGAGCGCGGCCTGGTCGCTCTGGCACACCAGCGCCTCCGGCAGCCGGTCGGTCACGGCCAGGTCGGTCAGCGCGGCGAGCCACTCCGTGGACGCGAGCCCCTCGTGCCCGGGCCCCGGCCGCGGCGCGTCCGGCAGCAGCGCCGCGACCGCGTCCTGGAACCCGGCGAGCCGCTCGGCGAAGTCGTACATCGAGCCCTCGCCCACGAACGCCAGGTCCCGTACCCCGTGCACGCCCACCAGGTGCCCGACCAGCCCGGTCATCGCGGCCCGGTTGTCCACCGCGACGTGGCTGAACGACGCGTCCGAGCCGGGCGTGTTGAACGCGACGAGCGGCACGGACTGCGCGATGGCGTGCACGGCGTCCAGGCTGTGCGTGCCCGGGAAGATCGCGAGCCCGTCGACGCGCCCGGCGATGTCGTACATCGCCGCGCCGCTCGGCGCCCCCGACGCGAGCAGCAGGGCGCGCCCGTTCTCCCGGCACTCCAGCGCGAACCCGCGCTCGACCTCGTCGACGTAGAGCGGGAACACCCGGGGGTCGCCCTCCGGGACCGCCGCCGCCTCGAGCGGCACGGGCGCGGCCCCGCCGTCGGCGTCCGCGAGCATCATGTCGAACGAGTACAGCCCGAACGCCCCGGTGGCCCCGCGGGCCAGGCCGCGGGCACTCGCGGACGGCACGTAGCCGAGTGCGTGCGCCGCGTCCATGACCGCCTGGCGGGTGGTGGCGGCGACGCGGCCGGGCTGGCGGAACGCGAACGACACCGTCGTGATCGACACCCCCGCGCGCTCGGCGACGTCGTAGACGGTGGGGCGGCGTGCCACGCGGAGCTCCTCGACGTCGAGTGGCGGCCGACCCTCGGCCACGCCCGGGACCGGGTTGACAGCGCCAGTCTACACGCTTAGATTCCGGATCTTGTAAAGCGCATTACACGCTTTCACGCCAGTGTCGGCGCTGGTCGACCCCGCGCGCCGTGGCGCGGGCGGAGACCACCGTTCAAGGAGGAACACATGACCCGTCGTACCGTCCGGCGCGCCCTCGTCGCCGCGACCGTCACCACCCTGGCCCTGGGGCCGGTCGCCGCCTGCGGCCGGTCCGACGACACCGGCGGAGGTGGTGGAGCGGCCGAGGCCGGCGCCGTCGCCGACGAGGCCACCGGCGAGATCGAGATCTGGGCCGCCGCCGGCAACGGCGACGCGCTGCGCACCCTCGGCGAGCAGTTCACCGAGGACAACCCCGAGGCGTCCATCAAGGTCACCGAGGTCCCCTGGGGCGAGATCATCACGATGAACCAGACCGCCGTCGCCTCCGGCACCGGCCCGGACATCGTGATGACCGGCGCCGACCAGACCGCCTCGGTCATCGCCATGGGCGGCCTCGCGCCGGTGCCCGACGGCGTGTTCGCCGAGGACGACTTCTACCCCGCCGCGGTCGCCTCGGTGACCGGCGAGGACGGCCTCTACTCGGTGCCGTGGTACGTCGAGACCCGGTTCCTGTTCTACCGGGCCGACCTCGCCGCCGAGCTCGGGTACGACGCCCCGACCACCTGGGCCGAGCTCGAGGAGCTGAGCGGCGCGCTCGCCTCCCGCCCCGGCGGCGAGTACGGCATGAGCCTGCCGCGCCCCATCGAGAACCCGGCGCAGGTCATCGTGCCGTTCCTGTCGCAGGCCGGCGGCTCCGTCACCGACGGCGACGCCTGGACGTTCGACACCCCGGAGTTCGTCGAGGCGCTCGACTTCTACAAGGGCTTCTTCGACCGCGGCGAGGCGCCGCTGTCCGAGACCGAGGCCACGTTCGAGAACGGCGGCTCCCCGCTGCTGATCTCGGGACCGTGGATGGTCGACACCTACCAGGACCTGATCGACACGGGTGCGGCGCCCGAGGGCTTCACCGAGGAGTCGATCGCGTACGTGCCGCTGCCCGCCGGCTCGGCCAACAACGACTCGTACATCGGCGGCGGCAACCTCGGCGTGTTCGCGTCCTCCGACAACAAGGACTCCTCCTGGGCCTTCCTGCAGTGGCTGCTCGAGGACGAGCAGCAGAAGACGCTGTTCGACGTCGCGGGCTCGTTCCCGTCGCGGGTCGAGTCGGCCGAGTACGCCCCGATCGACGACAGCCCGGTGATGTCGGTGCTCAAGGAGCAGATGCCGAACACCGTCGAGACCCCGAGCTACCCGTCGTGGTCGCAGATCGCCGAGCAGATCGGCATCTACGCCGAGCGGGTCGCCCACGGCGAGATCACGTCGCAGGACGCGGCCGAGGCGATCCAGGACCAGGCCGACCAGATCGGCTTCGGCTGGTGACCAGCACCACCACCCAGCGGCGCACGCCGCCCGCGACGTCGCGGCGGCCGGGGAAGTCCGTGTCCCTGGCCGCCCGGCGGCGCCGGACCGCCCTGATCGCCTGGCTGTTCGCGGCGCCGTTCGTCCTGTCGTTCGGCGTGTTCGGGCTCGTCCCCCTCGTGAGCTCGTTCGGGATGGCCTTCACCGACCTGCGGGTCAACGACATCCGCACCCCGTTCGCCGTCGACTTCGTCGGCCTGTCGAACTTCGCGGAGGTGCTGTCCGACACCACGTTCCTGCGGGCGCTGCGGAACACGCTCGGCTTCGTGGTCGTCGGCGTCCCGCTGTCCCTGTTCTCGGCGCTGGTGCTGGCGGTCATGCTGAACGCGCTCGGCCGGCGGGCGGCGACGTTCTTCCGGGTCGGCTACTACACCCCCGTGGTGACGACGATCGTCGCCGTCGCCGTGGTGTGGCGGATCATGTACCAGCCGAACGGCCTGATCAACTCGCTGCTCGCGGAGATCGGGATCGACGGGCCGAACTGGCTCGGCGACACCCGCACCGCCCTGCCGGCCCTGACCCTGATGGCCGTGTGGCGCAGCATCGGGTCGAGCATGGTCATCTTCCTCGCCGGCCTGCAGGCCATCCCCGCCGAGGTCAAGGAGGCGGCGATGGTCGACGGCGCGTCGACGGTCCAGCGGTTCTTCCGCATCACGATCCCGATGATGATGCCGACGATCCTGCTCAACGCGATCCTCACGACCACCGGCTTCATGCAGTTCTTCGACGAGCCGTTCGTGATGACCAACGGCGGTCCGCTGCAGTCGACGACGTCCATCGCGCTCTACGTGTTCAACCAGTTCCAGTGGGGGAACTACTCGGTGGGCGCGGCCGGCGCGTACGTGCTGTTCGCGATCATCAGCATCTT
The DNA here is from genome assembly GCF_005239125.1 of Cellulomonas hominis. GTDB lineage: Bacteria > Actinomycetota > Actinomycetes > Actinomycetales > Cellulomonadaceae > Cellulomonas > Cellulomonas hominis_A. The sequence continues at coordinate 5,736 of NZ_SZYE01000025.1, read as the reverse complement.
CGCCATCATCCAGTTCCGGTTCTTCCGGCAGAGGACATGACCATGAGCACCTCGACCCCTCTCGCGCCCGCGACGACCGCCGTGCCGGTCGCACCCGTCGTCCACCGCCGCCGCCGCCGGATCACGCCGGGCCGGATCGCCCTGTTCGCCGTGCTCACGGTCGGCCTCGCCGCGACGCTGCTGCCGTTCGTCTGGATGCTGCTCGGCGCGTTCAAGACCAACGCCGAGATCATGCGCCGCCCCATCACGTGGTGGCCGCAGGCGCCGACGCTCGACAACTTCCGCGCCTGGTTCTTCGACTTCGACATGACGCGGTACTTCGTCAACTCGGTGTTCCTGGCCGTCGTGTCGGTGGCCACCACGCTGCTGTTCTGCTCGATGGTCGGCTGGGCCCTGGCCAAGCTGGAGTTCCCGGGCAAGAAGGTGCTGATCACCGTCGTCCTGGGGACCATGTTCGTGCCGGGCATCGTCACCCTCATCCCGCAGTTCGTGCTGGTCGCGAACCTCAACATGGTCGGCACCTACTGGGGCATGATCCTGCCCGGCATGGTCGGCGCGTTCGGCGTCTTCCTCATGCGGCAGTTCATGCTGGAGATCCCCGACTCCCTGCTCGACGCGGCCCGCATCGACGGCGCCGGCGAGTTCCGGATCTTCGCCCGGATCGTGCTGCCGCTGTGCCGCGCGCCGCTCGCGACGCTGGCCATCTTCACGTTCATGGGCTCGTGGAACGGCTTCCTGTGGCCGCTCATCGTGTCCCAGCGCGACTCGCTGTACACCCTGCCCGTCGCCCTCGCGCTGTACACCAGCCCGACCGGGGACAAGGGCGCCGAGTTCGGCCTCCAGATGGCCGGCTCGGTCCTCATCATCGTGCCCGTGCTCGCCGTGTTCATCGCCATGCAGAAGCACTTCGTGCAGGGCATCGCCATGACCGGGATCAAGTAGGAGCCCATGGACTACCTGGACGCCACCCTGCCCGTCGCCGACCGCGTCGCCGACCTGCTCGCGCGCATGACGCTCGCGGAGAAGGTCGGGCAGATGATGCAGCTGTCGGCCCCGGACGGCCTGAAGGAGCAGGTGCTGGAGAAACACGTCGGCTCGGTCCTGCACGCCTCGCCGGAGCTGGTCCTCGAGGCGCACGACCTCACCGACCAGACCCGGCTGCGCATCCCGCTGCTGATCGGCGAGGACGCCATCCACGGGCACTCGTTCTGCGACGGCGCGACCATCTTCCCCACCCAGCTCGGCATGGCGGCCACCTGGTCGCCCGACCTGGTGGAGCGGATGGCCCGGGCCACCGCGGTCGAGGCCGCGGCGACCGGCCTGCACTGGACCTTCTCCCCCGTGCTCTGCGTCGCCCGCGACCTGCGCTGGGGGCGCGTGAACGAGACCTTCGGCGAGGACCCGTTCCTCATCGGCGAGCTCGCCAGCGCGGCCGTCCGCGGGTACCAGGGCAACGGCCTGGCCGACCCCACGGCGGTGCTCGCGACCGCCAAGCACTTCGCGGGGTACTCGGAGACCCAGGGCGGCCGGGACGCCTCCGAGGCGGACCTGTCGCCGCGGAAGCTGCGGTCGTGGTTCCTCCCGCCGTTCGAGCGGGTGGCGCGCGAGGGCTGCGGCACGTTCATGCTGGGGTACCAGACCATCGACGGCGTCCCGATCACCCTCAACGACTGGCTGCTCACCGACGTGCTGCGCGGCGAGTGGGGATACACCGGCATGCTCGTCACCGACTGGGACAACGTCGGGCGCATGGTCTGGGAGCAGCAGGTGCAGCCCGACCACGTGCACGCGTCCGCCGCGGCGGTCCGGGCGGGCAACGACATGATCATGACGACCGCCGGGTTCTTCGAGGGCGCGCAGGAGGCGGTGGCCCGGGGGCTGATCGCCGAGTCCGACCTCGACGCGGCCGTGTCCCGGATCCTGACGCTGAAGTTCGAGCTCGGGCTGTTCGAGGACCGGCGGCGGCCCGACCTCGCGACCATGGGCGCCGTGATCGGCTCGCACCAGGACCTCAACCTGGAGCTCACCCGGCGGTCGCTGGTGCTGCTGCGGAACGAGGGGCTGCTGCCGCTGACGGGCGACCGCCCGCGGACGGTCGCGGTCGTGGGTCCCCTCGCCGACGACCCGCAGACCCAGCTCGGCGACTGGGCCGGTTCGTCCGGCCAGGTCGGCCAGATGGCCCACGGGCAGCCGCGGGCCATGATCACCACGGTGCTGGACGGGCTGCGCGACGGGGTGCCGGACGGCTGGACCGTCACGTACTCCCCCGGCGCCGAGATCCTCACGCACGAGGACGACCCCGAGGGACCGTTCTTCCCCGACGGCCAGCCCCGGCCGCAGGTCGTGGCCCCCGCACCGGTGGACCCGGCGCAGCTCGAGGCGGCCGTCGCCGCGGCGCGGGACGCGGACGTCGTGGTGGCCGTGGTCGGTGACCGGATCGAGCTCGTGGGCGAGGGCACCTCGACCGCGACGCTCGAGCTGCTCGGCGGGCAGATCGCGCTGCTGGACGCCGTCGCGGCGACCGGCACGCCGCTGGTCGTCGTGCTCCAGGCGTCGAAGCCGATGGTGCTGCCGCCGTCCGCCCTGGGCGCCGACGCGCTCGTGTGGGCCGCCCACCCGGGGATGACCGGGGGGCGGGCGCTGGCGGACCTGCTGCTCGGGCGCGTGGAGCCGAGCGGCCGGCTGCCGATCTCGTTCGCCCGGCACGTCGGCCAGCAGCCCACGTACTACAACCAGGTGCGCGGGCAGCACGGGGTCCGGTACGCCGACCTCACGCAGGACCCGGCGTTCGCGTTCGGCGAGGGCCTGTCCTACACCACCGTCGAGTACGGCGACCTGGCCGTCGAGACCCCCGAGGTGACGGCGGACGACGTGGTGCGGGCGCACGTGACGGTCACGAACACCGGTGCGCGGCCCGCGCTGGAGACCGTGCAGGTGTACGTCCGGGATCTCGTCACCTCGGCGTCCTGGGCGGACCGCGAGCTGAAGGCGTTCACCCAGGTGGAGCTGGCGCCCGGCCAGAGCGCGCGGGTGCCGCTCGCCCTCCCCGCGGCGGACTGCACGATCGTCGACGCCGCCGGGCGGCGCGTCGTCGAGCCCGGCGGGTTCGAGCTGCTGGTGGGGCCGAGCAGCCGGCCCCGGGACCTGCTCCGCGCGGGGTTCACGGTCGTGGCCGGGGCGGCGTCGTGACCGTCGACCCGACGACGTTCCCCGTCGCCCCCGCCGACCGCGACCCCTCCCGGCCGGGGCCGCGCCGCGGCGACGAGGTCGGCGACGGACCGTTCGGTCGCGCGGTCACCGCGTTCGCCTGGGGCGCGGGCCTCGCGGCCCTGCTCGCCGCGGCGAACCTGCCGCTGGTCGTGCTCGGCCTGCTGCTGCGGCCGGACCCGTCGCTCACCTGGCTCGTCGCCCTCGCCGCGATCCCGGCGGGGCCGGCGCTGTCCGCCGGGCTGTACGCGGTCCGCGAGCACTACGTCGACGCCCGCGTGCCGCTGGCCCGGGCCTTCGGGCGGGGCTACCGGCTCGGGTGGCGCGACGCGACCGCCGTCGCGGCGCCGGTGTGCCTGCTCGGCGGCCTCGTCGTCCTGGTGGCGGCCGGCGCGCGGGCCTCCGGCGTACCCGCCCTGGTCGCGGGGCTCGCCCCGGGGGCCGGCGTGCTGCTGCTCGTCGTGGCGCTGCACGCCCTGGCGCTGCGCACCTTCTTCCGCCTGCCGCTCACCGCCGCGCTCCGGGCCGGCGCGTACTACCTGGGCGCGCGGTGGCGCGCCTCGCTCGGGACGCTCGCGCTCCTGGCCGGGGCGGTCGCCGTGGCGGCCGCGGCCTCCGACCTGCTCCTCGTCCTGCTCGGCGGCGTGTGGGTGTGGCTCTGGTACCGCACCACCGCCGGGATGCTGCGCGACGCGGTCGAGCGCTTCCTGCCCGCCGGCGCCCGCCCGACGACGACCACCCGACCGATCGACACCCCGGGACCCCGACATGCCTGACACCCTGACCCGCCTGCACCGCGACCGCACCGACCGCACCCGCACCGTCGACGCGGGCGGCGGCCTCGCCGTCCGGATCACCCCCGCCGGTGACGTCGCCGAGATCGCCGCACCCGGCGACCGCCTCGTGAACCAGTACCGGATCGGCGTGCACGACGCCGGCATCGCCGGGCTGTTCCTGCGCCGGACCACGGCCGACGGCGCCGTGGCGCACGTCCCGCTGACCGGCAGCCGGTCCGGCGCGGCCTGGCGGGCCGGGTCCGGCTCGGTGCGCTGGACCGGCACCGGCCTGGGCGTCGGCTGGACCGTGGACCTGGTGCTCGACCCCGACCGGACGGCGCTGGTCTGGCGGGTGGCGCTCGCGCGGGCGGGTGCCCCCGACGGCGGGCCCGACGCGCTCGCCGGCGCCACCTGGGACGTCGCCGCGCTCCAGGACCTGTCCCTCGCCCCGGCGCAGGCGGCGTCCTCCTCGGAGCCGTACGTGGCGCAGTACGTGGCGCACCGCCTCGCCGAGCAGCCCGGGCTGGGGACGGTCGTCCTGTCCCGGCAGACGATGACCTCCGCGCCGGAGCTGCCGCTGTTCGCGCTCGCCGTCGCCGAGGGGTCCGCCGCGGCGGGCACCGACGGATTCGACCTGTACGGCCCGGCGGCCCGCGCGGGCCGCACGCCCGCGTTCCTGTCCGGCGAGCCGTGGCCCGACCGGGTGCGCCAGCACGAGATGGCGATGGCGGCGCTGCTGTCCCGGCCGTCGGCGCTGGCCGAGCCGCTGGTGCTGCACGTCGTCGGCCGGTACTGGGACGACCGGCGCGGGGCGATGCCGGACGCGCTGCCGGAGCTGGCCGCCGAGGTGCCCGCGCTGGCGGGGCTGGCGGACGCGCACGCGGACGCCGCGGACCGCGCCGGCGACCCCGCCGGGCCGGACGGGGACGCCCTGGCCGAGCGCTCGCTGCTCGCGACCGCTCCCCTGCTCGGCGGGGCGCCCCTGACCGACGACGCCCTGCTCGCCCTCGGGGACGGGGCGCGGCACGTCGAGCGCGACGCCGCGGGACGCGTGCTGTCGTTCTTCACGCCCACGGGCGTGCACGTCGTCCGCGGCGAGAAGGACCTCGACCTGGTCCGCCCGCACGGCCACGTGCTGCTGGCCGGCGACGCGCTGAGCCCCGACCGGCCCGTGCTGTCCACCACCGTCTTCGCGCACGGCGTGTTCGGCTCGCACACCGTCCTCGGCAACACGACCTTCGACACGTTCACGACCGTGCACCGCAACCACCTCAACCTCCTGCGCGCCAACGGCGTCCGGGTGCTGGTCGAGGTGGACGGCGCGTGGCGGCTGCTCGGCGCGCCCTCGGCGTTCGTGCTCGACGTCGGCGAGGCCCGCTGGGTCTACGCGCTCGACGGGGTGCGCGTCGAGGTGCGCACCGTCGCCGCCTCGGACCGCGACGCGCTGCTGCTCGAGGTCACCGCGACGGCACCGCTGGACGTCCTCGTCAGCACCGAGGTGGAGCTCGGCGGCGGCGCGTGGCACGCCCGCGCGCAGGACGGCGCCGTCGTCCTCACCGCCGACGCGGGCACGCCCACCCGCGACCACCACCCCGGCCTGGCGTACGTGCTCGCCGCGACCCCGGGCGCCGACGTCGTCATGCTCGGCCGGCCGGCGCTGTTCGACCCGCACTGGCCGCTGCGCGCGGCGCACGCGCTGGACGACAAGACGCCGACGCTCGACCACGCCGGGGACGCCGCCGCCACCGTGCTG
>NZ_SZYE01000259.1 GCF_005239125.1 Cellulomonas hominis | reverse complement strand
CCCGGGAGGGCGGCGGCCGCGGGCCGGCGCCCTCCCGGGCGCGGTGCGCGAGGGCCACGGCGGCGTCGCCCATCTCGTCCAGCGGCTGCCGCACCGTCGTGAGCGCGGGGTCGAGCCACGCGGCCACGGGCTGGTCGTCGAACCCGACCACCGACAGGTCCTCCGGCACCCGCACGCCGCGTTCCCGGGCCGCGCGCAGCACGCCGATCGCGGTGTCGTCGGAGGCGGCGAACACCGCGGTGGGCGGGTCGTCGGCCCGCAGCAGCACCTCGGCCGCCCGGAACCCCGCGTCCACCCCGTACGACCCGCCGCGGACCAGCTCCTCCTGCACGGGCAGGCCGCCCTGGATCAGCGCGGTCCGGTACCCCGCGAGCCGGGCGACGGCGTTGTCCTGGTCCTGCGGCCCGGTGATGGTCGCGATCCGGCGGTGCCCGAGCCCGACCAGGTGGGCGGTCGCGTCCAGACCGCCGCGGAAGTTCGTCGCGGCGACGGCGAGCAGCTCCGGGTCCGGGCGGGTGCGCGGGTCCACGACCACGAGGGGCACCCCCGCCCGGGCGAGGTCGGCCCGGGCCCCCTCGTCCGGGACGCCGACGACGCTGACCAGGCCGTCGGTGCCGCGGCGCAGCGCGTGCCGGACCCACGCGCCGCTCGACCCGGCGCCCGGATCGGAGTCGACGGTCACCACCAGGTCCGCGCCGAGCCGCGCCGCCGCACGGGCCGCCCCGCGCACGACCGCCTCGGCCCAGGTGCTGTCCAGGTCCACCACCCGCAGGTCGACGAAGCCGGTCCGCCGGCTGCCCGACGGCCGCACGGCGTACCCGTGCCGGGCCAGGACCGCCGCGACCCGCTCCCGGGTCCCGCCCGCGACGTCCGGGCGGGAGTTCAGCACCTTGGACACGGTGGGCACGGAGACGCCTGCCTCCGCGGCGACGACGGCCAGGGGCGACGGCGCCCCGGCGCTCGGGTGCTCGGCGTCCATGGCGCACCAGCCTAGGCGCGCGCCGACCACCGTCGGCGCCGACGTGGCGCGGCCCGGTCCCGGGCACCGCCGACGCGCCCCGCCCCGTCGTCGCCCGTAGGGTCAGCCGCATGATCGTGGTGGTGGCGGGGTCGAGCGGGCTGATCGGGACGGCGCTGGTCGGGCGCCTGCGGGCGGAGGGCCACGAGGTGCGCCGGCTCGTCCGCCGGGCGCCCCGCACCCCCGACGAGCGGATCTGGGACCCGGACGCCGGCCTGCTCGACCCGGCGGCCCTGGCCGGCGCGGACGCGGTCGTGAACCTGGCCGGTGCCGGCGTCGGCGACAAGCGGCTGACCCCCGCGCGCAAGCGGGTCGTCCTGGAGTCGCGCACCCGCACCACCGGGCTGCTCGCGCGGACGGTCGCCGGGCTGGACGACCCGCCGCGCGTGCTGCTGCAGGGGTCCGCCACCGGCGCGTACGGCTACCGGGGCGACACCCGGGTCACCGAGGAGGAGCCGTACGGCACGTCGTACCTCGCCGAGGTGGTGCGCGCGTGGGAGGCCGCCGCGGCGCCCGCCGTCGCCGACCCGCGGGTGCGGGTCGCGTTCCTGCGCACCGGGATCGTGCTGGCGCCGTCGGGCGGTGCGCTCGGGCGGCTGCTGCCGCTCATCCGGCTCGGGCTCGGCGGCCCGCTCGGCAGCGGGCGGCAGTACTGGTCGTGGATCAGCCTCGAGGACGAGGTGCGCGCGATCCTGCACCTGCTCGACGCGCCGGTCAGCGGACCGGTGAACCTCACCGCGGAGCCGGCGACCGAGCTCGAGATCGTCCGGGCGCTCGCCCACCGCGCGCACCGCCCCGCCGTGCTCCCGGTGCCCGGGGTCGCGCTCCGGATCGCGCTGGGCCAGTTCTCCGAGGAGATCCTCGGCAGCCTGCGCGTGGTGCCCGCGACGCTGACGGCCTCGGGCTTCGTGCACGCGCACCCCACCCCTGAGTCCGCGGCGGCGTACGTCCTCCCCTGACCGCGCGCCGTCCCGGCCCCGCGGCCCGGCGCACCCCGCCGACTGTGCAGCAGGTGCTGCCTTCCGGGGCCCTGAACCCCGCGACGACCGCCATCTCGGCGGCCGCCGCGCCCGGGGGGCGCGCGCGGCGCGGCGGGTCGGGCGCGGCGGGTCGGGCTAGGCGTCCAGGGTCACCGTGCGGTGCTCGCGGGCCGAGAGCCGGGCCGCGTCCAGGACGCGGGCCGTGACCACCGCGTCGGCCGGGTCGACGGGGACGGGGCCCGTCCCCCGCACCCACGCCGCGACCGCCCGGTAGAAGTCCGGGTGGCCGCCGGGCGCGCGCGGCACCGGCACCCGCTCGTCGCCGTGCACCAGCCAGCCCTCGTGCGCGTCGTCGCCCTCGTCGAGCGCGGCGAACGGCGTGGCCTCGCCCTCGAAGGACGTCACCAGGTACGCGCCGCGGTCGCCGAGCACCCGGGTACGCGGGCCCGGCGCGCCGACGAGCGCGCCGGCCTGCAGGTGGCTGATGACCGTCGACCCGTCCGGGCGGGCCGCGTGCGTCAACGCGAGGAACACGTCGTCCTCGGCGGGCGTGGTGAGGTTCCGCAGCTCGGCGTGCACCCGGGCCACCGGGCCGAACAGCTGCACCGCCGAGTCGACCAGGTGCGCCCCGAGGTCGAGCAGCAGGCCGCCCGCACGGGTGTCGTTCTCCTTCCACCGGTCCTGCGGCACGGGACGCCAGCGCTCCCACCGGCGCTCGAACCGGTGCACCGTCCCGAGCTCGCCCGCCTCGAGCAGGCCGCGCAGCGTCAGCTGCTCCGGGTCCCACCGGCGGTTCTGGAACACCGTCAGCCGGTCGCCGGCCTCCGCCCCGAGCCGGGCGAGCGCGGCGGCCTCGTCGGCCGTGGTGGCGAGCGGCTTGTCCACCACGACGGACGCCCCCGCGGCCAGTGCCCGCGTGACGTGCTCGACGTGGTCGCCGGTCGGGCTGGCGACGACGACGACGTCCAGCTCGCCGGCGTGCGCGAGCAGCGACGGCACGTCCGGGTCGACGGCCACGCCGGGCCAGTCCTGCTCCGCGGCGGCCGCCCGCGCCGGGTTCCGGGTCACGACCCGCACGACCTCGGCCCCGACCTCCCGCAGCAGCCGGGCGTGGATGCCCCGCCCCGCCGATCCGTAGCCGACCAGTCCCACCCGCAGCGCGTCCGTCATGGCCGCCACCCTAGGCCCGGTGCGCGTCCTCCTCCTGCCGCGAGAGCGCGCTCGGCCACCAGGTGCGGCGCCCCACGTCGTGCACGAGCGCCGGCACCAGCAGGCTGCGGACCACCAGCGTGTCGAGCAGCACGCCGAACGCCACGATGAAGGCCAGCTGGGCGAGGAAGAGCAGCGGGATCACGCCCAGGGCCGCGAACGTCACCGCGAGCACGACGCCCGCGGAGGTGATCACCCCGCCGGTGACGGCGAGGCCGCGCAGCACGCCCTCCCGGGTGCCGAGCCGGGCGCTCTCCTCCCGGACCCGCGTCATGAGGAAGATCGAGTAGTCGACGCCCAGGGCCACCAGGAACGTGAACGCGTACAGCGGCACGGCGGGGTCGGCCCCCGGGAAGTCGAGCACGTGCTCGAACACCAGGGCCGCGACGCCCAGCGCCGCCGCGAAGGACAGCACGTTCGCGAGCATGAGCAGCACCGCGGCGACGACGGAGCGCAGCAGGACCATGAGGATGAGCAGGATCACGACCAGCACCACCGGCACGATGACCCGCAGGTCCCGGGTGCCGGCGTCCTGCGCGTCCAGCGTCTCGGCGGCGGCCCCGCCGACGAGCGCGTCCGGGGCGACCTCGTGCACCGCGTCCCGCAGCCGCTCGACCGTCGCCACGCCCTCCGTGGTGTCGGCCGCGGCCTCGGTGGTCACGTCGACGCGCACGTCGCCGTCGACGACGACCGGCTCCGCGGGCTCCTCCGCGCCGGGCCCCCCGGACCCGGTCGGCGCGCCCGTCGTCGCCCCGGTGTAGGGCGCCGCGGACACCACGCCGTCGACGTCCAGCGCCGCGTCGACCACCGCTCCCGCCTGGTCCTGGGCGACGATCACCGTCGCCGGCTGCACGGTCCCCGCCGGGAAGTGGTCGGCGAGCACCTGCTCCCCCGCCACGGCGTCGACGTCCGTGAGGAACACGTCGGCCTGGCTCGTGCCCGACGCCTGGAACGTGGGCAGGAACGCCGCGCAGCCCAGGAGCACCACCGTGGTCGCCACCCACACGGCGCGGTCGCGCCGCCCGACCCCGCGGGCCAGCCGGCCCCACAGGCCCTCGGCGGGCGCGGGGTGCCCGGCGGGCGCGTGCGCGCCGTGGTGGTCGTGCGCGGGCGTGCCCGCG
>NZ_SZYE01000258.1 GCF_005239125.1 Cellulomonas hominis | reverse complement strand
ACCGCATCGGCGTACTCGTCGCCCGCCAGCACGTCCCGGACCCGCCGACCCGACAGGCCCACCTGCTCGGCGACCCGTGCGAGCTCGTCGGCGCGGGCCAGGGCCTCGCGCACCGGCTCGTCGCCGGCGGCCTGCGCCACGCCGTGGCTCCACGTCGGGTCGCCGGCGACGTGCCGCCGCCCGGCAGCGGCCACCCAGTCCTCCGCGGCCGCCGCGTCCCGGCCGGCGAGCACCACCGCGAACTCGTCGCCGCCGATCCGCCCGATCAGGTCGCCCGTGCCGAGCCCGTCGCGCCAGCCGTGCACCAGGCGGACCAGCACCTGGTCGCCGGCGGCGTGCCCCAGGGTGTCGTTGACCACCTTGAAGTCGTCGACGTCCAGGCAGACCACCGACGCCGGCCGGCCCCGCCGCGCCGCGTCGTGCAGCAGCAGGGCGGCGCGCTCGTCGAACGCCGCGCGGGTCAGCGCCCCCGTCAGGTCGTCGGTCGTGGCCAGCAGCCGCAGGCGCTGGAGCAGGTACGTGACCAGGCCGCTCATCACCACCGTGGTCACCGCGAGGACGAGCCAGGTGACGGGGCGGAACGGCACCGGGGAGGCGAGCATCGCCAGCCCCAGGACGACGACGACGAGCTCGAGCACCCGGCGCACCGTGCGCGGGTCGCCGAGCAGCGCCGCGGCCTGGCCGGCGACCACGAGGCCGAGGCTCGTGGTGACGACCCCCGCGAGCGTCTGGCAGCTCGCGACGAGCGCGCCGCCGATGCCGACGGCGGCGACCAGCGCCGCGAGCGGGGCGCGCGGCCGGTGCCGCAGCAGCAGCAGGGTCGCGGCCAGCAGGGCCAGCGCCGCCGACCCGCCGTACCAGACCTCGACCAGCGTCAGCCGCGAGGGGGGCCAGACGGCGCTGACCAGGCAGAGCACGGCGCACAGGAGAAGGGCGCCGGCGGTGTGCGAGGCCGCGAGGAACAGACGTGCGCCGTCGGTCGGGGGGCGGGTCGGCGCGCGCACGCCCCACCCCATCGGCGGCGCCCGGCGTCACCTGACCGGTGGGCCCGGGGACCACCCGTCCGGGCGAACGGACCGGCGCCGGGCGGCGGGGTCGTGCCCGCCCGCCCGGTGCCGGGCCGTGTCAGCCGACCGGGCGCAGGGTCCGCCAGCCGCGGTCCCGGGAGGCCGCGGCGGCGAGGATGCCGACGGCGCCGCTGGGGCTGCGCAGGCGGCCGGCCAGCACCGCCTCGACGGCGTCGTCCAGGGGCACCCACAGGGGCACCATGCCGGCCTCCTCGTCCTCGCGGGCGAACCGCTCGGCCTCGGGGACCTCGGACAGCCCGCGGGCCAGGTACACGAGGATGTGCTCGTTCGACCCGCCCGGGGAGTTCGCGAACTCGGCGAGCAGGTGCCAGTCCTCCGCGCGGAGGTCGGCCTCCTCCCCCAGCTCGCGGGCGGCGGTGACGTGCGGCGGCTCGCCGTCGACGTCCCGCAGCCCGGCGGGCGGCTCCCAGAGCTCGGCGCGGACCGGGTGCCGGTACTGCTGCAGCAGCAGCACGCGGTCGTCCTCGTCGAGCGCGATCACCGCGACGGCGCCCGGGTGGTCGACGAACTCCCGGACGACCTGCGAGTCGCCCAGGTCCACGGTCTCCGAGACGAGGTCCCAGATCTTGCCGTGGTGCAGGTCCGTGTGCTCGAGCACGGGCCGCACGGCGGGCCGGTCGGCCGGCCCGCCGTGCGGGTCCCCGGCCGTCACGCCCGGGCCCTCGCCTTCGGGGAGGCCGTCGCGCCCCGGGCGTCCAGGGCGGCCCGGATGAGGCCGGCGAACAGCGGGTGCGACCGCGTGGGCCGCGACTTGAACTCCGGGTGCGCCTGGGTCGAGACGTAGTACGGGTGCACCTCGCGCGGCAGCTCCACGAACTCCACGAGCGACGAGTCCGGGGAGACGCCGGAGATGACCAGGCCGGCCTCCTCCAGCTTGTCGCGGTACGCGTTGTTGACCTCGTACCGGTGCCGGTGCCGCTCGGTGACGCGGGTCGAGCCGTACGCCTCGGCGACGACCGAGCCCTCGGCCAGGACGGCCTCGTACGAGCCGAGCCGCATGGTGCCGCCGAGGTCGCCCTCGCCGCCGACGATCGCCAGCTGCTCCGCCATGGTCGCGACGACCGGGTGCGCCGGGTCGGCGTCGAACTCCGACGACGACGCGCCGGCCAGGCCGAGCACGTTCCGCGCGTACTCGATGACCATCGTCTGCAGGCCGAGGCAGATGCCGAGCGTCGGCACCTTGCTCTCCCGGGCCCAGCGCAGGGCGCCGAGCTTGCCCTCGATGCCGCGCACGCCGAACCCGCCCGGGACCAGGACCGCGTCCACGCCGCCGAGCGCGCGCTGGGCGCCCTCGGGGGTCTGGCAGTCGTCCGAGGGGACCCAGCGGATCTTCACCTTGGCGTCGTTGTGGAAGCCGCCGGCGCGCAGCGCCTCGGTCACCGACAGGTAGGCGTCCGGCAGGTCGATGTACTTGCCGACCAGCGCCACCTCGACGTGGTGCGCGGGCTGGTGCACGCGCTGCAGCAGCTCGTCCCAGCCGCTCCAGTCGACGTCGCGGAACTGCATGCCGAGCCGCTGCACCACGTAGGCGTCCAGGCCCTCGGCGTGGATGACCCGGGGGATGTCGTAGATGCTCGGGGCGTCCACGCAGGAGATGACGCCCTGGGTGTCGACGTCGCACATCAGGGCGATCTTGGCCTTGATCGACTGCGGGATCTCCCGGTCCGAGCGCAGCACGATCGCGTCGGGCTGGATGCCGATGCTGCGCAGCGCGGCGACGGAGTGCTGGGTCGGCTTGGTCTTCAGCTCGCCCGAGGGACCGATGTACGGCACCAGCGACACGTGCAGGAAGAACACGTTGTCCCGGCCGAGCTCGTGGCGGACCTGGCGGGCCGCCTCGAGGAACGGCTGCGACTCGATGTCGCCGACCGTGCCGCCGATCTCCGTGATGATGAGGTCGACGTCGTCGGCGGCCTGCGACCGCATGCGCGCCTTGATCTCGTCGGTGATGTGCGGGATGACCTGGACGGTGTCGCCGAGGTACTCGCCGCGCCGCTCCTTCGCGATCACGTGCGAGTAGACCTGGCCGGTCGTCACGTTCGCGGAGCCGACCAGGTCGACGTCGAGGAACCGCTCGTAGTGACCGACGTCGAGGTCCGTCTCGGCCCCGTCCTCGGTGACGAAGACCTCGCCGTGCTGGAACGGGTTCATCGTCCCGGGGTCGACGTTGAGGTAGGGGTCGAGCTTCTGCATCGTGACCCGCAGGCCGCGGGAGCGGAGAAGTCGTCCCAGGCTGGAGGCGGTCAGGCCCTTGCCCAGTGAGGAGGCGACGCCTCCCGTGACGAAGATGTGCCGGGTCGTGGAGTCCGACCGCCCGGAGAGTCGATTTGCGCGCTCTGCCACGGGATTCCAGTGTACCCGAGACGCGCCGCCCCCGTGCGCCCCACGCCGGTGACCCCCGACACGGGCCCGCCGGCCCGGTCAGCGGGTGTAGGCGGCGTCCAGCTGGGTCAGGACGTCGGCGACCGCGGGGAGCGTCGCCGCGCGGGCGCGGGCCGCGTCGCGCAGCGCCGACCGGCGCGCGTCGTCGGCCAGCACCCCGGTCAGCGCCGCCGCGAACGCCGCGGCGTCCCCCACGGGCACCAGCACCGCGGCGTCTCCGGTGACCTCGCGGGTGCCCCCCGCGTCCGTGACGACCAGCGCCGCGCCCAGGGCCAGGGCCTCCTGCACCGCCAGCGGCTGCCCCTCCCAGACGGCGGTCGACGCGACGACGTCCGCGGCGGCCAGCAGGTCGGCGACGTCCTCACGCCGGCCCAGCAGGTCGACGGGGGCCTGGGCCTGCGCCGCCCGCGCCCGCAGGTCGGCCAGCAGGGGCCCGTCTCCCGCGACGACCCAGCGCAGGGCGGGCCGGGACCCGGCGGCCGCAGCAGCGGCCGCCACGAGGGTGTCCAGGCCCTTCTGCGGGGCCAGCCGGGCCACGGTCACCACGAGGTCCTCGCCGGGCGCGACCCCGAGGGCCGCGCGGACCGCGTCCCGGTCGTGCTCCGGGGCACGGCGCGCGGGCGCCGGCACGAGGGCCCGCTCGGCGTGGCGGGCGCCCTGCGCGCGCGCCAGGTCCACCAGGTCGCCGGAGACGCCGAGCACCACGTCGGCGCCGCGGGCGACCACCCGGCCGAGCACGGCCGACACGGCCCGGACCGCCCGGCCGCCGACGGGCAGGTTGTGCAGCGTGACGACGACCCGCGGGCGCCGGCCGCCCACGGGCTGCGCGCCGGCGCGCTGGCGGTCCTCGCGGTCCGGGCCGCCCCCCACCGGGGAGGCCGG
>NZ_SZYE01000257.1 GCF_005239125.1 Cellulomonas hominis | reverse complement strand
CACCCGCCGCGGCGACGCCGACGCCCGCCCCGGAGCGCCCGGCGCCGGTCGCCGGCGCGGCCGCCACGACCGGCGGAGCCGACGCCCCCACCGACCCGGCCACCGTGCCGGCGCTCACGCGAACCGATGTCGACGCGTGGCTCGACGGCTTCCTGCCCGCCGCGCTCGACCGCACCGACATCCCGGGCGCGACCGTCGCGGTCGTGCACGACGGCGAGGTCGTCACGACCCGCGGCTACGGCTGGGCGGACACGGGGACGGAGTCCGGCGAGGCGGTCCCCGTCGACCCCGACCGCACACTGTTCCGACCCGGGTCGGTGTCGAAGCTCGTCACCGCGACCGCCGTCCTGCAGCTCGTGCAGGCCGGCGACGTCGACCTGGACACCGACGTGTCGGCGTACGTGGACATCGACGTGCCGCGGGCGTTCGACGACCCGATCACGCTGCGCCACCTGCTCACCCACACCGCCGGGTTCGAGGAGCGCATCCGCGGGCTGATCGGGGCGGAGGGGACGCCGGTCGACCTGCGCGCCGCCCTCGCCACCGACCCGCCGGAGCAGGTGTACCGGCCCGGGACCGTGCCCGCGTACTCGAACTACGGCAACGCGCTGGCCGGCTACGTGGTCGAGCGCGTGAGCGGGGAGCCGTTCGAGCAGTACGTCCAGGAGCACGTGCTCGACCCCGCCGGGATGACGACGGCGACCTTCGAGCAGCCGGTGCCCGACGACCTCCGCGGCCACCTCGCCCTCGGGTACGGCACCGCGTCCGGGCCGTCGACGGGGTTCGAGGTCGTCGGGGTGCCGCCCGCCGGTGCACTGTCGGCGTCGGCCGCGGACATGGCGCGGTTCATGCTCGCGCTGCTCGGGGAGCCCGCGACCGGCGAGCAGGTGCTGGACGCCGACACGCTCGCCCTGATGCAGGCGCCGGCGCTCGACGAGGACGACCTCGGCACGCTCGCCGGCGGCCCCCGGATGGGGCTCGGCTTCTTCCAGGAGGACCGGAACGGGCACCGGGTCGTGGGCCACGGCGGCGACACCAACGCGTTCCACTCCCACCTCCAGCTGTACCCGGACGAGGGCACGGGCGTCTTCGTCAGCGTGAACGGCTCCGGCGCGGGGGCGCTCGACAGCCTGGAGCTGCGCGAGCAGCTGATGCAGGGCTTCGCCGACCGGTATTTCCCGCCGACCGACGCCGCGGGCACCTCCGGCAGCATCCCCGTCGACGCCGACACCGCCCGCGCGCACGCCGCGGCCCTCGCCGGTGCGTACACCGACTCCCGGGCGATGCGCAGCACGTTCCTGCACGCGACCGAGCTGCTCGCCGTCACCCACGTCACCGCCCAGGACGACGGCCGCGTGCTGGTCGCGCCCGGCCCGCTGACGAACCGCCCCGTCCTGTACGAGGAGGTCGCGCCGTGGGTCTGGCGGGAGGTCGGCGGCCAGCGGACGATCGCCGCGCGCGCCGAGGACGGCCGGGTCACGGCGATCGGGTACGACTCGGCGTTCACGCTGCTGCCCGCGGGCGCGGCGACCGGCGTGGCGCTGCCCGCGCTGGGCGCGGCGCTGGCCGTGCTGCTGGTGGGCGCGCTGGCCGGGCCCATCGCCGCGCTGGTCCGCCGGGTCCGGCACCGCGCCCCGCGCGACGTCGCCGGGCGCCCGGCCCGGGTGCTCACCCGGGTCGCCGCGGCGAGCGCCGTGCTCGCCGTCGCCGGCTGGGCGGTCGCGATCACGACGATCATGGGGCTGGTCGACCTGCCCGAGGGCGGCCTGCGGGTGCTGCAGGTGCTGCAGGGCGTCGGGATCCTGGGGCTGGTGCCGGCGACGGTCCGGGTGGTCGGCGACGTGCGCCGCCGCGCCGGCGGGTGGCGGGTGGCCGGCGGCGTGCTGGTGCTGCTGGCGCTCGGCGTGGTCGCGTGGTTCGCGGTGACGTACCGGCTGGTGGCGCCGAGCCTGTCGTACTGACCGCGCGTCGACGAGCCCGACGGCTTCCGGCCGAGCCACCCCCGAGAGGCGGTGGGCTCGCCGGAAACCGTAGGGCTCGCGGTCCGGCGGCAGCGGGCGCGCGGGGCGGCCGCACACCCGCCGCCCCGCGCGGCGGTCAGGCCGCCGGCGCGTCCTGGGCGGCCAGCGCGTCGGTCAGCAGCCCGACCAGCGCCTCCAGCTGCACGTCCGCGGCGGCCCCGTCCTCCATGTCGGCCCCGTCCAGCGCCCGGGCCGCGAGGCCGGACTTGCTGTCGATGAGCTCGGCGATCCGCGAGTCCACGGTCTGCGCGGCGATGACGCGCCACGCGGTGACCGGCTCGGACTGCCCGATGCGGTGGATGCGGTCGATCGCCTGGGTCTGCTCGGCGTCGGTCCAGGACAGCTCGGCGAGCACGAGGTTCGACGCGACCTGGAGGTTCAGCCCCACGCCGGCGGCGGTCAGCGAGCAGACGACGATCTGCACCTCGGGGTCCTCGACGAACGCCGTGACGTTCTTGTCGCGCTGCCGGGTGGTCTGGTCGCCGCGGATCGAGGCGTACTTGATCCCGCGCTCCGCGAACGCCTGCTCGGCGTGGTCCATCACGTCGACGTGCTTCGCGAAGAACACGACCTTGCCGACGTTGCGGGCCAGCTGGGCGGCGTAGTCCGCGGCGGGCGCGGCCTTGGCCTGGCCGATCCGGCGGACCATCGAGAACACGTTCTCGCCCTTGGCCTTGCCGCTGGAGTCCTTGAGCTCGGCCGCGGCGACGCGCCGGGCGATCTCGTGGTCGGTCCCCAGGACCAGGCCGGTCTCCCGCGCCTCGACCGCGCTGCGGTACCGCTGCAGCAGCCGCGCGACCAGGGCCGCCTCGGCCTCGCGGATCGACCGGCCGGCCGCGCCGTCGAGCTCGACCAGCAGGTCCGCGACCCGGCGGGCGGGGATGTCGGCGACCACGTCGGCCTTGCGGCGGCGCACGATGCCCATCTCGATGACGCACTGCCGCGCCGCGGCGGAGAACCCGCGGTCCGCCGGGGTGAGCCCGATGTCGTCCAGCGCGGTCATCAGCCGGCCGAGCGGCTTCTCGTCGTCGATCCAGCCGAGGTACTGCCAGATCGCCCGGAAGTCCTCGATGTCGTTGATCAGCGGGGTGCCGGTCAGCGCCATGAGCAGCGGGCGCGCGGTGCGCTCGCGGATCTTCTCGGCGATCGACAGCACGTGCTGCGAGCGCTGGGAGCGCTTGTTCTTGATGAAGTGCGCCTCGTCGACGACCATCCCGCGGAAGCCGTGCTCGCCGAGCCAGCCGACGTGCCGGTCCAGGATCTCGTAGTTGACGATCACGACGTCGGCGAACCCGTCGACGCGCTCGCCGTCGCCGTGCACGACCGTGGCGCGGCGCTCGGGCGTCCACAGGCCGACCTCGTGCGCCCAGTTCGTCTTCACGACGTTGGGGACGACGACCAGCAGCGGGTACGCCCCCGCGGTGCGGGCGGCGAGCAGGGCCTGGGCCGTCTTGCCGAGGCCGGGCTCGTCGGCGAGCAGGAACGTGCGGTGGCCCTGGCCGGCCGCGGTGACGACCTGCGCCTGGTGCGGCATCAGCTCGCGGCCGGGCGGCGTCGGGACGGGGGCCGGCTCGGGGAGCGGCATGCACGCGGGGACGCCGTCGCCGGACTGCTCGAACGACCGGAACAGCGGCTCGAGCAGCTCCCAGCCGGCCAGCCGGCGCGGCTTCGCGGCGGCCCGCTCGGCCGCGGCCTCGAAGTCGGGGGCGAGGAACGGGTTGGCGAGCCGCCGGGAGATCACCGACTGCGGCACGACCTGCTTGTCGGCACCGGGGGCGGGGGCGGCGGGTGCCGGCTCCTCCTCCGGCTCGGGCTCGGCCGGCACGTCCCGGCCCGCCGCCCGCAGCACGGTGGCCCGGTAGGCGCGCGCGGCGTCGGAGACCCGGGCCTCGTCGGCGAGCAGCGCCAGCAGCGAGGTGTCCCGCGCGGCGATCCGGGCCAGCTGGGTCGCGACCCCGTCGAGCCGCTTGAGCAGCTCCGTCCGCTTGGCCTGGGTCAGCTCCGGGTCGGCCATCGCCCGCGCGCGCTCCTCGCGCACCAGCAGCGCCACGACCTGGAACTTGGTCCGGACGGCCGGCCGCACCGGCGGGCGCTGCACCGCCCCCTCGATCTCGCGCACCACCCCGGCGAGGACGGGGATGAGCCCCTGCTCGCTCGGGCGGGCGGTGCGGCGGCGCTGGCCGCCGGGGGCGGTGCTGCTGCCCCCGCGGGCGGGTCGGCGCTGGCCGGTTCGTGCCACTTCGTCTCCTTCGTGCCTGCGTGCCGCGGCGGGGGCACGCGGGCGTGGTGCCGTCGCCGCGCGGGTCCGGCGCGGACGCCGGGTGCGCGCGACGCGTCGCCGCGTGCGGTGCC
>NZ_SZYE01000256.1 GCF_005239125.1 Cellulomonas hominis | reverse complement strand
CGCGGGGCGGGCCCGGCACGGGCCCGTCGGGCGGGGTGCACCCGGACGCCGCCTGACGCGGTCGCGGCCGTGGCGCCGCGGCGGCACCCCGGTGCGCGCCCCGTCGCGCGGCGGGTCGGTACAGTGCGGTGCGTGCAGTCCGAGGCGGGTCCCGAGCCGGTGCACGTGGACGGCGGCGACCTGGGCTGCGCCCGCCTGCTCGTGCTGCTCCGTGCTCGCGCCCGCGAGCTCCCGCCCGGGACCGTGGTGCACCTGACGACGTCGGACCCGGTCGCGCCGATCGACCTCCCGGCGTGGTGCCGGATGACGGGGCACCGCTACCTCGGCCCGGTGCCGGACGGCCCGCCGCCGGCGACGTACGCGATCGAGGTCGCGGCGGACGCCCGCCCGACGGACCCGGACCGCCCCTGGCACGTCGCGCCGGACGCCTGACCCGCGCCCGCCCCGCCGCGCCGCGCCCCGCCCGCCGAGAGGGCATCCGACACGTCGAGCGAGTAACCAGCGGGTACTCGCTCGACGTGTCGGGTACTCGCTCGCCGTGTCGGGGTGCTCGGGCGGCGCCCGCCTGGCGTCAGTCCAGCCCCGCGGCCGCCTCGGCGTCCTCGATCCCGCGCAGCCAGTCGCGCTTCCCGGCGCGCCAGCCCTCGTCGTCCGCGCCGGCCCGCCAGTACCCGGAGATCGACAGGTCGCCCTTGCCGAGCCCGCGCTCGACGCGCAGGTACCGCCGCAGCTCGCGAACGGACCCCGCCTCGCCGTGCACGAACGCGTGCACGCGGCCGACCGGCCACGGCAGGGCGCGGACGGCCTCGACGAGCCGCGCGCCCGGGGCGGCGTCGCCCGCGTGCACCCAGTGCAGGGCGATGCCGTCCGGCACGTGCAGGGCCTGCTCCTCGGCGCGGTCGTGCACCTCCAGGACGGCGTGCCCGGAGGCGGCGCCGCCGAGCCGCTCGAGGGCGACGGCGACGGCGGGCAGCGCGGACGCGTCGCCGGCGAGCAGGTGGTGGTCGGCCGTGAGGTCGGGGGTGTAGCCGCCGCCGGGACCCACGACGACGACCTCGTCGCCGGGCGCCGCGGTGGCGGCCCACGGGCCGGCGATGCCGTCGGCGCCGTGCACCACGAGGTCGAGCGTGAGGGTGAGCTCGAGGTCGTCGAACCCGCGGACCGTGTAGGTCCGCATCCGGGGCTGGTGCTCCGGCGGCAGGGCGGCGCGGGCGGCCTCGATGTCGACGCGCCCGTCCGGGGTGGTCCACGCGGCGAGGACGTCCGCGCCGGAGGCGGTCGCGCCGACCCCGGGCACGAAGACGAGCTTGACGTACGAGTCGGCGTGCGGGGACGGCGCGAACCCGGCGATGCCGGGGCCGCCGAGGGTGAGCCGGACCATCGCCGGGGTGAGGTGCTCGGCGCGCAGGACGACCGCGCGCAGGGCGGTCCGCGGCGGGCGGCGCGGGGTGGTCAGAGGCTCGGTCGAGGTCACGCGGGTAGCACCTTCCGGTCGTTCGAGGTGCCGGACGGGTCGGCGTGCGACGACGCGCGGCCCGGGGGCGTGGCCGGTGCGTCGGGTCGAGCGTAGGTGGTGGGCCGCGGCGCGTCACGCAGGTGCGGCACGCGTCTCACCGGCTGCCGTGCGCGCGGCCCCAGGTGTCGACGTCGGCGTTGAGCCGGGTGAGCAGCCGGGCGAGCTCGGCGCGGTCGTCGGCGGACCAGTCGTCGAGCACCTCGCCGTAGAGCCGCGCGCGGACGTCCCGGGTCCGCTCGAGGGCCTCGAGCCCGGCCTCGGTGGGCCGGACGAGGGTGACCCGGCCGTCGCTGGCGTCGGCGGCGCGGACGACCTGGCCGGCCTGCTCCATGGCGAGCACCTGCCGGGTGACGGTGGAGGGGTCGAGCCGGAGCGCGTCGGCGATGGCGTTGACGCTCGTGGGCCCGTCCTGCGCGAGGACGCCCAGGACGAGGTAGGCCGAGCGCTCGATCTCGCCGCGGGCGCGGGCGCCGGCGCGGCGGGTCCGGTCGGACAGGCGCAGCAGCATGGCCACCTGGGCCTCGATCGTGCGCAGGGAGTCGTCCGGCATGGTCACCTCGTCCTCGGGTCGGCCCGGGAAGTCTGCCACGTCCTCCTGGGCAAGAAGCCTGTATAGTACAGACATACCCGACGACGACTTCCCGAGGACGCGCATGCCCAGCCGGCACCACGAACCGAACAAGACCGCCATCTACGCCACGGCCCTGACCGCGTTCTTCGCGATCGCCGGCATCGCCGTGGTCGACCCGATCCTCCCGGTGATCGGGGAGGAGATCGGCGCCTCCACCTGGCAGATCGAGCTGCTGTTCACCGCGTACCTGGTCGTGATGGCGGTGGGCATGATCCCCGCCGTCATCGCGACCGGCCGGTACGGCTACCGCAAGGTCCTGGCGACCGGCGTGACGGTCGTCGCGGCGGCCGCGGTGCTCGCCGCCCTGTCCGGCAACATCCTCGAGCTCGCAGTGCTCCGCGGGCTGTGGGGCCTGGGCAACGCGATGTTCTTCGCGACGGCGATGGTCCTGCTGGTCGCGCTGGCGACGGACCGCGAGTGGGTCGTCGAGCTGTTCGAGACCTGCGTGGGCCTCGGGTTCGCGGTCGGCCCGCTGATCGGCGGCCTGCTCGGCCAGATCTCCTGGCGGGTGCCGTTCGCCGCGTGCGGCGTGTTCATGCTGATCGCGCTCGCGATGTCCGTCACCCGGCTCCGCGACCCGCAGGACCCGCCGACCGCGCTCACCCTGCGCGACGTGTGGCAGCCGTTCCGCCGCCCCGCGTTCCGCACCCTGTGCGTGGTCACGGCCGCCTACAACTTCGTGTTCTTCGTGGTGCTCGGCTACACGCCGGTGTTCCTGGGCCTGGACGTCGTCCCGCTCGGCCTGGTGTTCACGGCGTGGGGCGTCGGCCTGGCGGTCGGCATCCTCGTGGTGGGCCACCGGCTCGCGCACCGGATCGGCGCCGTGGCGACGGTCGGCGTGGCGATCGCGGGGCTGCTCGTGACCCTGGTGCTGCTGGCGACGAGCGCCGGCACGGCCGAGTCGGTCGCGGTGCTGGTGCTCGCCGGCGTGTGCATGGGCATCGCGAACGCGAACCTCACGGACCTCGCGCTCGGGCTGGGCGGTGCGGAGCGCCGCACGACGACCGCGGCGTTCAACCTGGTCCGCTGGGGCTTCGCCGCCCCGGCGCCGGTGATCGCGGGCCTGCTGCACCCGGTCAGCGCGACCGCCCCGTACTGGGTGGGCGCGGGGGTGCTGCTGGTCGGCGTGGTCGCGTTCGCCTGGAAGGGGCGCGCCATGGCGGCGGCCGTGGGCGAGCGGCTGTCGTTCCGGCAGTGGGACCGGGCGGCGCGCGCGGTCGAGGGGACGCCGGAGGAGGCGCTCGGCGAGGTCTGACGGATCCGGGCTCAGCGCCCGACGATCCCCGACTCGTACGCGAGCACCACGGCCTGCACCCGGTCCCGCACCCCGAGCTTGGCCAGGATCCGCCCGACGTGGGTCTTCACCGTCGCCTCGGACAGGAACAGCCGCTCGGCGACCTCCGCGTTCGACAGCCCCTCGGCGACCGCGAGGAGCGCCTCGCGCTCGCGGTGCGTGAGCTCGTCGAGCCGGGCGTCGCCGCGGCGCGCGGGGGCGGCGGACTCGCTGGGCAGCTCCTCGGCGAACAGCTCGAGCATCCGGCGGGTGACCCGCGGGGAGACGACCGCGTCGCCGGTGGCGACGGCCCGGATGGCCGCGGTGAGCTCGGCGGGCCGGGCGTCCTTGAGCAGGAACCCGCTGGCGCCGGCGCGCAGGGCGGCGAACGCGTACTCGTCCAGGTCGAACGTCGTGAGGATGAGCACCCGGGAGCGGGACCCGGCGGCGACGATCCGCTCGGTCGCCTCGATGCCGTTCGTGCCGGGCATCCGGACGTCCATGAGCACGACGTCGGGGTCGAGCGCGGCGATCTGCCGCAGGGCCTCGGCGCCGTCCCCGGCCTCGCCGACGACGGTCAGGTCGTCCTCGTCGTCGAGCACCAGGCGGAAGCCCATGCGGAGCAGGGGCTGGTCGTCCACCAGCAGGACGCGGATCGGCGCCGGCCCGGCGCCGTCGGGGGTGGTGGTCACGCGGGCTCCTCGGTCGGGGCGGGTGGTGCGGTCGCCGCGGGTCGCGCGGGGGCGGCGGCGAGGTCCTCGGTGCGCAGCTCGACGTGCACCCGCCAGCCGGCGCGGTACGGCCCGGCCGACACGGAGCCACGGTAGACCGCCGCGCGCTCGCGCATGCCGACCAGGCCCCGCCCGCCGCGCGCGACCGGGCCGGCGGGCGCGGCGG
>NZ_SZYE01000255.1 GCF_005239125.1 Cellulomonas hominis | reverse complement strand
ACGGGCAGCTCGCGCCGCAGCCCCCGGCCGCCGCGCCCCAGCCGCCGACGACGCCGGAGCCCGGGCCGCAGCCCGGGACCGAGCAGCAGGACTGACGACCGACGGCCCGGGTCCCCGCGAGGGCGACCCGGGCCGTCGTGCGTCCCGCCGCGGGTCAGCGGGCGAGCAGCTCCGCCATCCACGCCTCGACGTCCTCGGGCCGGCGCGGGAGGGCGGCCGACAGGTTCTCGTTGCCGTCCGCCGTCACCAGCACGTCGTCCTCGATCCGCACGCCGATGCCGCGCAGCTCCTCGGGCACCCGCAGGTCGTCGACCTGGAAGTACAGGCCGGGCTCGATCGTGAACACCATGCCGGGCTCGATCACGGCGTCCAGGTACATCTCGCGGCGGGCCTGCGCGCAGTCGTGCACGTCGAGCCCGAGGTGGTGGCTCGTGCCGTGCACCATCCACCGGCGGTGCTGCTGGCCCTCGGGGGTCAGCGCCTCGGCGGCCGGGACCGGCAGCATGCCCCACTCGTCGAGGCGCGCCGCGATGACCTCCATCGCAGCGGCGTGCACGTCCCGGAACCGGTTGCCCGGGACCGCGACCGCGAACGCGGCGTCCGCGGCGTCCAGCACGGCCTGGTAGACCCGGCGCTGCGCGTCGGTGAACGTGCCGTCCACCGGCAGCGTGCGGGTGACGTCCGCGGTGTACAGCGAGTCGACCTCGACGCCCGCGTCGATCAGGACGAGCTCGCCCGCGCGGACCTGCCCGTCGTTGTCGGTCCAGTGCAGCGTGGTGGCGTGCGGTCCGGCGGCGGCGATCGTCTCGTAGCCGACGTAGTTGCCCTCGACGCGCGCCTGGGACAGGAACGTGCCCTCGATGACCCGCTCGCCGCGGCGGTGCGCGACGGCCTCCGGCAGCCGGCGCACGACCTCCGCGAAGCCCTCGGCGGTCGCCGCGACGGCGCTGCGCAGCTCGGCGACCTCGTGCTCGTCCTTGATCAGCCGCAGCTCCGACAGCGCCTCGACCAGCACGGCGTCGCGCTCGCCGGCGTCCTCCGCCGCGCGGATCTCCTCGACGACGGCCTCGACGGCCTCGTCCACGCCCGGCACCAGCAGCACCCGCACGCCGTCCGCGCCCGCGTCCTTGGCCAGCGCGTCCCGCAGGTCGTCGCTGTGCGCGGTCGTGATCCCGGTGACCGTCGCCATGTCCTCGAGCGTCGGGCGCGGTCCGACCCAGAACTCGCCGTACCGGGCGTCGGAGAAGAACTCCTCGGTGTCCCGGCCCGCGAGCGGGCGCAGGTACAGCACGGCGCGGTGCGTCGACCGCCCGCCGCCCGGCAGCTCGTCGCCCTCGCCGTCGGCGGCGGGGTGCAGCACCAGGACCGCGTCCGGCTCCTGCTCCGCGCCGAGGCCCGTGAGGTGCGCGAACGCGGAGTGCGGACGGAACCGGTAGTCGGTGTCGTTCGACCGCACCTTGTACGCCCCGGCCGGGACCACCAGGCGCTCGCCCGGGAACGCGGCGGCCAGGCGCGCGCGGCGGGCGGCGGTGAACGGGGCGGCCGCGCCCGGCACCGCGGTGCTCGCGGGGCGGTCGGCCCAGCCGGAGGTCACCCAGTCGAGGAACGCGGCGGACTGGGGGCGCTGGCTGCGGTTCGAGCCGCGGTCCGCGAGGGTCTGCTCGCCCTCGGCGGGCTCGGACAGGGCGGGCGCGGGGGTCTCGGGCGTGGGGTCGGTGGCCATGGGTCCAGTCTGGCACCGCGGGCCGCCCCGGGGGCCTGCGCGCAGGTCCGGCCCCTACCGGTGAGTAGCCTTGCGCGGTGCGCATCGACCTCCACACCCACTCGTCGGTCTCCGACGGCACCGAGAGCCCGGGGGAGCTGGTGGCGTCGGCCGCCGCGGCCGGGCTCGACGTCGTCGCGCTGACCGACCACGACACCACCGCCGGCTGGGCCGAGGCGTCCGACGCCGGCCGCCGGCTCGGCGTCGCCCTGGTCCCCGGCACCGAGGTGTCCGCCCTGTCGCGCGGCGTCAGCGTGCACCTGCTGTCCTACCTGCAGGACCCGGCCGACCCGGCGCTCGCGGGCGTCATCGCGCAGACCCGCGACGCCCGGCTGCACCGCGGCCGGGCGATCGTCGAGCGGCTGTCCGAGGACCTGCCGATCACCTGGGACGACGTGCTCGCCCAGCAGCAGCCCGGCACCGTGGTGGGCCGGCCGCACATCGCGGACGCGCTGGTCGCGCTGGGCGTCGTCCCCGACCGCACCGCGGCGTTCGCCGACCTGCTGTCCGCGCGCGGCCGGTACTACGTGCCGTACTACGCGCCGGAGGCGGTCGAGGCCGTCGAGGCCGTGCTCGCGTCCGGCGGGGTGCCGGTGTTCGCGCACCCCGGCGCCGACGGGCGCGGGCGGGTGGTGCCGGACTCCGCGATCGAGGAGCTCGCCGAGGCGGGCCTCGCGGGGCTCGAGGTGCACCACCGCGACCACACCCCCGAGCAGCGTGCCCGGCTGTCGGCGCTCGCCGACCGGCTCGGGCTGCTCGTCACGGGGTCGAGCGACTACCACGGAACAGGGAAGGACAACGTGCTGGGGGAGAACACGACCACGCCGGAGGTGCTCGCCGAGATCGAGCGCCGCGGCCGCACGGCGGTGGTGCGAGCATGAGCGCCGTGCTCGACTGGCGACTCCTCTCCGAGGTCTTCATCACCCTGTTCGTCATCATGGACCCGCCCGGGACCGTGCCGATCTTCCTCGGCCTGACCGGCACGATGACCCGGCAGCAGCGCAACCGGGCCGCCCGGCAGGCGATCTTCGTCGCGTTCGGCGTCGTGCTCGCGTTCGCCGTGTTCGGGCAGAGCCTGCTGTCGTACATGCACATCTCGCTGCCCGCGCTGCAGGCCTCCGGCGGCCTGCTGCTGCTGCTCGTCGCGATGGAGCTGCTGACCGGCAAGTCCGAGGAGCCGCAGCCGTCGGGGAACTCCAAGGTCAACGTGGCGCTGGTGCCCCTCGGGACGCCCCTGCTCGCCGGGCCCGGCGCCATCGTGGCGGTCATGGTGTTCGTGCAGCAGAGCGACGGGACCGCGGCCGACTGGGTCGCGATCGCGGTCGGCATCGTGCTGGTGCACGTCTGCCTGTGGTTGGCGATGCGGTTCGCGGGGTTCATCCACCGGCTGCTCGGCGACTCGGGGACCACGCTCGTGACCCGGATCGCCGGCCTGCTGCTCGCGGCGATCGCGGTGCAGCTCGTGGCGGACGCGGTGACGGCGTTCGTCAAGGCGGCCTAGCGCCGGCACCGGCACCACGCCGGCACCGGCACCACGCCGGCACCACGCCGGCGCCGGTGGCGCGCCGCGGTCTCATCCATCACCGACTGGGCAACCGACACGTCGAGCGAGCATCCGCCGACTACTCGCTCGACGTGTCGGTTGCCCGCTCGGCGCGGCCTGCGTGCGGGCGGGGCGGTCTGCGCGCGGGCGGGATGGGCGGGGCGGCCGGGGCGCCGGGCGTCGGCGGGGTGTCCCCGGGGTCGCCGTGCGGCGCGCGCGGGGTGAGGATCGGCGCGTGAGCACCTCCACCTCGTCCCTGCGCGGGCGGCTCGGCGACGAGCTGTTCGCCCGCGTCGCCGGCCCGCGCGGCCCGCAGGTGCGCGACCGCATCCACCGCACCCCCGGCCCGCGCTGGTTCGGCCCGGACGACGCGATCCGGCGGGTGCACGGCGATGCGTCGATGTTCGTCGGCGGGCTGACCGCGCTGCTGCTGCAGTCCTGGCACCCGCTGGCGATGGCCGCCGTCGCGGCGCACTCCGGGTTCCGCGGCGACCCCTGGGGCCGGCTGCAGCGCACCAGCACGTTCCTCGCGGTCACGACGTTCGGCACCGTGGAGCACGCCGAGCAGGCGGTCGCGACGGTGCGCGCGATCCACGAGCGGGTCTCCGGCGTGACCGAGGACGGCGAGCCCTACGCCGCGTCCGACCCGCACCTGCTCCGCTGGGTGCACGTCACGGAGGCGCACGCGTTCCTGACCGCGCACCAGCGCTACGGGGCGCGGCCGCTCGACGCCGCGGGCTGCGACGCCTACGTGGCCCAGTCGGCGCGGGTGGGGCGCGCGCTCGGGGCCGAGGACCTGCCCGAGACGGCCGCCGGCCTGCACGCGGCGCTCGACTCGTACCTGGCCGAGCTGCGCGGGACTCCGCAGGCGCGGGAGGCGGCCGAGTTCCTGCTCGCCGACCCGCCGCTGCCCGTGCCGGTGCGGCTGCCGTACGGGGTGCTCGCGGCGGCGGCGGTCGCCGGGCTGCCGCGCACGGCAACTCGATCCGCGCGATCGTGAAGTACCTCGACGACGTGGACGACGCGACGATCGCCGGGATCAACATCCCGACCGGCATCCCGCTCGTCTACCACCTGGA
>NZ_SZYE01000254.1 GCF_005239125.1 Cellulomonas hominis | reverse complement strand
GGCACCCTGCGGGTGCGGCGGGCCCGGGCCCGGGCGCGGGCGACGGCGGCGGGGCGGCCGAGGGCGCGCAGGGGTGCGGTGAGCTCGGCGGCGGCCAGCCCGGGCTCCTTGGTGGCGACCCGGACCAGCACCCGGACCAGCCCGGCGAGCACGGTCATGACCGCGACGAACGGCACCAGCGGCAGCGGCGCCCAGACGAGGCGCTGGTGCAGCAGGGCGGCCCGGCGTGCCGCGTACGACCGCCGGGGGTCGGCGCCGTCGGGCTCGCCGTCGGCGTCGAGGTCGACGATCGAGGCCGGGTCGGTGCCGGGGTCGCGCAGGCCGTGGTAGCCGGCCTGGGCGTGCCGGACGACGGCCGAGGGCACCACGAGCACCCGGTGCCCCGCCAGGCGGGCGCGCCGGGACAGGTCGAGCCCGTCGCCGAACGGGCCGAGGGCCGGGTCGGTCCCGCCGAGCTCCTGCCAGACGTCGCGGCGGACGAGCGCGCCGACCACGCCGACGCCGAGCACGTCCTCGCGCCCGTCGTGCTGGCCCTGGTCGACCTCGCCGGGTTCCACGTCCGTCATCCGCCGGCCGGACCGCGAGGTGCGGACGCCGACCTCGAGCAGCCGGGCGGGGGCGGTCCAGGTGCGCTGCTTCACGCCCGCGACGCCGACGGAGGGCGCTGCCTGGACGGCGCGGACGAGCTCGGCGAGCGCGGCCGGGTCCGGGGCGGCGTCGTCGTGCAGCAGCCAGAGCCAGGGGGCGCCGCCGCCGGGCAGGTCCGCCTCGGCCGCCACCGCGGTGCGCACGGCGTCGCCGAAGCTGCGGGCGCCGGGGGCCGTCAGCAGCGTCGTGGTGCCGGCGGGCAGGCCCGCGTCGCGCAGCACGGCGGCCAGGCCCGGGTCGGGGCGATCGCCCGCGTCGACCAGCAGCACCCGGGCGGGCGCGCGGGTCTGGGCGGCGACCGCGCGGAGCGTCGTCGCGAGGAACGGCGTGACGCCGCGGGCGACCACCACCGCCGTCACCGGGGCGGCGGCGGGGACGGAGCCCGTGGCGGGCGCGCCGGGGTGCAGCGTGCTGGCGGTCACGACGTCAGGCGCCCCGGCGGGCGCGATCAGACCACACGCCGCTTGAGCTTGCGGCGCTCACGCTCGGACAGCCCGCCCCAGATGCCGAACCGCTCGTCGTTGGCGAGCGCGTACTCGAGGCACTCCGCCCGGACCTCGCAGCCGGTGCAGACCTTCTTCGCCTCGCGGGTCGAGCCGCCCTTCTCGGGGAAGAACGCCTCGGGGTCGGTCTGGGCGCACAGGGCGCGCTCCTGCCAGCCCATGATGCCGTCGTCCTCGGGCGCGCCGAAGAGCGGCAGCACGGGCGCGACCGCCTCGGGCTGGGTCGTACGCGCCTCGGACGGGAAGGATCCCTCGTCGTCGAGCAGACTCCACATGTGTGCCTCCCCCGTCGTGCTCGGTGTCGATGGTCCGTCGGCGTCCGCGGTGTCCCGCGCGCCACTCGTTCCAACGAATTACACGCGTGTCGTTCCGCGTAGTCAAGCGGAAGACTGGTATCGGAGCCCATCCTGGCCGATATGTCCGGATCCGCGTGAACACGGCACCTAGGCTGCTCCCGTGCCGCTCTCCACGCCCCGCCCCGCCGCGTCCGTCGCCGATGTCCTGTCCGCCCTGCTCAGCGAGCCGGGCCGCCCCCGGCTCACCTGGTACGGCCCGGCCGGCGAGCGGATCGAGCTCTCCGGGGCGGTCCTCGACAACTGGGTGAGCAAGACCACCAACCTCCTCGTCGAGGAGCTCGACGCCGGCCCCGGGACGCGCGTGCTGCTCGACCTCCCGCCGCACTGGCGGACCGCGGTCTGGGCGCTGGCCGCCTGGCGGGTCGGCGCGACGGTGGCCACCGACGCGCACGCCGCGGCGGCGACGGCCGACGTCGTGGTCTCGGACCGCCCGGGCGCGCTCGACCTGCCCCGCGGGGCCGGCGTCGTCGCCGTGGCGCTGCCGGCGCTCGCCCGGCGCTTCGACGGCGACCTGCCCCCGGGCGCCCTCGACGCGGCGCAGTCCGTGATGACCTACGGCGACGTGGTCGGCTGGGCGCCGGCGGTCGAGCCGTCCGAGCCGGCCCTCGAGGTCGGCGGGACGCCCGTCCCGCACGCCGGCCTGGTCGCCGCCGCCCTCGGGGCCGCCCCGGTCCCGGCGGGCTCCCGGGCGCTGCTGCCGGTCGCCGACGAGCGAGCCGCGACCGCGTCCGCGCTGCTCACGACGCTCGGCGTGCTGGCGGGCGGCGGGTCGCTCGTGCTGCTGCGGCCCGAGCCGGGGGACGCGGCCGACCGGGCCGAGCGGATCGCGACGACGGAGCGGGTCACCGCGCGGCTCTGAGCGGCCGGCTCAGTCCGGCACCACGGACCCGTCCGGCGCGACCAGCCCCAGCCACACCTCGCTCCACGTGGTGTCGAGCGTCGTGGGCGGACCGGTGAGCGTGCGGGCCAGGGTCGAGGACGCGGTCCCGCCGACGGACGTCGCCGGCGGGACGGTCCAGGGGTAGTCGTCCACGTCGAACGACAGCGCCGCCACCGGTCCCCCGCCCCACGCGGCGCGCACGGCGGCGAGCTCGGCCCGCGTGGGCGGGTCGACGAATTCCACGACCTCGACCCCGCAGAGCACCCGGAGCGTCGCCAGGTACCGGAACGGGCTGGAGTGGGTCCACACCACGCGTTCGACGCCGCGCTCCGCCAGCGCCGCGCAGACCGCGTGCGCCTGCGTCGCCCGCCCGGACAGCTCGACGTGGGACGCGACCGACCCCCAGGTGGTCAGGGGGAAGGCGGCGACGCCGAGCGCGAGCACGGCCGCGGCCGCGCGCCGCCCGGCCTGCCACGCCGCCCCCGGGGTCCGTGACGACCACCGGGACGCCAGCGCCGCCAGCGCGCAGGACCCGGCCACCAGCAGCCCCGGGAACGTCGCCGGCACGAGCCGGCGCACCGCCCACAGCTGGTCGGGGGTGATGCTGACCCGCACCAGCGGGAACACCGCCGCGACCCCCACCACGGCGACGAGCAGCACCGCCGCCGGGTCGCGCCGGCCGACGCCGCGCCACGCGAGGAGGGCCAGCCCCGCGAACCCGAGCACGACGGCGGGGACGCCCAGGTACCAGCCCACCCAGGCGAGGGACTGCTCGTCGTAGGAGCGGGCCGGGTCGACCGCCTGCCCCGCCGCCTCCTGCAGCACGGAGACCGCGTAGCCGAACCCGCTCGCCGCGTCCGTGTACCGGCCCTGCCACCACAGCGGCCGGCTGGCGAGCACGACCCCGAGCAGGAGCACGACGGCGGCCGAGGCGAGACCCAGGACGCGCCTGCGGGCGTGCACCGCGGCGCGCGCCCGCGCGAGCACCCGTCCCGGCAGGAGCAGCACCACGACCGCCGCCGCCACGAGGACGCCGGTCGCGGTGAGCAGCGCCGTGAGCTGGCTCGCGTGGATCCGCACGTACTCCGGGCTCAGCAGCAGCACGTCCGCCATGCCGAGCACGACCATGGCGGCGCCCGCGCCGAGGGCGGCGAGCGCCCCGCGCACCGCCCCGCGCCGGTCCGCGGCCCCGAGCGGGGTGGCACCGAGCAGCAGGCCGGCGAGCGCGAGGCCGGCCACCACCACCGCGCCGTCGATCCGGGCGGCCGCGGTCGCGCCGGTCAGCGCCCCGACGAGCGCCCACCGCCCGGGTCCCGGCACCGGGCGCGGCCCCGGCCCGGCCTGGTGCCACAGACCGTGCGCCAGGGCGAGGCCGCCGCCCAGGAACGCCACGGTGACCGGCTCGGTGTAGGCCGCCCGGGTCAGCTCCAGGTACGGCAGGCTGAGCGCCAGGGCGGCGGTCGGCACCAGCGCCCACACCGGCCCGGCGAACCGCCGCGCCGCGCCGAACACGGCGAGGATCCCCACCGCGCCCAGCAGCAGGTTGCCGGCCAGCACGGCGCGCTCGCCGCCGGCCCAGCCCTGCACCGCCAGCAGCGCCGGCACCAGCGTGTTGCCCTGCGCGTGCAGCAGCCCGTCGTGCAGCCAGAACGCCTCCGTGCCGGCGCCGGCCCCGGCAGCGGCGGCCGCGGCGGTCTCGGCGGCGCCCACGGGGATCGGCGCCGCCGGGTGGTCGGTGAGCCAGAGCGCCTGGAGCGTGAGGAAGCCGGGATCGCGGTTGACCACCACGTACTCGGCGACGGACCGCAGCCCGAGCGCGACCCAGGCGGCCACCAGGGCCACCACGGCGGCCAGGGCACCCAGGTGCGCGCGGGTCGCCGGCGGCGGCGCCGGCACGAGCCGCCAGGTGGCCACGGCCAGCAGCGCCGCGAGCGGCAGCACCACCACGGGGCGGAACTGCCCGAGCAGCACCGCGAGGAGCGCCGCGACCCCGAGGGCCAGCAGCAGGACCGGGAGGCGGTCGG
>NZ_SZYE01000253.1 GCF_005239125.1 Cellulomonas hominis | reverse complement strand
GCCGGGCGCGGGGGCGAGGGGTCGGCGGGTGCCGGGCGCGGGGGCGAGGCGTGGGCGGGTGCCGAGCGCGGGGGCGAGGCGTGGGCGCGCGCCGCGTGGAGCATCGTCGCCGAGCCGGGTGACACGACCGCCGGCGCGGTGGTGGCGGCGCTGGGCGCGCCCGCCGCGCTCGCGTGGGCCCTGTGGGCGGTGACCGTCACCCCGGCGGACGCGCTGCGCCGGCTGCGCGACCTCGCACGGTCCGGCGACCGGGCGGCCGGACCGGGCGCGGACACCCGCCCCGCGACGGGAGCGCCCCCGGGCGTCGAGATCGGCGCTCCGAGCCGAGATCGGTGGTCAGAGGAACCGATCTCGGGCGAAGGCGCCGATCTCGGTGGCGGAGCGGCGACCTCCGCGGCGACGCGGCCCGGCCGTCCGGGTGGCGACGAGCACGCCGCGGCCGACGGCGTCGACCGCTGGCCCGCGAGCGTCCTCCGCGTGCTCGGCCGGGCGCTGCCACGCTGGGCGCCGCGGCTCGCCGACCTGGACCCGCGTCCCGCGCTCGACGACCTCGGCGAGCGCGGGGGCGTCCTGCTGGTCCCGGGGTCACCGGCCTGGCCACGGCGCCTCGACGACCTCGGCCCCGCGGCGCCGCTCTGCCTCTGGCTGCGGGGCGAGCCGGACCTGACCGCGCTGGCGGCCCGGTCGGTCGCGGTGGTCGGCGCCCGGGCGGCCACGGCGTACGGCGAGCGTGTGGCCGGCGACCTCGGGGTGGGCCTGGCCGATCGGGGCGTCACCGTCGTGTCGGGCGGCGCCTTCGGCGTGGACGTCGCGGCGCACCGCGGGGCCCTGGCGGCCGGCGGCCGGACCGTCGCGCTGCTCGCGGGCGGCATCGACCGGCCGACGCCAGCGGGCAACCTCGCGGTGCTCGAGCGGATCGTCGACGAGGGCGGGGCCCTGGTCGCCGAGAGCCCGCCGGGCACCCCGCCGAGCCGGGCCCGGTTCCTCCAGCGCAACCGGGTCATCGCGGCGCTGGCCGGCGCCACCGTCGTCGTCGAGGCGGCCTGGCGCAGCGGGGCGCTCAGCACGGCTGCCCGGGCGGCCGAGCTCCTCCGACCCGTCGGCGCCGTGCCCGGCCCGATCACCTCGATGGCCTCGGCCGGGTGCCACCGGTTGCTCCGTGACGGGGCCGCCGTGTGCGTGACCGACGCCGCGCAGGTCGCCGAACTGCTGGGCCCCCCGGGACAGGGCGGCGCGGGGTCGGGCGACCCGGGGCGCACCGACCCCGGGACGCCCGCCGGACCACGACGGCCGGTCGTGGTCGACCGCGCCGACAGCCCCGCCGCGCGCGCTCTCGACGCCCTCGACCGCCGCCGCGCCCTGGCCGTGCCGGACGTCGCACGGCGTGCCGGGCTCGCGGAGCACGAGGCCGTGGCGGCCCTGGGGCTGCTCGAGCTCGCCGGCGCGGCACGCCGGGCCGAGGGGCGCTGGCGGCGGGTGGACGGCGTCCCCGGGGCCGGCGGACCACGAGCAGGGGCGCACCGCCGAGGTGACGGGCGGGGCTGGGGGTGACGGGGAGCGGGGGATCGACACCGAGAGCCGGGGCGGAGCACATTTCGCGGAAGCCGCAACCACAAAGCCGTATGACCGGTCGGGAATGCGCCCGGGTTCGGGCGCCCGCGCCCGCGTTCACCCGTGCGGCCCCTGGCCAAACAGCGCACGGGACTGCTTCGGGCAGGATCGTGCTCGGGAAAACGCATTCACCCGCGCGGGCGAGCCGCGAGGCGACGGCGCCGTGTCCGACAGGTGGACGCAACCGCCCGGGAACCGCTCCCGAACGGTAGGAAATCCCGACATGGAATCGGACATATGACCGTGATTCGTACAGGGGTGGGTGAAACGCGCCACAGACCGCTTGTCGCCCGGAGGTGTGACGGGTGACGGTAGTGCCGTGCACACGGGGGCGGCAGTGGACTCGGCTCGGGGGACGTCCCCGGTGACCGACGCGTTCGCGCTCCACCTGCGCGCCCAGCGCGGGCTCTCGGAGAACACCGTGCGTGCCTACCTGGGCGACCTCGAGGACCTCGCGGCGTACGCGCGCCGGCACGGCGTGCCGGAGCTGACGGGCGTCGACATCACCGTCCTGCGGGGCTGGCTGGCCTCGATGGCGGCCGCCGAGCGCAGCCGGGCGACGCTCGCCCGGCGCGGCGCGGCGGCGCGCACCTTCTTCGCGTGGGCGGCCCGCACCGGGCGCGTCGCGCAGGACCCGGCGCTGCGCCTGGCGAGCGCCCGGCCCGCGTCGCACCTGCCGACCGTGCTGGACCAGGGCTCGGCGGCCGCGCTGCTGGACACGGCCCGGGTGCGCGCGGACGACGGCGACCCGGTCCACCTGCGGGACTGGGCCGCGCTCGAGCTGCTGTACGCGACCGGCGCGCGCGTCGGCGAGCTGTGCGGCGCCGACGTCGACGACCTGGACCTGGCGACGCGCACCATCCGGCTCACCGGCAAGGGCGCCAAGCAGCGCGTCGTCCCGGTCGGCGAGCTCGCCGTCGAGGCCGTCGAGGCCTGGCTGGCCCGGGGTCGCCCGGTGCTCGCGACGGAGACCTCGGGGCCCGCGCTCCTGCTCGGTCGCCGCGGCGGACGTGCGGACCAGCGCCAGCTGCGCCAGGCTGTGCACGACGTCTCCGCCGCCGCGGGCGTGAGCGACGTGGCCCCCCACGCGCTCCGGCACTCGGTCGCCACCCACCTCCTGGAGGGCGGCTCCGACCTCCGCAGCGTGCAGGAGGTGCTGGGCCACGCCAGCCTCGCCACCACGCAGCGCTACACCCACGTGACCGCGGACCGCCTCCGCGCGTCCTTCGAGCAGGCCCACCCCCGCGCATGACGTCCGAGATGGAGAGGCCCATGTCAGTTCCGGCTGAGGACACGGTCCCGCTGGCTGCCACGTCGCGCCGCGGGCCGGGTTCGACCACCGCACCCCTCGGGGTCATCCCGCGCCAGCAGACGCCGGAGGTCGACGAGCTCGACCTCGACGCGGCCGGCGCGATCGCGGTCGCCACCGAGGCGGCGGAGGTCGAGCTCGACGACGTCGACCTCGAGGTGGTCGTGGCGCTGACCGCGGTCGCGGACCCGGAGCTGGACGAGCTCGAGGCGCTCGCCGACCCCGTGCTCGACCCGGTCGCCCAGGACTGGCAGCTGTTCAAGTCGGGCGGCGACCGCCTGGTGCGCGAGCGGCTGATCCTGCACTACGCGCCGCTCGTCACCGCCGTCGCGGGGCGCGTGGGCATGCGCCTGCCGGCGATGGTGGAGCAGGCCGACCTCGTGTCGTACGGCATGTTCGGGCTGATCGACGCGATCGAGAAGTACGAGCCGGGCCGCTCGGTCAAGTTCGAGACGTACGCGAGCGCCCGCATCCGCGGCGCGATCATCGACGAGCTGCGCGCAATGGACTGGATCCCGCGCTCGGTGCGGACGAAGGCCCGCGCGGTCGACCGCGCGTACGCGGAGCTGGAGAGCGCGCTGCACCGCGTGCCGACGGAGTCCGAGGTGGCCGCGCGGCTGCAGATGGACATCCGCGAGCTGCGCGCGCTGTTCACCCAGCTCTCCACCGTGAACGTGGCGGCCCTGGACGAGCTGCTCGGCGCGGGGGAGGACCGCGGTGACAGGCTGTCGCTGCTGGACACCCTCGGCGACCACCGCACGCCCGACCCGGAGAACTCGTTCGAGGCGCAGGAGACGAAGTTCCTGCTGGCCCGGGCGATCGACCAGCTCGGCGAGCGGGAGAAGCTCGTCCTGGTGCTCTACTACTACGAGGGCATGACGCTCGCGGAGATCGGCCGCGTCCTCGGCGTCACCGAGTCCCGCATCTCGCAGATGCACACGGCCGCGATGCTGCGTCTGCGCGCGCGGCTGACCGAGGCCGACCGCGGCTGACCCGCCGGCGACCCGGGCGTCCCGGGCGAGCAGCACCACCGGCCCGCCCCTCAGGAGCAGCATCGGGTCCAGGTAGACGTCGCCGTCGCGCACGCCCCAGTGCAGGCACGTCGGCTCGCAGTGGCTGCGGTCGGCGGTGACGGTCCCGACCGGCGACCCCGCGGCGACCCGGTCACCGACCTCGACGGCCGCGACGACCGGCTCGACGGAGCTGCGCAGCCCGTCGTCGTGCCGCACGGTGAGCACGGGCCGGTCGACCACGACGCCGGCGAACGTGACGACCCCGGCGCGCGGCGCCAGCACGGGCGTGCCGACCGGCGCGCGGAGGTCGACGCCGCGGTGCCCGGCCGCCCACGGGACGTCGGGGCCGTCGAACGGCGCGACGACGACCACCGGCTCGACGGGCGCGCGCCACGCGTCGACGGCGGCGGCGGGGCCCGGGCCGGGC
>NZ_SZYE01000252.1 GCF_005239125.1 Cellulomonas hominis | reverse complement strand
GCCCCCGGACCGTCGCCGGCCGCCCCCGCCGGCCCCGTCTGCTCCACCACGCCCGTCGCCCCGCTCAGGCCGCGGCCCGGGCGGCGCCCAGGATCTCGGCCGCGTCGTGGCCGCCGGGCTGCTCGCCGCCCGCCGCGGCCGCCTCGGCCAGCCGGAGCAGCGCCGCGTTCAGCGGGGTCGCGACCCCGTGCAGCCGGCCGAGCAGCACGATCTCGCCGTTCAGGTAGGCGGCCTCGATCGACCCGGCGCCGCGCACGAGGCTCTGCCAGGACGACCCGCCGCGCCGCGTGACCCCGGGCAGCTCGACGAGGGTGAAGTCCCCGCGCGCCTCCGCCTCCTCCTCGGGCGACGTCGGCTCGATCCCCGCGGCCGCCAGCACCTCGCGGGCCTCCGCGACCGTCGCGGTCAGCAGCTCCTTCGCGGCGGGCTCGCGAACCGGGCCGCACAGGGCCTCGACGGCGTTGCCGAGGTTGCTCAGCAGCTTCGCGTACTTCCACGCCATGACGTCCGGTACGACCGGCGCGCGGAAGCCGACGGCCTCCAGGTCCGCCGCGACGGCCGCCAGGTCGGGGTCCGGCGCGGCGGCCGGGTACGAGCCGAGCGTGAGCACGCCGGTCACGGGGCTGCCCGCCGCCGAGACCCGGCCGGGCTCGAGGAACGTCGCGGGCAGCCACACGCACATCCCGGCCACCCGGGCGAACCGGCGCAGCGCCGTGCGCTCGTTGTCGACCCCGTTCTGCGCGCAGACGAGCAGCAGGTCCTCGCCCGCGGTGCGTCCGCCGGCGACCGGCCGGCCCGCCCACTGCGCCGTGGTCGCGGCGGTGTCCTGCCCCTTCACGGCGAGCACCAGCACGTCGCCCGGACGCAGGTCGACGTCCTCGGGCCCGGCGGCCGTCGCGGCGCGCACGACCCGCGCGCCGGCGGGGGTGGTCAGGTGCAGGCCGTCGGCCCGCAGCGCGTCGAGGTGGGCGCCGCGCGCGACGAGCACGACCTCGCGCCCCGCCTCCGCCAGCAGCCCGCCGATGGTCCCGCCGACAGCGCCGGCGCCGATGATCACGTATCGCACGCGTGCCACCGTGCCACACCCGGACGGCCCGCGGCGCGCGGCGCCGGCGCGCGGCACCGCCGGCCGGGACGGCGGGACGTCCGGGCCGCCCCGGGCGCCGACGTACGGTGGAGGCCATGACCTCCTCCGTCGTCGCCGTCACCGGCGGCCATGTCGTCCCCGTCTCCTCCGACCCGATCGACGGCGGCACCGTCCTGATCCGCGACGGCCGCATCGAGGCCGTCGGCGCCGACGTCGCGGTCCCCGAGGGCGCGACCGTGATCGACGCGACCGGCCGCTGGGTGCTGCCCGGCTTCGTCGAGGCGCACGGCCACGTGGGCATCCACGAGGAGGGCGAGGGCGTCGCGGGCAACGACACCAACGAGATGACCGGCCCGAACATGGCGGCCGTCCGCGCGATCGACGCGGTCAACATCGACGACGAGGGCTTCCGCGACGCGCTGTCCGGCGGGGTGACGTCCGTCGTGGTGAAGCCGGGCTCGGGCAACCCGATCGGCGGCCAGTCCGTCGCGCTCAAGTCCTGGGGCGGCCGCACCATCGACGAGCAGGTCATCAAGGCCGCGGTCAGCGTGAAGTCGGCGCTGGGCGAGAACCCGAAGCGGGTGTACGCCGAGAAGAAGCAGACCCCGTCGACCCGGCTCGGGACCGCGCTGATCATCCGGCAGGCGTTCACGGACGCGCAGCACTACCGCGCCGCCCGGGCCGCGGCGGAGGCCAAGGGCGAGCCGTTCAAGGTCGACCTCGGCCTGGAGACGCTGGCGCGGGTGCTGGACGGGGAGCTCGCCTGGGACCAGCACGCGCACCGGCACGACGACCTGGTGACCGCGATCCGGCTCGCCGACGAGTTCGGCTACCGCCTCGTGCTCAACCACGGCACCGAGGGCCACAAGATCGCCGACGTGATCGCCGAGCGGGACATCCCGGTGATCTTCGGCCCGATGTTCACCTCGCGGTCGAAGGTCGAGCTCCGCGACCGCGCCATCGCGAACCTCGCGGCGCTCGCGAAGGCCGGCGTGCGGGTCGCGATCACCACCGACCACCCGGTGGTGCCGATCAACTTCCTGGTGCACCAGGCGACGCTCGCGGTGAAGGACGGCCTGCCGCGGCAGACCGCGCTCGAGGCGCTGACCGTCAACCCGGCGGCGTTCCTCGGCCTGGACGACCGGGTCGGCGCGCTGGAGCCGGGGCGCGACGGCGACGTGGTCATCTGGTCGGGCGACCCGCTGGACGTGCACGCGCGCGCCGAGCACGTCCTCATCGAGGGCCGCACGGTCTACACCTGGGACGAGGCGACCCGGACGGCCCACGTGGTCGAGCGGTCGGAGCGGTTCACCGCCTGACGCCGTCGCGCGCCGGGGTTCATGGGTGGCGCTCAGGGAGGGGTCAGCCGACGTCCGGGGACGGGGCGTTCTCTTGCTCCTGTCGGCGCCACAGCGGCGCCCCGCAGGAGGTGTCCCCATGGACCAGCACGACCAGGCCGCCCGGCCGACCGACCCGCAGCAGGAGCCCGCGCACCGGCCCGAGGTCGGCCCCGTGCCGCCGGCGCCCCGGCGCTCCCGGCCCCGGCGCACCGCGGTCGCGCTGGTCGCCTCGGGCGCCGTCGCCGGGGCGCTGGTCCTGGGCGCGTCGGCGGCCGCGCTCGGCCGGCCCGCGAGCGAGTCCGGCACGGGCCTGACCGCCTCGGCCGGCCGGGACGGCAGCGCCTCCGGGTCGGGGGGCGCTCCGGGTTCCGGCCGGTCGCAGGGCGGTTCGTCCTCCGGCTACGGGTACGGCTACGGCAGCCCCTCGACCGACTTCCCCGGCGCCTCCGGCTCGTCCTCGACCGCCACCCTCGACACCGGCACCGCGACCGAGGCCCAGCAGCAGGGCGTGGTGCTGATCGACACCGTGCTCGGCTACCAATCGGCCGAGGCCGCGGGCAGCGGCGTCGTCCTCACCTCGGACGGGCTGGTGCTGACGAACAACCACGTCGTCGAGGGCGCCACCCAGATCACCGTGACGATCGGCACCACCGGCGCGACGTACACCGCGCAGGTCGTCGGCACCGACGCCACCGCCGACGTCGCCGTCCTCCAGCTCGTGGGCGCGTCCGGCCTGACCACGGCTGCGCTCGACACCGACGGCGACCTCGCCGTGGGCGACGCGGTCACGGCGGTCGGCAACGCGGAGGGCGGGGGCGTGCTGCTCGCGGCGGACGGCACCGTCACCGCGCTGGACCAGTCGATCACCACCCGCGCCGAGGGCGTCTCGTCCGGCGAGGCGCTGACCGGGCTGATCCAGGTCGACGCCGACGTGGTGTCGGGCGACTCCGGCGGTGCGCTGCTCGACGACCAGGGCGAGGTCGTCGGCCTCACGACGGCGGCGTCCTCGGGGTCGGCGGACATCACCGGCTTCGCCATCCCGGTCGACGACGCCCTGGACGTGGCGGCGCAGATCGTCGCGGGCCAGGACTCCGGCACGATCACGCTCGGCTACCCGGCGTTCCTCGGCGTGCAGCTGGCGACCGGCGGCACGACGCTCCCGGGCGCGGACGGGTCGACCGGCTCGGCGGGTGCCGGGGCGGCCGTCGCGGGCGTCGTCGACGGCACGCCGGCGGCGCAGGCCGGCCTCGCGGCGGGTGACACGATCACCGCCGTCGACGGCACCGCCGTCGCGGACGCCGACGCGCTGAGCGCGGCGCTCGCGGCGCACGCCCCCGGCGACCAGGTGACGCTGACCTGGACCGCCACCGACGGCACCGCGCAGACGGCGACCGTCACCCTGATCGCGGGCCCGGCGGACTGACCCCGGCCCGGGCGCGCCCGCCCGCACGCCACGGCCAGGCCCTACGCTGACGCACCATGGCCGTCACGATGCAGGACGTCGCGCGCCGCGCCGCCGTGTCCGCGAAGACGGTGTCCCGGGTGGTCAACGACGAGCCGCACATCAGCCCGGACAAGCGGGCGCGGGTACTCGCGGCGATCGACGAGCTCGGCTACCGGCTCAACCCCGCCGCGCGGACGCTGCGCACCGGGCGGTCCGGCGTCATCGGCCTCGGGCTGCCCGACCTGCGCGAGCCGTACTACGCCGAGCTCGCGCACGCGGTGCTGCAGCAGGCCGGCCGGCGCGGCCTGACGGTGCTCGTCGACCCGACGGGTGGTGACCGGGACCGCGAGCTCGCGCTGCTGCGCGGCCGCGGCGGAGGGCTGGACGGCGTGCTGCTGTACGCGCTGGGGGTGGGCGCCCAGGACGCCGACGCCGCGGCGCTGCCGGCGGTGCTGCTGGGGGAGCGGGTCGAGCCGGGGGCCGCGGCCGCGGTCGACGCGGACCCCGCGGTGGCCGCCGCCGTCGCCCACCTGGTCGAGACGGGCCGGCGGCGGATCGCCGTGCTCGG
>NZ_SZYE01000251.1 GCF_005239125.1 Cellulomonas hominis | reverse complement strand
CGAACGACCCGCCCGCGACCGCGTCGAGCTCCCGCCGGCAGGCGACGGGCCGGGTGACGGCGCTCTCGAGCTGGTCGGCGGCCTCGTCCGGATGAGACGTACGGCCCAGGTGGGCGGTGGCCGCCGGACGCCGTCGAGCACCAGCCGCGTCGCGCCGAGCTCCCCCGGCCCGGTCCCGGCCACGTCCGCCCGCCCGACGAGCGCCGGCGTCGCCCCGCGGAACGTCTGCACCGCCGCGTCCGGGTCGGCGAGCAGCAGCAGCCGCGCCCCGTCGTCCTGCAGCACCCGCAGCAGCCGCGCGGTCGCCTCGGTGGCCTCCTGGTAGTCGTCGACGACCACCAGGCGCCACCGCGGACGGGGCCCGGGCAGCTCGGCCTCCCAGGTGCGCAGCACCTCGGCCGCCTCCTCGACCACGACGGCGGGGTCGTACCGCGCGCCCGCGTCGGGCGTGCCCGCGCGCAGCGTCGTCACGTCGACGTACTCCCGGTACAGCGCCGCGGCGGCGACCCACTCGGGCCGGCCGTGCCGCTCGCCGAGCCGCGCCAGGTCCTCGGGCTCCACCCCGCGCTCGGCCGCGCGCATGAGGAGGTCGCGCAGCTCCCCGCGGAAGGCGCGCAGGGTCAGCGACTCCTCCGGCACGCCGTCCGGCCAGCGCAGCGGCACGCCCTCCCCCGCGGCGTGGCCCGCGAGGAGCTCCGCCAGCGCGAGGTCCTGCTCGGGACCCGAGATCAGCGTCGGGGCCGGGTCGCCCAGCAGCGCGGCGCGCGCCCGCAGCACCGCGAAGGCGGCCGACGCCGCCGTGCGGACCATCGCCTGGCCGGTGGTCCGCCGCACCCGGGCGCCGATCCGGTCGCGCAGCTCGGCGGCCGCCCGGCGCCCGGCGGCCAGCACCAGCACCTCGTCCGGCGACGGGAGGCCCGGCGAGGGGAACAGCCCGTCGTCGTCCGCCCCCAGGGCCGCCGCCACCGCCTCGACCGCGAGCAGGGTCTTGCCCGTGCCCGCCGCACCCACGACGAGCAGCGCCGGATCGGTACCCGCCACCACCCGGTCCACCACGGCCCGCTGGTCCGCGCCGAGGCGGACCGGCGCCGGCACGTCCGCGAGCACGGGGCGCACGAGGCGCAGCCCGGCCGCGGAGGGCGGTCCGGCGGGGGTCGGGGTCGGGGTCACGGCCCCGATCCCATCACACGCCACCGACACCCCGGGCCCCTCCGCCGGGCGCGTCGGCACCACCCGCGCGAGGGCCCCGCACCCGCTCGCGGACACCCTGCTGAGCCACCCCGGGCCGTGGCTATCATCGCCCGATGGACCAGCCCCCGACCGGCCGCGGACGCCCGGCGCGCATGCCCCGCGCGGTGCGCCGGGCGCAGGTCCTGGCGATCGCGCAGGAGCTGTTCACGTCCGAGGGCTTCCACCACGTCTCGATGGACGACATCGCCGACCGCGCCGAGGTGAGCAAGCCGGTGCTGTACCGGCACTTCCCGTCGAAGCTCGACCTGTACCTCACGGTCGTCGACGCCCGCGGGGACGAGCTGCTGTCCGCCGTCGACGCGGCGGCCGCGATGCACCCGCCCGGCGAGGTCCGGCCGCACGACGCCCGCGCCATCCTCACCGGGGTGGTGCGCGCGTACGTCGACTTCGTGGACGGCGCCGGGGAGTCGTCCGCCCTGCTGTTCGAGTCGGACGTCCGCCACGACCTCGAGGTCCGGGCGCGCGTCGAGCGGGCCACCGGGACCATCACCCGCCGCCTGCAGTCGGTCCTGGCCGAGGTCGCGGGCGTGCCGCCGGAGACGGCGGCGCTGCTCGCGCCGTCCGTCGCCGCGATGGCCCAGGCGGCCGCGACCCGGCGGCTCCGCTCGCCGGACGGCAGCTCCGCGCGCGACACCGCCACGCTGGTCGCGCGGCTCGCGTGGGGCGGCGTCGCCGGGTTCGTCCCGGAGGGCGCCGAGCCCGGCCCCGAGCCGGAGGACGTGTCCACCCAGGGCGAACGCGGGCCCCTCGACCGTCCGGCGGGCGCCCGCCCGGCCTAGGATGACCGGGCAGCGACACCACGGACGAGGAGACGACGAAGCGTGGACATCACGATCGGTGTGCAGAACCTTCCCCGCGAGCTGGTGATCGAGTCGGACCAGACGGCCGACCAGGTCACCGCCGCCGTCACCGAGGCCCTCAACGGCAAGCCGGTGCTCGAGCTGACCGACAACCGCGGCCGGCGCGTGATCGTGCCGTCCGCCTCGATCGGCTACGTCGAGATCGGCACGGAGTCGAAGGGCCGCGTCGGCTTCGGCGCGATCTGAGCCGCACCCGCAGACGCGACGACGCCCCGCACCGGCATCCGGTGCGGGGCGTCGTCGTCGGCGGGGCCGGCGGCGGCCGTCAGGTCCTCAGGCCGTCAGGCCCAGGCGGGACATCCGGCGCGTGTGCTCGGCCGTCAGCTCGCCGAACAGCTTCGCCGGTGCGGTGCCGTCGGTGCCGAGCGCGGCGTCGTCCTCGGCGGCCGGCGCCGCGGCGGGCTCCTGCGCGGCTCGGCGCGCCTCCGCCTCGCGGCGGGTGACCAGGCGGCCCAGGCCCGGGTGCGCGGACATCGCCTGCTGCACGACGCCGAGCGCCTCCCCGACCAGCCGGCGGCCCCACAGCGCGAGCCGGGACACCAGCACCTCGTCGTGCGCCCCGGCCGCCTCCAGCTCGCCGACGGCGAGGTTCGCGTGCGCGGCGTCGTCCAGCACCTCGAGCAGCAGCGCGCGCGACCGGTCGTCGACGGCGGACGCGGCGATGCGGCAGAAGTCGTCGGACACCCCGTCGGCGACGTAGGAGCGCAGCAGCCGCTCCCACCACGTGCTCGGCTGGGTGCGCGAGTCGAAGTCCTCGAGCAGCCGGGCGTAGGCGCCCAGGCAGCGCTCGGGCTCGCCGCCGAGCTCCACCACGCGGGCGAGCACCCGGTCCCGGCGGTCCACCGCGGCGGCGGCCAGGCGGCTGAGCTCGAGCTGCTGGGCGGTGCTGGGGGCGACGCGCGCGTCCTCGGCGAGCCGGTTGAACGCCACGTGCTGCAGGTGGGCGACCAGCCCGAGCAGCTCGACGGTGTCGGCGGCCTCGGGGGCCTGCTGCTGGGTGTCGTGAGCGACCTCGGTCATCCGCCCAGGGTAGCGCCGACACCCCGGTCGGCTCTCGCCGGGCCCGCGAGCCGCGGTTAGGATGGGCGCAGCTGAGGGACACCGGACGCGACCTGGAGGCGGGGAGGCGCGTCGCCCGTCTCGTGCACCCGGAGGGTCCCTCGTGTCCGCCCTGAACGCCTACGCGCGCCTGTTCCGCCTGGCCGGCCCGGCCTACGTCGTCGTCGCCTTCCTCGGCCGCCTGCCCATGGCGATGGCCCAGCTGGGCACGCTGCTGCTCGTCTCCACCGCCACCGGCACGTACGGCCTCGGCGGCCTCGCCGCGGGGGCGCTCGCCGTCGCGAACGCCGTGGGCGCGCCGGTCGCCGGCGGGCTCGCCGACCGGTTCGGCCAGCGCCCCGTCGTCCTCGTCCAGTCGCTGGCGGGCGCGGCGTCGCTCGCCGCGCTGACCCTGCTGGCGCACGCCGGCGCGGGCGGGGCGGCGCTGGTG
The DNA here is from genome assembly GCF_005239125.1 of Cellulomonas hominis. GTDB lineage: Bacteria > Actinomycetota > Actinomycetes > Actinomycetales > Cellulomonadaceae > Cellulomonas > Cellulomonas hominis_A. The sequence goes on along the minus strand of NZ_SZYE01000251.1, from coordinate 915 downwards.
GCCGTCGCCGCGGTCACCGGCCTCGCGCTGCCGCAGGTCGGCCCGCTCGCGCGCGTCCGCTGGCGGCCGATCACCGCGGGCACCGGCCCCGAGCAGCGCCGGCTCGTCGACGCCGCGTTCTCCTACGAGGGCGCCGTCGACGAGGCGTCGTTCGCGATCGGCCCGGCGCTCGTCGGCGTCGTCGCCGTGTGGCTGTCCCCCGGCGGCGCCCTGGTCACCGCCGCCGTGCTGCTCGCCGTGTTCGGCACCGCGTTCGCGCTGCACCCCACCGCGCGCCGCACCGCGACCGGGCCGCACGCCCGCCCGGCCGGCCGCCTGCTGACCCCGGCCTTCGCGGTGCTCGTCGTCGCGCAGGCCGCGGTCGGCGTGCTGTTCGGCGCCACCCAGACCGGCACCACCGTCCTCGCGACCCAGGCGGGCCAGCCGGGCCTGGCGGGCCTCATCCACGCGGTGCTCGGCGTCGGCAGCGCCGCGGCCGGCATCGGCACCGCGTTCATCCCCGCCCGGATCGGGCACGAGCGGCGCGTGCTGGCGGCCGCCTGCGCGCTGGTCGCGCTGTCCTGGCCGCTGCTGCTGGTCGACTCGCTGCCCGCGCTCACCGCCGCCGTCGCCGTGCTGGGCTTCGCGGTCGCGCCGTACATGATCGGCGTGTTCTCCCTCGGCGAGCGCGTCGTCCCGGCCGGGCGGACCGGCGCCGCGATGACGGCGCTCGCGTCGGCGACCGGCGTCGGCTACGCGCTGGGGTCGAGCATCGCGGGACGCCTCGCGGACACCTCGGGGCACACCGCCGCGTTCGCGGTCACCGTGACGACGACCGTGGTCGCCCTGCTGGTGGCGGCGACGCAGCAGCGCCGGCTCCGGGCCGCGGTGCGTGCCGCCGGGTCCGCGCCGGACCCCGCCGGGGACGTCGCCGGC
>NZ_SZYE01000250.1 GCF_005239125.1 Cellulomonas hominis | reverse complement strand
CGCCGAACGCCCGCGTGCTCCCGTCCTGCGCCGGCGCGCCCGCCCCGGCCCCGCCGTCCGTGCCGCCCCGCTCGGCCGCGCCGCCGTCCTGGGACGCGACCGGCGAGGACGACCGGTGGGCGACCGGGGAGTCGCCGACGCAGGCCTGGGACACCCGCCCGTACGGCGCCGTCGCGCCGGGGGCGCACGACGACGGGGGCTACCCGGCCCCGGGGTATCCCGGGGAGTGGTCCGACGACCCGGACGCCGGGCCCCCGCCGGCCCCCGCCCCGCCGCGGCGCACCGGCTCCCTCCTCGCCCTCACCCTCCTGACGCTCACCGCGGCGGCCCTGCGCCCCGGCGCCACCCTGCTCGTGCTCGTCCCGGCCGTGCTGCTCGCCCGGACCGTCGGGTCGGTGGCCGAGGCCGTCGGCCGGCGGCGGGAGCGGGTCGGCGCGCGGCGCTCGGACGCCCTGCGGGCGGTCGTGTCCAGCCCGTGGCACCTGGTCCGCGCGCTCGTGACGCTGCTGCCCTCGCTGCTGGTGGCCGCCAGCCTCGCCGTCATCGTCCTCGGGGTCGGCTGGTGGCTGGTCGGGTCGGGCACGTTCGAGGCCGGGCCGCTGCGGGCCGTCGGCGACGCGCCCGCCCCGGAGTCGGTCGCGACGCTGCTCGTCGCCGCGGCCGCCGCCGGGCTCGCCGGGCTGTGGTGGGGGCCGGCCGCCCGGACCACCCGGGTCGGGGCGCGCCGGCTGCTCGGCGCGGTGGCGCCCGGGCGGGGCGGGGCGACGGTCGTGGTGCTGGCCGCGCTGGTCGGGGCGGGCGTGCTCGTGGCGCTCGCGGTGACCGGCACGCTCGTGGACTGGGCGCCGTTCGCGGCGCCGACGCTGCCGGTCGGGGCCTGACCGGCAGCGCGCCGCGGGCGGCCACCGGGTCCTCGCGATCCCGCCGCCGGAGGCCCAGGTCCGGCCCAGGTGCACCCCGTACGCTTGCGCGCATGACCGGGACCGCCGACGCGCGCGTGCCCGGCCCCCTGCTGCCCGGGGCCGGAGCACCCGGCCCTGCCGCCCCCGGCGCCGCCGCCGCGGTCGCGCGGGCCCGGCGTCCCGCGGCGCTGCCCCTGCTGACGGCGGTCGCGTCCCTGGTCGCGCTCGGCGGCGCGGGGTGGCTCGGCGCCGTCCGGACGGTCGTGCACCAGTGCGTGGCGATCGACGGCCCGCTCGCCCTGCTCGGCGTCCGGCTCGCGCTGCTCGAGGACGCGGCCGACTGCCCGACCGGCGTCGCGCTGCCGGTCGGGGCGTCCCACGGCGCGGTGCTCGCGCTGGGCCTGGTCCTGCCCCTCGTCGCCCTGCACGCGGCGCTCGGCGCGCTCGGCCTCGGCCTGACCGCCCTGCTCCTGCGCGCCGCCCGCACCGTGCGGGCCGTCCTCGGCGCCGTCCTGCGGCCGCTGCCGCGCGCCGCCCGCGGCCGCCTCACGGTCACCCCGCGCCCCGCGCCCGCCGCCCGCGCGGGCCACGCCCGCCCGGCCGTCCTGGCCCGTGCCCTGCACCCGCACCGGGGTCCGCCCGCGGCGCTCGCCTGAGCACCCGCAGCGCACCCGACCGAAGGAGAGCAGGACAGATGAGCAGCACCCCGAGCCCGGGCAAGGGCCGGCAGACGAAGGACGAGCGCCGCGACGCCGCCCGCGAGCAGGCGCGCGCGATGCGCGAGCAGCAGGCCAAGCGCGACCGGCGGAACAAGATCCTCGGCATCAGCATGCTGGCGGTCGCGGTCCTCGCGCTCGGCGGCGTCCTCGTGTGGGTCCTCACGCAGGGCGGCAGCAGCAGCGACGAGGCGCTGCCCGACTACCCCGACACCCCGCTGAGCGAGGTCACGGACGCCCCGGGCGCCGCGCTGCCCGAGGGCGGCATCCCGGTGGGCGCCGAGGGCGTGGGCGGGACGGTCGACGACAGCGTGGCCCGCGTCGACGTCTACCTCGACTACATGTGCCCCGCGTGCGGCGCCTTCGAGGAGGCGAACGGCGACAACCTGATCACGCTCGCCACCGAGGGTTCGGCCACGGTGGTCTACCACCCGATCGCGATCCTCAACCGGTTCTCGAACGGCACCGGCTACTCGACCCGCGCCGCCTCGGCGTCCGCGCTGGTCGCCGACGAGGCGCCCGACCAGTTCGCCGCCTTCAACGAGCAGCTGTTCGCCGGCCAGCCCGAGGAGGGCACGGACGGTCTCACCAACTCCGAGATCGCGGACATCGCCCGCGACGCCGGCGTGCCCGACGACGTCGCCGACCAGATCGCCGACGGCACCGCGCTCGACCGGTTCGGGCAGTGGGTGACCTCCGCGACCAACGAGGCGTCCGCGAACCCGGACCTGGTGAACCCGCAGAGCGGCAGCTTCGGCACGCCGACCATCACCATCGACGGCAAGCTCTGGACCGAGAACTGGACCGACCCGAACGCGCTGCTGCAGGCGGTCGGCTCCTGACCGCACGCTGACGGGCGCGCCGGGACGCGCGCGGCCCGGCCCCGGGGCGAGGTCCCCGGGGCCGGGGCCCGCGCGCGTCCCGGCCCCGGTCGCGGCCGCCCGGTCGCTGTAGACGCCACGTAGACTCCCGCGGTGCCCTCCCTGCTCGTGGACGTGACCCCGCTGCGCGTCAGCCCCGAGTTCCGCCGGCTGTGGTGGGGCCTGTCCGTCGCCAACCTCGGCGCGCAGCTGACGGTCGTCGCGGTCGGGCTGCAGGTCTACGGGATGACCGGCTCCACCTTCGCGGTCGGCCTCGTCGGGCTGTGCGCGCTCGTGCCGCTCGTCGTGTTCGGGCTGTACGGCGGCGCGATCGTCGACCACGCCGACCGCCGCAAGGTCGCCCTGATCGCCTCGGCGGTGAGCTGGGTCGCGACCGTCGGCCTCGCGATCCAGGGCTGGTCCGGCAACACCCACGTCGGGGTGCTGTACGCCCTGGTGGCGCTGCAGTCCGGCGCCGGCGCGGTCAACAGCCCGGCGCGGTCGGCGATCATCCCGCGCCTGCTCGAGCCCCGGCTGATGCCCGCGGCCAACGCCCTGCAGACGGTCGGCTGGAACGTCGCGCTGACCCTCGGGCCGCTGCTCGGCGCCGGCCTCGTGGCGCTGCTGGACTACGGCGTCGTCTACACGCTCGACGCGGTGCTGTTCACCTTCGCGTTCACCGCGCTGCTGCGGCTCCCGCCGATCCTCCCGGAGCCGTCGGAGACCCGGCGGGCCCGGGCCGGCCTGGCGTCGGTGCTCGACGGCCTGCGCTACCTCGGGACCCGGCCCAACGTGCGGATGACCTTCCTGGTCGACCTCGTCGCCATGATCACCTCGTCGCCGCGCGTGCTGTTCCCCGCCGTCGGCCTGGTCTACCTGGGTGGCGGCGAGACCACCGCGGGCGTGCTGACGGCGGCCGTCGCCGGGGGCGCCATGCTCGCCGGCCTGTTCTCCGGCGGGCTGGCGCGGGTGCGCTGGCAGGGGCGGATCATCGTCGTCGCCATCACCGTCTGGGGGCTCGCCGTCGCCGCGTTCGGGGCGGTGCTGGTCGCGGCCGGCCGGTCCGGGCCCGACCACGTGCTGTGGGCCGCGCTGGCGCTCGCGGTCGCCACGCTCGCCGCCGCGGGCGCCGCCGACGCGGTGAGCGCCGTGTTCCGGCAGACCATCCTGCAGACGGCCACGCCGGACGACATGCGCGGGCGGCTGCAGGGCGTGTTCGTGGTGGTGGTCGCCGGCGGGCCGCGGCTCGGCGAGCTGCTGCTCGGCTGGCTGTCGGGGGCGCTCGGCGAGGGCGGCGCGGCCGTCGTGGGCGGGCTCGCGTGCGTGGTCGTCCTCTGGGTGCTGGTGCGGGCGCAGCGCGGGTTCTGGCGGTACGACGCGCTCGACCCGCAGCCCTGAGCCCGGCGGCGCGAGGGCCGCGGGGGCCGTGGGGGCCGCGGCGCGGCCGGTAGGCTGGTCGGCGCGTGCGCTCCGGCGCCCGCCCGCCTCCTTAGCTCAGCTGGCCAGAGCAGCTGTCTTGTAAACAGCAGGTCGTCGGTTCGAATCCGACAGGGGGCTCTGCCGTACAGTCGCCGCCATGGGGACCTGGGGCGTGGGACCGTTCGAGAGCGACGGCGCGGGCGACCTGCTCGCGATGATCCGGCACGGCGACTTCACCTTCGCCGAGATCGACCCGTACTTCGAGGACGACGAGTACGTCGAGGCCGACGGCGGCCAGGCGGCGCTCGCGATGGTCGAGCTCGCGCTCGCCGTGCACGGCGCCCCGCACGCCGCGGTCCCCGAGGAGGAGACCCTCGTGCCGGCGTTCGCCGCGCACCTCACCCCCGACCGGACGCAGTGGCTCCTGGAGCAGGCCGACCGGGTGCTCGCCGACCCGGACACCTCCGAGCTGTACGAGCTGTGGACCGAACCGGGCGCCGACGCCTGGCTGGCGACGTCGCGCGCCTCGGTGGACCGCCTCCGCGCGCTCGCCGCGCGCTGACGCCGTCCGGGGCGCCGCGACGGCCCGCCCGCGCGGGCGCGCTGCTGCCGACGTGCG
>NZ_SZYE01000024.1 GCF_005239125.1 Cellulomonas hominis | reverse complement strand
CGCCCGGGCCCGGGGTGCCTACCCTGGCCCCGACGGGCCGGCGACCGCGGCGACCCCGCCGGGCGGCCCGTCGGTGCAGGGTGGTCGCGCGCCCGACCGGCGCGGCGGCCGCGCGACGCCCGGGAGGCAGACGATGAGGGTCGGGATCCCCGCCGAGGTCAAGAACCACGAGTACCGCGTCGCCATCACCCCGGCCGGGGTGCACCAGCTCGCCGCCGCCGGGCACGAGGTGCTCGTGGAGGCCGGGGCCGGGCGCGGCTCCGCGATCACCGACGAGCAGTACGTCGCCGCCGGCGCGACCGTCGTCGACGAGGCCGCCGCGGTCTGGGGCGAGGCGGACCTCGTGTGCAAGGTCAAGGAGCCGGTGCCGTCGGAGTACGGGCACCTGCGTGAGGACCTGGTGCTCTTCACCTACCTGCACCTGGCCGCCGACCGGCGGCAGACGGACGCGCTGCTCGCCGCCGGCACCACCGCGATCGCGTACGAGACCGTGCAGCTGGCCGACCGGTCGCTGCCGCTGCTGGCCCCGATGAGCGAGGTCGCGGGCCGGCTCGCCGCGCAGGTCGGCGCGTACCACCTCATGCGCAGCGCGGGCGGGTCCGGGCGGCTGCTCGGCGGCGTGCCGGGGGTCGCCCCGGGCCGGGTCGTCGTGATCGGCGGCGGCGTCGCCGGGCAGCACGCGGTGGAGGTCGCGCTCGGCATGCGGGCGGATGTCACCGTGCTCGACGTGTCCGTCCCGCGGCTGCGCGAGCTGGACACGGCGTTCGGCGGTCGGGTCCGCACCCTGGCCTCGTCCGCGTACGCGGTGCGGGAGGCGGTGGCCGGGGCCGACCTCGTCGTCGGCGCGGTGCTGGTGCCGGGTGCGCGGGCCCCGAAGCTCGTCACCGACGACATGGTGGCCGCGATGCGGCCGGGCTCGGTGCTGGTGGACGTGGCCGTGGACCAGGGCGGCTGCTTCGAGTCCACCCGCCCCACGACCCACGACGACCCCACGTTCCGGGTGCACGACGCGGTGTTCTACTGCGTCGCCAACATGCCCGGGGCGGTCCCGGTGACGTCGACGCAGGCGCTCACCAACGCCACGCTGCCCTACCTGACGGCTCTCGCGGGGCACGGCTGGCGGGAGGCGCTGGCCGGGGACCCGGCGCTGGCGGCCGGCCTGGCCACGCACGGCGGCCGGCTCTTCCACGCGGGGGTGGGCGCCGCGCACGGCCTGCCGGTCGCCGACCCCGGGGTGGTCCTCGCGGCCTGACCAGCGGCGACGGGGGGAAACGGGGCGACCGGCGGGGGCCCGCCGTGGCAGGGTGGCCCGATGGAGCCCTTCGAGCTGACCGACGGCGTCGTCCTGCTGCGCGCGCCCGGGCCCGCCGACGTCGACCGGATCGACGCGCTGTGCCAGGACCCGGCGGTCCAGGAGTGGACGACCGTCCCGAGCCCCTACTCCCGCGAGGACGCCGCGTCGTTCGTCTCGGGGTTCGTCGGCGACGGGTGGGTCCGCGGGTCCTCGCTCAACTGGGCCGTCCGGGACGCGGCGGACGACACGCTGCTCGGCATGGTCGGGCTGGGGCTGGACGGCGCGGGGTCGGCCGAGATCGGCTACTGGCTCGCCCCCGAGGCGCGCGGCCGCGGGTTGATGTCCCGGTCGGTCGACCTGGTGCTGGACGCGGCGTTCGGCCGGCTCGGGCTGGTGCGGGTGTTCTGGCGCGCGTTCGTCGGGAACGGCGCCTCCCGGGCGGTCGCCGAGCGCGCCGGGTTCCGGGTGGAGGGGGAGCTCCGCCTCGGCGGGGTGCAGCGCGGGGTCCGGCGGGACGAGTGGGTGGGCAGCGTGCTCGCCACCGACCCGCGGCCCCGGCGTGTCGGCGAGCGCTCCGGGGCGGGTGCCTCGGGCAACGGGAGATGATGAGGCGCATGAGCACCCCCACGCCGGGCGCGGACAACCCGTTCGCCGCCCCGTCCTCGCTGCCGTACGCCCTGCCCGACTTCGCCGCGATCCGCGAGGAGCACTTCCGGCCCGCGCTGCTCGCCGGGATGGCGGAGCAGCGCGCGGAGGTGGAGGCCATCGCCGCCTCGGCCGACGCGCCGACGGTCGAGAACACCCTGGACGCGCTCGAGCGCTCCGGGCGGCTGCTGCACCGCGCCGCGACCGTGTTCTTCAACCAGTCGTCCTCCGACTCGACGCCGGGCCTGGAGGCCCTCGAGGAGGAGGTCGCGCCGCTGCTCGCCGCGCACAGCGACGCCATCTACCTGGACCGCCGGCTGTTCGCGCGCCTGGAGGCGCTGCGCACCGCGGCCGAGGCCGGCGACCTGGACCTGGCGCCGGACACGGCCTGGCTGCTGCACCGCCTGCACACCCAGTTCGTCCGCGCGGGCGTGCGGCTCGACGACGCGGCCCAGGCCCGGCTCCGTGAGCTGAACGCCGAGATCACCCGGCTGGAGACGGTGTTCGGCCGGCAGCTGCTGGCGGAGACCAACGACTCCGCGGTCCTCGTGACCGACGAGGCCGAGCTCGCCGGGCTGCCCGCCGACGCCCGGGCCGCCGCCGCCGAGGCCGCCGCCCGCCGCGGGCACGAGGGGGCCTGGCTGATCGACCTGGTCCTGCCGACCCAGCAGCCGGCGCTCGCCCAGCTCGACGACCGCGCCCTGCGCGAGCGGCTGCACACCGCGTCGGTCCGCCGCGGCGGCCGCGGCGGCGAGCACGACACCCGCGCCACCCTGCTGGCGCTCGCCCGGCTGCGTGCCGAGCGCGCCCGCCTCCTCGGCTACCCGCACCACGCCGCGTACATCGCCGAGGACGCGACGGCCAAGACCCCCGAGGCGGTCGCCGACATCCTCGGCCGGCTCGCGCCCGCCGCCGTCGCCAACGCCCGCGCCGAGGCCGCCGACCTGGAGGCCGCCCTGCAGCGGGACGTCCCGGGCGCCACGCTGCAGGCCTGGGACTGGGCCTACTACGCGGAGCAGGTCCGCAAGGAGCGCCGCTCGCTCGACGACTCGTCGCTCCGCCCGTACCTGGAGCTCGACCGGGTGCTGCGCGACGGCGTGTTCCGCGCCGCCGGCGAGCTGTACGGCCTGTCGTTCACCGAGCGCCCCGACCTGGTCGGCTACCACCCGGACGTCCGGGTGTTCGAGGTGACCGACGCCGACGGCTCCGGCCTCGGCCTGTTCCTCGGCGACTACTGGACGCGCGACTCCAAGCGCGGCGGCGCCTGGATGAACAACCTGGTCGACCAGTCGACGCTGCTCGGCGAGCAGCCCGTCGTGGTCAACAACCTCAACATCCCGAAGCCCCCGGCCGGGCAGCCGACGCTGCTGACCTGGGACGAGGTCATCACGCTGTTCCACGAGTTCGGCCACGCCCTGCACGGGCTGTTCTCCGCCGTGCGGTACCCGTCGCAGTCGGGCACCGAGGTGCCGCGGGACTTCGTGGAGTACCCGTCGCAGGTCAACGAGATGTGGGCCTGGGAGCCGTCGGTCCTGCGGGCGTACGCGGTGCACCACGAGACGGGCGAGCCGATGCCGCAGGAGTGGGTGGACACCCTGATCGCGGCGCGGCAGGACGGCGAGGGCTTCGCCACGACGGAGTACCTGGCGGCCGCGCTGCTCGACCAGGCGTGGTACCGGCTGGCGCCCGAGGACGTGCCGACGGACGTCGAGGAGGTCGAGCCGTTCGAGGCCGCGGCGCTCCAGGCCGCGGGCGTCGCGTTCGCGCCCGTGCCGCCGCGGTACCGCACGACGTACTTCAACCACGTGTTCGGCGGCGGGTACTCCGCCGGGTACTACTCGTACATCTGGTCGGAGGTGCTCGACGCCGACACCGTGACGTGGTTCGAGGAGAACGGCGGCCTGCGCCGGGAGAACGGCGACACGTTCCGCGCGCGGCTGCTGTCGCGCGGCGGGAGCGTCGACCCGATGCAGGCGTTCCGGGACCTGCGCGGCCGCGACCCGGAGATCGCCCCGCTGCTCGCCCGCCGGGGCCTGACCACGGCCTGAGCACCCGCGGGAGCCGGGGGCCCACGGTGGACCCCCGGCCTCGGCGTGCCTGCGCGGCCGGTAGCGTGGGGGCATGACCGACGCACCCGCCACCCGGCCCGCCGACCAGCACGACACCGCGGCGGCCGAGGGCGAGGTCGTGCGGATCGCGCAGGAGCTGATCCGGTTCGACACGTCGAACTACGGCGACGGCTCCGGCCCGGGGGAGCGCTCCGCCGCCGAGCACGTCATGACGCTGCTGCACGAGGTCGGTCTCGCGCCCGAGCTGATCGAGTCGGCCCCCGGCCGCGCGAACGTCGTCGTGCGGCTGGAGGGCGCGGACCGCAGCCGGCCCGCGCTCGTGCTGCACGGGCACACCGACGTCGTCCCGGCCGAGGCGAAGGACTGGAAGGTCGACCCGTTCGCGGGCGAGGAGTTCGACGGCATGGTCTGGGGCCGCGGCGCCGTGGACATGAAGGGCATGGACGCGATGATCCTGGCGGTCGTCCGCCAGATGGTCCGCGACGGCCGCCGGCCGGCCCGGGACGTCGTCGTCGCGATGTTCGCGGACGAGGAGGCGGGCGGCAGGTTCGGCGCGCGGCACCTCGTCGACCACCGCCCGGACCTGTTCGAGGGCGCGACGGAGGCGGTGTCCGAGGTCGGCGGGTTCTCGGTCGACGTGCACGGCCGCCGCGCCTACCTGCTGCAGACCGCCGAGAAGGGCATCGCCTGGCTCCGGCTGGTCGCGGACGGCACCGCGGGCCACGGCTCGGCGGTCAACCCCGACAACGCGGTCACCGAGCTCGCCGGCGCGATCGCCCGCATCGGCGCGTACCAGTGGGACACCCGGCTCACCCCGACCGTGCTCGCGCTGCTGGAGGGGGTCGCCGACCTGACGGGCCTGCCGCTCGACGTGGACGACCCGCTGGCGATCGACCGGCTGATCGGCGCGCTGGGGCCGGCCCGGCGGTTCGTGGGGTCCTCGATCCGCACGCTGGCCAACCCGACGCAGCTGCACGCCGGGTACAAGACCAACGTCATCCCCGGCCGCGCGACCGCGACCGTCGACGTCCGCCCGCTGCCCGGCGACCACGAGGACGTGCTCGCGAAGGTCCGCGAGCTCGCCGGGCCGCACGTGCGCGTCGAGCCCGAGCACCTGGACATCGGCCTGGAGGTCCCGGCGACGGGCGCGCTGGTCGACACGATGACCGACGTGCTGCGCGCGCAGGACCCGGAGGCGGTCGTGCTGCCGTACATGCTCTCGGCGGGCACGGACAACAAGTCGCTCGCCCGGCTCGGCATCGCCGGGTACGGGTTCGCGCCGCTGCGGCTGCCCGCCGACCTCGACTTCACGGCGCTGTTCCACGGCGTCGACGAGCGGGTGCCCGCGGACTCGCTGCGGTTCGGCGTCCGCGTGCTGGACGGGCTGCTGCGCGAGGCCTGATCCCCCGCGCGCCGGGCGGCGTCAGTCGTCCAGCGCGCCGAGCGTGGACCGGACCCGGATGATCCGGCGCCGCAGCCACACCTTCCGCTCGCCGCCCGCGTACAGCAGCGTCCGGGCCAGCTCCCACCGGCCGTACTCCGCCTGCTCCGTGAGCAGCCGGCGCGCGTCGCCGCGGCTGGTCGTCCGGGGGATCGTGAGGACGCGGTACTCGTACTGCCGTGCCTGCTCCGTGCCGCCCGGGCGTCCCGAGCGCGTCGTGCCTGCCATGCCCACCGCCTTGTCGATCGGGTCGTGGTGTCATTGTGCCTGGTGCGGCGCTACGGTCATCGCATGGCTATCGACCCGCGCGCGGCACTGGACCGTCTGATCGCAGCGCTCGAGGCGCACTACACCGCCGTGTCCACCCGCCGGGGCGAGGACGACCCCGCCGTCGACGACGCGTACGACGTGCTCGCGGACGCGTTCGAGGTGTACGACGACGCGCTCGGGACCGTGCACGGCGAGGCCACGCCGTTCTACCTCGCCGAGGACGACGACGAGGACGACGACGAGCACGAGGACGACGAGCAGGACGACGAGTACGACGCGGACGACCTGCCCGAGGAGTCGTTCGACGACGAGGACGACGACGCCCTGCGCGGCTGACAGCCGTCGCCCGGGCCCCGGCGCGGCGCGACGCGCACCGGGCCGGGGCCCAGCGGCCGGTCAGCGTCGCTCGGGGTACCCGGTGGCCGGGGCGCTCACCTCGTCCAGCGCCCGGAGGATCTCCGGCGGCAGCTCGACGTCCTCGGCCGCGAGCGACGCGCGCAGCTGGGCGGGCGTCCGCGCGCCCACGACCGCCGACGCGACCTGCGCGCGCACCCGCAGCCAGGCCAGGGCGACCTCGAGCGGGGCGCGCCCCAGCCCGTCGGCCGCGATGACGACGGCCTCGACCACCGCCGCGGCGACCGAGCCGAGGTAGGGCTCGACGAACCCGGCGAGGTGCGGCGACGCCGCGCGCGAGTCCGCGGGCACGGTGCGCCGGTACTTGCCGGTCAGCACGCCGCGGCCCAGCGGCGACCAGGCGAGCACGCCGACGCCGAGGTCCGCGGCCGCCGGCAGCACCTCCCGCTCGATCCCGCGCTGCAGCAGCGAGTACTCCGCCTCGACCGCGGCCAGCCCGGGGTCCTCGCCGAGCAGGGTCGCGGCGCGCGCCACCTGCCAGCCGGCGTGGTTCGACAGCCCCACGTACCGGGCGCGCCCGGAGTCGACCGCCCTGCGCAGCGCGCTCACCGTCTCGGCAAGCGGGGTGCGCGGGTCGGGCGTCTGCACGAGGAACAGGTCGACGTGGTCCGTGCCGAGCCGGCGCAGCGAGGCGTCCAGGCCGTCGAGGAGCGCGCCGCGGGACGCGTCGACCACGCCGCCGTCGGGGGTGCGCCGCACGCCCGCCTTGGTGCACAGCACGACCTCGTCGCGGGGGACGACCCGCCCGAGCAGCGACCCGAGCAGCTCCTCCGCACCGCCGTCGGCGTACGACGCGGAGGTGTCGACGAGCGTGCCGCCCGCCTCGGCGAAGTCCCGCAGCTGCTCGGCGGCGTCGTGCTCGTCGGTGTCCCTGCTCCAGGTCAGCGTCCCGAGTCCGAGGTGCGAGACCCGCAGGCCGGTCCGTCCGAGCTGGCGCTGTTCCATGCCGTGAGGGTATCCGTGCCCGCGGGGATCACGGGCGCGCGGGTGACCAGCGGCTATCGTGGCGCCTCGTGGCAGCGCACCCGAGCACCCCGTCCCCGATCGGCACCGACGCATGAGCGTGTGGGAGGCGATCGTCCTCGGCCTCGTCCAGGGCCTCACCGAGTTCCTGCCGGTGTCGTCGAGCGCGCACCTGCGCATCGTCGGCGAGCTCATCGGCTCCGGCGACCCGGGTGCGGCGTTCACCGCGATCACGCAGATCGGCACCGAGACGGCCGTGCTGCTCTACTTCCGGCGCGACATCGCCCGGATCTGCGCGCACTGGTGGCGCGCGGTGCGCGGGGACCTCGGCGGCGACTGGCGGTCCCGGGTGGGCGCCCCCGCGGGCGGCACCCCGGACCGCGACGCGCAGATGGCGTGGTTCATCGCGCTCGGGTCGGTGCCCATCGTCCTGCTGGGCCTGCTGTTCCAGGACGCGATCGAGGCGCCGTTCCGGAACCTGTGGCTGATCGTGCTCACGCTCACCGTGTTCGCGCTGGTGCTCGACTGGGCGGACCGGCGCAGCAGCAGCGACCGGGAGCTGACCGACCTGACCCCGCGGCACGCGGTGTACTTCGGCCTCGCGCAGGCCATGGCGCTGGTCCCGGGCGTGTCCCGTTCCGGCGGCACGATCACCGCGGGGCGGCTCATGGGCTACAGCCGGACGGCGGCGGCCCGCTACTCGTTCCTGCTCGCGATCCCCGCCGTCCTCGGGTCCGGCTTCTACCAGCTGGGCAAGAGCGCCGGTTCGTTCGGCGAGGCGGGCGTGCCCGGCATCGGGGTCACCCTGATCGCGACGATCATCGCGTTCGTCGTCGGGTACGTCGTGATCATCGGGTTCCTGAAGATCGTGTCGACGTACTCCTACCGGCCGTTCGTGGTCTACCGGATCGGGCTCGCGGTGGTCGTGGCGCTCTTGCTGGTCACCGGCGTGCTGGACCCGCTGGCCGGCGCCTGACGGCCCGGGCCCGGCGGGCTAGAGCCAGCCGGACCGCTTGAACAGCCGGAACAGCAGGCCCGCCGCGGCGCCCATCAGCACGATCGACAGCGGGTAGCCGAGCAGCCAGTGCAGCTCCGGCATGTGGTCGAAGTTCATCCCGTAGACACCGGCGATGAGCGTGGGGACCGCGATGATCGCCGCCCACGCCGAGATCTTCCGCATGTCCTCGTTCTGGCGCACCGACACCCGGGACAGGTGCACGGACAGCATGTCGCCGAGCAGCGCGTCGTGGGCGTCGAGGTGCCCGTCGACCTTGGTCAGCACGGAGTCCAGCCGACGGAGCCAGCGCATCGTGCGGGTCTCCCGCTGGGCGTCCTCCTGCTCGGCCACGAGGTCGGGGAACGCCGACAGGAGCGGCACCAGGGCGCGCCGGGCCTCGGCGATCTCGCGCTTGAGGTCGTAGACCACCTCGGCCGGGTCCTCCGCACGCGGGGTGAACACCAGCTGCTCCACGTCGGCGACCGCCTCGCCGACCCCGGACTCGACGTCGCCGGCCCGCCGGACCAGCGCCATGAGCACCGCGGCGAACACGTGGCTCCCGCGGTCCTGCGGCAGGTGGTCGCCCTCGCCCAGGTGGTCGAGCACGTCCGCGAGCAGCTCGCCCGGACCCTCCTCGGCGGTGATCGTCACGTCGTCGACCACCAGCGCCGCCCAGACGCCGGTCGTCACGTCCCGGGTGCTGCCGTCGTACGCGAGCGTCGGGCTGACCAGGTACCGGCCCCCGCCGGGCAGCCGCCGGAGCTGGGGCCGGCGCGGGTCGCCCGGCGCGGCGGGGCCGTGGTCGGCCACCGCCCGCAGCACCACGGACTCCGGCACCCCCGCCTGCCGCGCCGCGTCGGCCAGCTGGCCGAGGGAGTCGACGTGCACCCAGGCCGCGGGCGGCTCCGGGGCCGCCAGCAGGGCCAGCAGCCCGTCCGGCTCGGTCTCGGCCCAGCCGTCGCCCTGGTGCACCCACGCTCTCTCCACGCGGGCATTCTCCCGGCGCGGCGCGCCGCCGGGGCCACCGACGCGCCGCCCGGCGCCGGCCCGTCCGGGGGAGCGGTGGCGTCCGTCACCCCGGTGCCCGCGCGCGCCGCCCGCCCCCGCGGCGGCCGGTACGCTCGACGCCGTGCTCACCTGGCCCGCCCCGCAGATCCCGCAGCTCCCCGGCCAGGGAGGCCCGGTCCGCGTCCGCGACACCTCCACCGGCGAGCTCGTCGTCGCGGCGCCCGGCCCCGACGCCACGGTGTACGTCTGCGGCATCACGCCCTACGACGCCACCCACATGGGCCACGCCGCCACCTACGTCGCGTTCGACCTGCTGGTCCGCGGCTGGCTCGACGAGGGCAAGCGGGTCCGGTACGCGTCCAACGTGACCGACGTCGACGACCCGCTGCTCGAGCGCGCCGAGGCGACCGGTGTCGACTGGCGGGAGCTCGCGGCGGACCAGACCGCGCTGTACCTCGAGGACATGACCGCGCTCGGCGTCGTGCCGCCGGACGTCTACACCGGCGCCGTCGAGGCCGTGCCGGACGTCGTGCGGGCCGTCGAGGCCATGCTGGCCGCCGGCACCGCGTACGTCGTCGGCACGCCCGACGCGAACGGCGAGGGCGTCGGCGACGTGTACGCCGACCTGTCCGCCGACCCGGCCTTCGGGCAGGTCGCGCGCCTCGACCGCCCGGAGATGCTCGCGCTGTTCGGCGAGCGCGGCGGCGACCCCGCGCGGCCCGGCAAGCGGGACCCCCTGGACCCGCTGCTCTGGCGCTCCGCGCGGCCCGGCGAGCCGTCCTGGGACGGCAACGGCCTCGGCCCGGGCCGGCCCGGCTGGCACATCGAGTGCGCGGTGATCGCGCGCGACGGCATCGGCCTGCCGTTCGACGTCCAGGGCGGCGGCTCCGACCTGCGGTTCCCGCACCACGAGATGAGCACCTCGCACGCCCGGCTGCTCGACGAGGGCGAGGGCGCCCGCACCCACGTGCACACCGGGATGGTGGGGCTGCACGGCGAGAAGATGAGCAAGTCGCTCGGCAACCTCGTGCTCGTGTCCCGGCTCCGGGCCGACGGGGTCGACGCGATGGCCGTCCGCCTGGCCATCCTCGACCACCACTACGCCGCCGACTGGGAGTGGACCGACGACGTCCTGCGTTCCGCGCAGGCCCGGCTGGACCGGTGGCGCTCCGCGGTGTCGGGCAACGGCGGGCCCGCGTCCGCCGGTGTCCTCGCCGCCGTGCGTGCCGCCGTCGCCGACGACCTGGACGCCCCGCGCGCCCTGCGCGCCGTCGACGCCTGGGCCGACGCCGCGCTGGCCGGGGGCGCCGGGGCGGAGGCCGAGGAGGGTGCGCCGGGCGTGGTGTCCCGCGCGGTCAACGCGCTGCTGGGCGTCCGGCTCTAGCCGGCCGCGTGCCGGGGCGGGCGCCGGCGGCGTGTCACCCGCCGGTGAACGCCATGATCGCGAGCGGGGTGCCGACGTCCTCGCACGCGGCGGCGAGGTCGACCTCGGCCGCCGACCACGCGGGCGAGCGCACACCCGTCGACTCCGCGAACGCCCAGGACGGGACGGCCGGTGCCGCCGCCTGCAGCGCGCCGATGGCGCTCTGCACCGCGGTGTCCGCGTCGGACGGCAGTCGGTCGAGCACGCGCGTCGCCAGCGCGTACCAGCCGTGCTGCTCCTGCGCCGCCATCCGGCCCTCGGCCAGGCCGAGGTCGGCGTTCGCGGCGATGGTCAGCACGTCGCCGAAGGCCGTGCAGGCGGCGGCGTCCTCGGCAGCCGCGTCCGCGGAGGGAGCCGGCGAGGCCGGCCGGTTCGTCGTGCTCGCCGCGTGGTCCACGCCCCCGCCCGCGGCGCTCCCGTCCGCGGCACCGCAGGCAGCCAGGAGCGCGGCACCCAGCACCGTCGTGGACAGCACGGCCCACCGTCTCGCTCGCATGCGCGGATGCTAGCGAGGTCGAGGCGCCCCGCGGGGGCGATATCGGCGCGGAGGTGTCCGGCGGTGAGGCGGCGCGGGCCGAGGAGGGGGCGTCGGGCGTGGTGTCCCGGGCCGTCGACGCGCTGCCGGGCGTCCGGCTCTAGCCGGTCCCGTCGGTCGTCCAACCGGCGGGAGCCGGCTCCCAGGCGCCGATCTCCACGGCGGCGCCCGCGAGGATGTCCAGGCCGCCCCGGTCGACCGGCACCTCGTCCGGCTCGGCGCCCGGGACCGCCGTGACCCGCAGGACCTCCGTCACGTCGGGGTCGAGCGCGGTGGACATGGCGAGCCAGGTCAGCGGGGCGTGCAGGCGCTCGCCGGCCGGGACCACGTACCGCGCGGGGTCCGGCGTGCCCGTGGGGGTCCCCGTCTCGACGTCCGGGACCGTCGTGCCGGACGCCCGCACGAACGTGATCTCCGGCCGGCCCTGGACCGCGCACGGCGCCCCGGAGGTGTTGGTGGCGGTCAGCAGCAGGTAGCGGTGGCCGAGCGCGGCGTCGGACCCGCCGAGCGTGACGTCGAGGTCGGCACCGGTGCAGGCCGGGGCGGCGGGGTCGTCGGGCCAGGGCGACGGGGCGCCGAGCGGGGGCGCGCCGTCCGCGGGGGCGGCGGGGTCCGGGTCCGCCGGTGCGGGGCGGCCGACGACACCGGCCTCGGACCGGAACGCCGAGGACACGACCGCGTGCACGACCGGGCCGTCCGCGGGCCACGCCGAGCCGGTGAGCGCGGCGGCCAGCTCGGTGACCGTGTCGTCGCCCGCCACCTGCACGCGGAGCCACACCTCGTCCGTGCCCTGCGACTCGACGAACTGGGACGTGACGCCGGGCCACCGGTCGACCCGGGCGACGAGCCCGGCGAGCCGGGCGTCGAGCAGGTGCGGCGGCACGGACGTGCTGACGCGCGACTCGCCGGCCGCCAGCAGCGCCGTCGGGACGCGGGCCGCGCGGACCGCCGCGGCGAGCGCCGGGAAGGACGCGGCGTCGGCCACGGAGGCGCTGACGGCGTCGGCCCGCACCTGCAGGCCCGTGATCCCGGGGACCGCGGCCACGTCCGCCGCGAGACCCAGCGTGCCGGCGCCGCGGTCTCCCGCGCCGGTGATCTCCACCGCGAGGGCGGGCACCCCCGGGCGCTCCTCCTGCCAGATGCGGGCGGCGACCCGTCGCGTCGCCGGGAGCTCGGCGGCGACCGCCGTCGCGACCGCACCGAATCCGGCCGCGTCCGCCGCCGCCGTGCGGACGTCGACCTGGACCTGCACCGCTGACCGCACCCGGCCCTCGTCCCCGTCGGGGACCGCGCTGTCGACCGCCGTCACCTCCGCCACCCCGTCGAGGTCGGTCAGCGTCGCGGCGAGCGCGGCGGCCTCGTCCGCGCCCGGCGCGGGGGCGCCGGCTCCGTCGCACCCGGCGAGCACCGCCACCGCGAGCAGCAGGGCGGCGGTGGCCGGGGAGAGGCGCCGGCCCGGCACGGCGGGGCGGCGGGGTCGCGGGGGCGGCGCGGACGACGGCGTGCGGCTGGGCATGCTGCGGACGCTAGCCACGAGTCGCGGCGTCGGCCGGTGGTTCACCGCCCCGACCAGGCATGCGTGCGGGACCTGCACAGCAGGCGCACAGGGCCGGGGGAGCGGGTTAGCCGCCGGTGCCCTTGTCCCGGCGCCGCAGGTACCGCTCGAACTCCTGCGCGATCGCCTCGCCGGACGCCTCCGGCAGCTCGGCGGTGTCCTTGGCCTCCTCGAGCTGGCGGACGTACTCGGCGATCTCGGAGTCCTCGCTCGCCAGCTCGTCCACGCCGTCCTGCCACGCCGCGGCGTCCTCGGGCAGGTCGCCCAGGGGGATCGGCTCGCCGGTCAGCGCCTCGATGCGGTGCAGCAGCGCGAGCGTGGCCTTGGGCGACGGCGGGTGGGCCACGTAGTGCGGCACCGCGGCCCACAGCGACACGGTGCGCAGCCCGCGGGCGGCGGCCTCGTGCTGCAGCACGCCGACGATGCCCGTCGGACCCTCGTAGGAGTTCGCCTCGACGTCCAGCGCCGCGCGCACGGCGTCGTCCTCGCTGGTCGCGGTGACCGGGATCGGGCGGGTGTGCGGCACGTCGGCCAGCAGCGCGCCCAGCGTCACCACCGTGGTCACGCGCAGACCCGCTGCGATGTCCAGCAGCTCGCCGCAGTACCGGCGCCAGCGCATCGACGGCTCGATGCCGTGCACCAGCACCACCTGGCGGCGCGCGTTCGGGGTGGTGGCGACCGCGACCGCCGTCGTCGGCCAGGTGATCTCGCGCCGCCCGTCCTCGCCCGGGCCGATCACGGGGCGGTTCACCTGGAAGTCGTGGTACTCCTCGGGGTCGAGCTCGTCGACCTGCTCCGCGCCCCAGGCCTCGTGCAGGTGCTCCAGGGCCTGGCTGGCGGCCGACCCGGCGTCGTTCCAGCCCTCGAAGGCCGCCAGGAGGATCGTCTCCCGCTCCGGGAGCCCTGCCGGTGCGTCTGCCTGCTCGGTCATCGGGCCAGCGTAGGACCCCGCGGCGTCGGATGTCGGACCCGCCGGGGAGAATAGGACCCGTGCCCCTCGTCCTCGTCGCCGTCGACCCGGGCCGACCCGGCGGCGTCGTGCTGCGCGAGGCCCGGGACGCGGTCGCCGCCGAGGCCGGCGCGGTCGGCGCCGCGGTCCCCGTCGCGGGCGCGGACCTCGCGCGCGTCGTCGCCGAGCGGGAGGCCGCCGAGCACCCGCGGTGGGTCTGGGACGACACGGAGCACTGGTACCCGGACCTGCTCGCGGCGGGCGTGCGGGTCGAGCGGGCGCACGACCTGCGGCTCTGCCGGACGATCCTGCGCCGGTCGACCCGGTGCGCCGCGACGGCCCTCGCCCGCGAGCCGGAGGGCCCGTGGGACCGCGCGACGGCGGCCGGCGGGACCGGTCCGCACGAGGCCGACGAACTCAGCCTGTTCGACGACCTGCCCGCCGCGGTCCCGGACGCCGCGCCGGACGTCGCGGCCGAGCTCGCCCGCCAGCTCGCGACCCTGACCGAGGCGGGGGACGACGGCCGGCTGAGGCTGCTGCTCGCGGCCGAGTCGACCGGCGCCCTGATCGCCGCGGAGATGCGGCACGACGGCCTGCCCTTCCGGTCGGACCTGCACGACGCCCTGCTCACGGGCCTGGCCGGGCCGCGCCCCCGCGACGGCGCGCGGCCCGAGCGGCTCGCGGCGCTGGCGGAGCGCGTCGGCGCCGCCCTCGACCGGCCGGGGCTCAACCCCGACTCCCAGCCGGAGCTGCTCCGGGCCCTGCGCGCCGCGGGCCTCGACGTCCCGTCGACCCGGACCTCGGAGATCCGCGCCCTCGACCACCCCGTGCGCGAGCCGCTGCTCGAGTACAAGAAGCTCGCGCGGCTGCTGTCCGCCAACGGCTGGGCCTGGATGGACCGCTGGGTGCACGAGGGCCGGTTCCGGCCCGACTACGTCCCCGGCGGGGTCGTCACCGGGCGGTGGGCGAGCAGCGGCGGTGGCGCCCTGCAGCTGCCGGCCGTGATCCGGGACGCGGTCCGGGCCGACCCGGGCCGGCGGCTCGTCGTCGCGGACGCCGCGCAGCTGGAGCCGCGGGTGCTCGCCGCCATGTCCGGTGACGGGGCGATGGCCGCGGCGGGCCGGCAGGCCGACCTCTACGCCGCCGTCGTCGACGCGGGCATCGTCGCGGACCGGCAGCAGGCCAAGTACGCCATGCTCGGCGCGATCTACGGGGCGACGACCGGCGCGAGCGCCGTGCTCATGCCCCAGCTCGGGCGCGCCTACCCGCGGGCGGTGGCGCTCGTCGAGGAGGCCGCGCGGGCGGGGGAGCGCGGGGAGCAGGTCACCACCTGGCTCGGCCGGTCGTCACCCGCCCCCGGAGCCGCGTGGCTCGCCGCCCGGCAGGCCGCCTCCGCCGAGGGCGCCGCGCCCGAGGACGCCCGCGACGCGCGCCGCCGCTCCCGGGACTGGGGCCGGTTCACCCGGAACTTCGTCGTCCAGGGCACCGCCGCCGAGTGGGCGCTGTGCTGGATGGCGGTGCTGCGCCGCCGGCTGCTGGAGCTGCCCGGGCGGCCGCACCTCGCGTTCTTCCTGCACGACGAGATCGTGGTGCACGCACCCGCCGACGTGACCGACCGGGTCGCGGACGCGGTGCGGGAGTCCGCCGTGGAGGCCGGGCGGCTGCTGTTCGGGGACACGCCGGTGGAGTTCGCCCTGGACGTCTCGGTGGTGGACAGCTACGCCGACGCCGTGTGATCCTGCCGTTCACTGGGTAGACAGGTCTACCTAGTCGGGTGGAGGTGGCGGCATGGCGGGGACGGCGGGGGCCCGGACGACGACCGGGACGGGGAAGGTGGCGGTCGGGGCGACGGCGCGCCCCCGCGCGACGGGTGGGGCCGGGGCGACCACGGGCCGACGGCGACCGGCGCGCGACCGGCTGCTCGCGGCCGCGGCGGCGCGGTTCTACGCCGACGGCATCGCGGGGACTGGCATCGACACCATCACCGCCGACGCGGGCGTCGCGAAGATGAGCCTGTACAACAACTTCGCGTCCAAAGCCGACCTGGTCGCCGCCTACCTGGAGGCGCGGCACGCCGAGTGGCTCGGCCTGTACGCCGGCCGGCTCGCCTCCGCCGGCGCCGACCCCCGCGCGCGGGTGCTCGCCGTGTTCGACGCGTACGCCGACCACGCGAACGCCGGCTACGTGCACGGATTCCGCGGCTGCGGCCTGCTGAACGCCGCCGCCGAGCTGCCCGCGGGCGACCCCGGGCGCGACGTCGTCCGCGCCCACAAGGAGGAGGTCGAGGCGATCGTCGCCGGGCACGTCGCCGACCTCCTGCCCGCCGACCCCGCCCGGGCGGCGGCGCTCGCCGAGCACCTGGCCTTCCTGCTCGAGGGCGCGATGGCCCGCGCGGGCCTGGAGGGCGACGACACCCGCCTGCGGCACGCCCGCGCCCTCGCCGCCGACCTCCTGCCCGCCGCATGACCCCCGACCACCCCACCACCCCGCCCTCGCGCACGCCCCCGCCCGCCGCGCCCGCGCTGGACCCCCGAGACGGCAGCTCTCGGCTGCGCACGGCCGTCTCGGCGCAGCCGAGAGCTGCCATCTCGGCGGGGTCCCCGCGCGCGGAGGCAGGGAGGGCGCGGGTGGGCGCGACGGCGCGGGTGGGCGCGGCGGCGGAGGGTGGCGTCGGGGGCGGGGGCGGCGTCGGGGTGCTCGCCGTGCTGGCGGCGGCGGTGCTGTGGGGCACGACGGGCACCGCCGCGACGTTCGCCCCAGGGGTCGGTCCGCTCGCGATCGGGGCAGCGGCCATGGGCGTCGGCGGGCTGCTGCAGGCGACCGTGGCGGGGCGGGCCGCCGCCGCGCACGCCCGGACCCTGCGCGAGCACCGGGGGCTGGTGCTGATCGGCGCTGCCGCCGTGGCGGTGTACCCGCTGGCGTTCTACTCCTCGATGCGGCTGGCCGGGGTGGCCGTCGGGACCGTCGTGTCGCTCGGGTCGGCACCGCTGGCGTCGGCGCTCGTCGAGCGGCTCGTCGACCGCCGGCGGCTGTCCCGCCGCTGGCTCCTCGGGGCGGCCGTCGGGCTGGCCGGTGTCGCGCTGCTCTGCGCGGCGCAGGCCCTCGCGGGCCGGGGCCACGCGGACGGCGGCGGCGCGGGCGGCGGCTCGGCCGCCGCCGCGGGCCCGCTCGCGGGGGTGCTGCTCGGCCTCGTGGCGGGGGCCACGTACGCCCTGTACTCGTGGGTGGCGCACCGGCTCATGCGCGCGGGCGTGCCGTCGCGTGCGGCGATGGGCGCGGTGTTCGGCGTCGGGGGCGTCCTGCTGCTGCCGGTGCTCGCCGCGACGGGTGCGCCGCTCGTGGCGTCGTGGGGGAACGCGGCGGTCGGGGTCTACATGGCGCTGGTCCCGATGTTCGCGGGCTACCTGCTGTTCGGCTGGGGGCTCGGGCACGTGCCGGCCAGCACGGCGACGACGCTGACCCTGCTGGAGCCCGCCGTCGCGGCGGTGCTCGCGGTGCTCGTGGTGGGGGAGCGGCTCCCGGCGGCGGGCTGGGCCGGTGCGGCGCTGGTCGTGGCGTGCCTCGTGGTGCTCACCGCGCCCGCGCGCCTCCGCGGGCGGCGGCCGCGCGTCCGGGCGCGCCTACCCTGGACGCCATGACCGCCACCGCCTCCGTCGCTCCCGGGACCGTCCGGGTGGCCGGCTCGGTCGTGCTCGAGCCCGCGGAGTGGCGCGCCCGTGCCGAGGCGCACGCCGCCCGGGCCGACGCGCTGACCGCCGATCACCGCGCACGGCGGGCCCGCGGCGGCGAGCGGCACGCGATCGAGGACTTCCTGTTCGAGTACTACCCGGCCAAGCCCGCGCAGCTCCGCCGCTGGCACCCGGGTGCGGGCGTGACGCTGGCCGGAGCCGCCGACGCCCCGCACGCCGGCCGGCGCTGGTACCGGGTCGCCGCGGACGGATCGGTGGCCCTCGACGTGCCCGGGTTCCTCGCGGACCGCGGTGACACGGTGCGGTACGTCCGGGCCCTGCTCTCGGCGACCGCGGCGCGTCCCGCCGCGACCGGGTGCTTCGGCCTGCACGAGTGGGCGATGGTCTACCGGGAGGGCGACGGCGAGCACCGGCACCCGCTGCCGCTGCGCCTCGGCGGCGCCGGGACCGACGCGGTGGTGGAGCGGCACCGCATCCGGTGCACCCACATCGACGCGTTCCGGTTCTTCACCCCGGACGCCGTGCCGCGCAACACGCTGCAGCCGACCCGCGAGACCCAGGTCGCGATGGAGCAGCCGGGCTGCCTGCACGCGAACATGGACCTGTACAAGTGGGCGCTCAAGCTCCGCCCCGCGGTGCCCGGTGACCTGCTGCTGGACGCGTTCGCGCTCGCCCGGGAGATCCGGACGGTCGACATGCAGGCGTCACCGTACGACGTGTCGTCCTACGGCCTCGACCCGATCGCGATCGAGACGCCCGACGGCAAGGGGGAGTACGTCCGGCGGCAGCGGGAGTTCGCGGCCGCCTCGCAGGCCCTGCGGGCGCGCCTGGTGGCGGCGTGCGACGCGGTGCTCGTCGCGGAGCCAGACCAGCCCGGTCACCCGCGGGTTCGCCCGCAGGCGGGCTGACGCCCGGCGCGCGGAGGCGGCCCTCGCTCGTCGCGCCGCGTGCACGGCGGAGCAGTCAGCGCCGCGCCGCGCCGGTGTCGTCCGCGCGGCCGGTCCGGTCCTCGGCCTCCGCGCGTTCCCGTTCCTCGCGCTGGAGCCGGCGGATGCCCTCAGCGGTCACCGGGCTGACCGGCGGCGGTCCGGAGGGCGAACCCGTCCCGCGGTAGTGTCCGCCCACGGGCCGCACCCAGGGGAGCAGGGGTTCGGGGCGTCGCGTCGCGCGCCTGCGCATCATGTGCCGTCCTCACGGTCGTCCTCGGCCCCGGGTCGAGTATCGCGGGCGTCCGAGACGAAGTCCACGGCGATCGCACCTCCGCACGCGATCACCGCGCCCCCGGTGGCGCGCACCGGCCCGACGAAGGTGCCGTCGTCGTCGACCGCCCACGCCTCCTCGACGTACAGCTCACGCGGATCCGGGAAGGAGCTGGCGAACGACCGCGCCCCGTACCACCCGCCGAGCTGCCGGCCGTCGGCGAACCGGACGCGGACCCAGCCCTCGCCGATGTGGCCGAACGCATGGTCCCAGGGGCTCGGCGCCGCGTCCCGGGCGGCGCGCAGCCTGAGCGCTGTGCCGGCGCGGGTGACGAGGTCGCGGTACCGCCGGCTCGACGTGACCGAGAAGCCGACGCGAGCGCTCGCCCACGGCACGCCGAACGCCAGCACGACGAACGCCAGCGCGAGCCATCGCAGGTCGTCGAGCACCAGGCCCGGCTCGCGCGCGTAGCCGACGAGCGCGGGTCCGAACGCCGTCGCGTACAGCCCGGCGAACACGCCCGTCGCCACCATCGCGTGCAGCACCCGGGTGCCGAAGTCAGGCCGCGCCGGGTCCGGTCCCGCGACCGCCTGCCACGAGGCCCGGTACACGAACCCGGGCACCACCAGGGTGAGGACCACGGCGGCCTGGACCCAGGTCTCAGGCACTGCCCACCGGTCCGGTGGGCGGCGGGGCGGTGGTCGCGGGGGAGGTCATGCCCCGGACGCTAGGCCGCCGGGCGACCGGCGCCGGGCCGGCCCGGCGCCGACCTGGGGACGGCGCACGCCCCCGCCCCTGGGGAGGAGTCGGGGCCCGGTCGCGGAGCGGGCACCCGCCCCGCGTCAGGCGATCCGCGCCTCGAGCAGCGCGTCGATCGCGACCGGCGACAGCACGTGGTCCACCGCCATCGCCGACGCCCCGAGGATCCCGACCTCGGACCGCGCCTGGGACGTGACGATCCGCAGGTGCTGCGTCGCCAGCGGCAGCGACCGCTGGTACACGACCTCGCGGATGCCCGCGATGAGGTGCTCCCCGGCCTCGGCGACGACCCCGCCGATGACGACGAGCGACGGGTTGAGCAGGCTCACGCACGCCGCGAGCACGCCGCCGATCTCCCGCCCGGCCTGCCGGACCGCGCGCCCGGCGGCGAGGTCGCCGGCGCGGACGAGCGCGACGACGTCCGCGCCGCCGCGGGCCTCGGCGCCGTCACGGGTGAGCTGCTCGGCGAGCGCCCGGCCGGAGGCGACGGCCTCGAGGCAGCCGAGGTTCCCGCAGCGGCACGGCACGTCCTCGGCGCCGGGGACGGCGATGTGGCCGATGTCGCCGGCGGCGCCCTGCGCACCGCGCCGGAGCTCGCCGTCGGAGATGATGCCGGAGCCGATGCCGGTGGCGACCTTGACGAACAGCATGTCGTCGACGTCGGGCCACGCGGACCGGTGCTCGCCGAGCGCCATGAGGTTGACGTCGTTGTCGACGAGCACGTCGGCGCCGCCGAGCTCGGCGGACAGGATGCCGCGGACGTCGGCGTCGTCCCAGGAGGGCATGATCGGCGGGTTGATCGGGCGGCCGGTGGCGTGCTCGACGGGTCCGGGCAGGCCGACGCCGACGGACACCAGGTCCTCGAGCGAGCGCCCGGCCTCGGCGACGAGCTTGCGCCCGTGCTCGGCGACCCAGGGGAGGACGACGTCGGGGCCGTCGGCGATGGCGAGCGGCGCCTCGCCCTCGACGAGGACCCGCGACGCGAGGTCGGTGATCGCGAGGCGGACGTGCGTGGCGCCGAGGTCGACGGCGAGGACGATGCGGGCGCTGGGCTCGAAGGCGAACGTGGCGGGCGGGCGTCCGCCGGTGGAGGAGGCCTCGCCGGCGGGTGCGATGAGCCCGGCGGACATGAGCGCCTCGACGCGTGCGGTGATGGTGGACCGCCCCTGGCCGGTGGCGGCGGCCAGGTCGGCCCGGGTACGCGGCCGGCCGTCGCGGAGGAGCTGGAACAGGTCTCCGGCGCCGGTCTGCCGCGGCGGGAGCTTCACGACGTCCTGCATGGCGCCTAGTGAACCAGAAAGTCCCCCTACTTGTGTTCGTCACGATCGGGTAACTCGGACAAACCCGGTGCAACTTTTGCTTGACCCGGGACGAAAGTCCCTCATAGGTTCCTCACATGGTCACCGTGGACCCACCGAACCGGCCGCCGCTCCTCCAGATGCGCGGCATCGTCAAGCAGTTCCCCGGAGCCCGCGCCCTGGACGGCGTCGACCTCGACGTCCTGCCGGGGGAGGTGCACTGCCTGCTCGGGCAGAACGGGGCGGGCAAGTCGACGCTCATCAAGGTGCTCGCCGGCGCGCACCAGCCCACCCAGGGCGAGGTGCTGGTCGACGGCGAGGTCGTCACGATCGCCAACCCCGTGGCCGCGCTGAAGCTCGGCGTCGCGACCATGTACCAGGAGCTCGACGTGGTCGGCGGCCTCACGGTGGCCGAGAACGTGTTCCTGGGCCACGAGCTCGCGACCGCCGGGGTGTCCCGCCGCCGGGAGGCGCGGCGCCGGACGCGGGAGATCCTGGCCCGCCTCGGGCACCCGGAGATCTCCCCGCACCACGAGGTCGGCTCGCTGCCGGCCGCCGCGCAGCAGATCGTGTCGATGGCGCGCGCGCTGTCGCACGACGCCCGGGTCATCGTCATGGACGAGCCGTCGGCGGTGCTCGACTCCGACGAGGTGGCGAACCTGTTCCGCGTCGTGCACCAGCTCACGTCCGCGGGCGTCGCGATCGTCTACATCTCCCACCGCATGGAGGAGATCCGCGCGATCGGCGACCGGATCACGGTGCTGAAGGACGGGCGCACGGTCGCCCGGGACCTGCCGGCGCGGGACACCCCCACCGGCGAGCTGATCCGCCTCATGACGGGCCGCAACGTCGAGTACGTCTTCCCGGAGAGCACGGAGCCGGCGCCCGACGCCCCGGTGGTGCTCGACGTGCAGGGTCTCGGCCTGCGGGGCGCGTTCGCGGACGTGTCGCTCCAGGTGCGAGCGGGGGAGATCGTCGGCCTCGCGGGCCTGGTCGGCTCGGGCCGGTCCGAGATCCTGGAGACGATCTACGGCGCCCGCCGCGCGAGCGGTGGCACGGTCGCGGTCGCCGGGAAGCGCCTCCGGGCGGGCGACGTCACCGCCGCCGTGCGCGCCGGCGTCGGCCTGGCACCCGAGGAGCGCAAGGCCCAGGGCCTGCTGCTCGACGAGCCGGTGTACCGCAACGTCACGCTGTCGACGTTCGGCCGGTTCGCCAAGGGCGGCCTCCTGGACGAGCGCGCCGAACGGCGCGTCGCGCAGGAGCAGGCCGAGGCGCTCGACCTGCGACCCGCCGGTGTCGACCGCGCCATCCGCACCCTGTCGGGCGGCAACCAGCAGAAGGCGATGCTCGCCCGGTGGCTGGTGCACGGCTGCCGGGTGCTGCTGCTCGACGAGCCGACCCGCGGCGTGGACGTCGGCGCCCGCGCCGAGATCTACGCGCTGGTCCGCCGGCTCGCCGACGAGGGCGCCGCCGTCGTCGTCGTGTCCAGCGAGATCCCCGAGGTGCTCGGTCTGTCGGACCGGGTGCTGGTCGTGTCCGAAGGCCGGGTCGTCCACGAGGGCCCCGCCACCGCCATCGACGAGCACGCCGTGCTCGACCTCGTCATGGAAGGAAGTGCCGCGTGAGCGAGCACCAGCTCTCCGCCCCGCCCCCGGGCACGCCCGGCGCCCCCGCGGGCCCGACCCCCGCGCCCGGCTCGGCCGGCGCGACCCCCGTGCCGCCCGCCGCCGACGAGTCCGCCCGGGTCGAGCGCGTCGCCCGCGGGACCTCCGGCGGCCGCCGTGGACCGGCGGGCGCGGGCTCGGCCCGCATCCTCGGCCTGGTCATCGCGCTCGCGCTGATCTGCGTGGTCGGCTACATCACCGCCGGCAGCCGGTTCGCGAGCATCGACAACGTCCTGGTCATCCTCAGCGCCGCGGCCATCGTCGGCGTGCTGAGCATCGGGATGACCTTCGTGATCACGGCGGGCGGGATCGACCTGTCCGTCGGGTCCGTGCTCGGCCTCGCGTCGGTGTGGGCCACCACGGTGGCGACCCAGCAGATGGCGGACCAGTACGGCTGGATCGTGATGGTCGCCTGCGCCCTCGCCGTGGGCCTGTGCGCCGGGCTGGTCAACGGCGTGCTGATCGCGTACGGCCGGGTGGTCGCGTTCATCGCGACGCTGGCCATGCTGGTCGCCGCGCGCGGCCTCGCCGAGCTGATCGCCCAGCGCCGCACCCAGCTGGTCTCGGTGCAGTCGTTCGAGGACACGTTCCGGGGCAACCTGCTCGGCGTGCCGAAGATCGTGTGGATCTTCGCGGTCGTCGCCGTCGCCGGCTGGTTCCTGCTGAACCGGACGACGTTCGGCCGCCGCACGGTCGCGGTGGGCGGCAACCCCGAGGCGGCCCGCCTGGCGGGCATCGCGGTGAAGCGGCACACGATGTACCTGTACGGCCTGGCCGGCCTCGCCGCCGGCATCGCCGCGGTGATGATGCTGGCCCGCACCGGCGCGGGCTCGTCCACCAACGGCCTGCTCTACGAGCTCGACGCGATCGCCGCGGTCGTGGTCGGCGGCACCCTCCTCGCGGGCGGCCGCGGCACCATCATCGGCACCGTGATCGGCGTCCTGATCTTCCAGACGCTGACCAACATCTTCATCCAGAACAACCTCGACTCCTCGGTCCAGCAGATCATCAAGGGCGCGATCATCGTCGTCGCCGTCCTGCTGCAGCAGCGCTTCACCTCGCGCACGCCGCGGACCGCCCGCACCTGACCCGGGGCGCCCCGCCCCGCTCAGCACCTCGTGCACCACCCCCACGCGATCGGGTCCGACCCGCCCGCACGCCCCACCCTGCCCGCACGACCCCGGACATCGTCGAAGGAGATCCCATGTCCACCACCCGCACCACGCGCCGCCGAGGCCGCGTCCTCGCGCCGGTCGCCGTGCTGTCCGTCGCGTTCCTCGCGGCCTGCACCTCCAACGCCCCGGCGGAGGAGGACGACGGCGGCGCCGAGGCCGCCCCGGTCGCCGTGTCCGACAACGACGAGGCCGGCGACACGGTCGTCATCGGCTTCTCCGCGCCGGCCGCCGACCATGGCTGGATGGGCGCGATCACCACCGCCGCGCAGAAGGAGGCGGAGAAGTACGAGGACGTCGAGCTCCGGGTCGCGGAGGGCACCAACGACGTCAACGTGCAGATCAGCCAGATCGAGGGCTTCATCAACGACGGCGTGGACGCGATCGTGCTGCTGCCGTTCGACGGCGGGGCGCTCACCGACGTCGCCACCCAGGCGATGGAGGCCGGCATCCCGGTGATCAACGTCGACCGGGAGTTCTCCAGCCCGTTCGCGTCCCGGGCGACCGTGCTCGGCGACAACTACGGCATGGGCGTCTCGGCCGGCACGTACATCTGCGAGCGGCTGGGCGACAACCCGGACGCGGTCGTGGCGGAGATCGCCGGCATCGACTCGCTCCCGCTGACGCAGGACCGCAGCCAGGGCTTCGCCGACGCGCTGGAGGACTGCGGCCTCGACGTCGACAACCGGGTCGCGGCGGACTTCACCGTCCAGGGCGGCGAGCAGGCGGCGGCGAACCTGCTGCAGGCGGCCCCGCAGATCGACGCGATCTGGAACCACGACGACGACCAGGGCGTCGGCGTCCTGGCGGCGATCGAGAACGCGGGCCGCGACGAGTTCTTCCTGGTCGGCGGCGCCGGCTCGGCGAACATGATGCGTGAGATCCAGGACGACGCCTCCGTCGTGGAGGCGACCGTCATCTACCCGTCGACCCAGGCGGCGGACGGCATCAAGCTCGCCCGGCTGGTCGCGCACGAGAAGTCGCTGAGCGACCTGGCGTCCTCGGGCGTGCCGCGCACCGTCCAGCTGTTCGCGCCCGTCGTCACGGCGGACAACGTCGACCAGTACATCGACTCGGCCTTCGAGTCCTGATCCGGTCCGCGGGTGGCGCCGGTCGCCGGCGCCACCCGCGCCCAGGCAAGGAGGTCTCGTGATGGACGGGACGACGGCCGCGCCGCTCGGCGTGGGCATGGTGGGGTACGCGTTCATGGGCGCCGCGCACTCGCAGGCGTGGCGCACGGCCCCGCGGTTCTTCGACCTGCCGCGCACGCCGGTGATGCGGGTGCTCGGGGGCCGGGACGCCGCCGCGGTGAAGGCCGCGGCGGAGCGGCTCGGCTGGCAGGGGACGGCCGGGTCGTGGCAGGAGCTGGTGGCGCGGGACGACGTCGACCTGGTCGACATCTGCACCCCGGGCCGCACGCACGCCGAGATCGCGGTGGCGGCCCTGGAGGCGGGCAAGCACGTGCTGTGCGAGAAGCCGCTGGCCAACACGATCGCGGAGGCCGAGGCGATGGTCGCCGCGGCCGACGCGGCGGCGGCCCGCGGGGTGCGGTCCATGGTGGGCTACACCTACCGGCGGGTGCCGGCCGTGCAGCTCGCGCGCCAGCTGGTCGCGGACGGCCGGATCGGGGCGGTGCGGCACGTGCGCGTGCAGTACCTGCAGGACTGGCTCGCCGACCCGGAGGCGCCGCTGTCCTGGCGGCTCGACAAGCAGCAGGCCGGCTCGGGCGCGCTGGGCGACATCGGCTCGCACGCCGTCGACCTCGCCCAGTTCATCACCGGCGAGCGGCTGACCGGCGTGTCGGGGCTGATGGAGACGTTCGTGCACGAGCGACCCGTCGCCGCCGCGTTCGCGGGCCTGCACGGGACGGGCGGGGCGGAGCGCGGCCCGGTCACCGTCGACGACGCCGCGGTGTTCCTCGCCCGGCTGCAGGGCGGCGGCCTCGGCGTGTTCGAGGCCACCCGGTTCGCCACGGGCCGCAAGAACGCCATCCGGCTCGAGGTGAACGGCGACCGCGGGTCGCTGTCGTTCGACTTCGAGGACATGAACGTCCTGCACTTCCACGACGCCACCGAGGACGCCGCCGTCGCGGGGTTCCGGCGGATCGTGGTGACGGAGCCGCAGCACGCCTACGTCGGCCACTGGTGGCCGGCGGGGCACGGGCTCGGCTACGAGCACGCGTTCACGCACCAGGTCGTCGACCTGGTCGGCGCGATCGCGGCGGGCGAGGACCCGTCGCCGTCGTTCGCCGAGGGGCTCGCCGTGCAGCGCGTGCTCGACGCCGTCGAGCGCAGCGCGGCCGACGACAGCCGGTGGGTCGCCCTGGGCTGACCCGCCCGGGGGCGGCCCGCCCGCACCAGCAGCACCAGGTCAGCAGACGATCAGCTCACCGCTCGAGGGGGAGGAGGTGGGACCGCGCCACGGCCGACGACGACGTCGGCCGGCTGAGGAGGCCGGGTTCCCGAACCGTGGGGACGACGCAGGAGCCCGACCTCTGTGACGAGATCCCGTAAGGAGCTGCATCACTCATGGATCGTACGCAGCCGCGCTCGCAGCGCGGCAGGAGAATGGTGGGTTTCACCCTCGCCGGGGTGCTCACCGTGACGGGGCTCGCGCTCGGCGCGGGACCCGTGGTGGCCCACGACGGCGTGGACCACGGGGCCGAGCCCGGCGCCGAGGCCGCGCTCGACTGGGGCAACTACGAGAAGACGACGCTCACCAAGGACGTGGGGGAGCCGCTGGACCTGGCCGTGCTGCCCGACGGCCGGGTGCTGCACACCGCCCGCAACGGCGACATCCGGCTCACCGACCCGGCCACCGGCGTCACCCGGGTCACGAACACGATCCCGGTGTACGCGAACTCCGAGGACGGCCTGCAGTCGATCGGCATCGACCCGGACTTCGAGGAGAACGGCTGGGTGTACCTCGTGTACGCCCCGCCCGGGAGCACGCCCGCCGGCTCCGCGCCGAACACGCTGCCCGCCGGCCAGGACGAGTCCTACTGGGACCAGTGGGTCGGGGTGAACCGGCTGTCCCGGTTCCAGTGGACCGGCGACGGCCTGGACCTGGCGTCCGAGCAGAAGATCCTCGACGTCGAGGTCCAGCGCGGGCAGTGCTGCCACGTGGGCGCCGACTTCGACTGGGACGCCGACGGCAACCTGTACCTCGGCACCGGTGACAACACGCCGGCCGGCACCCCGGGCGCCAACGGCTTCGCGCCGAACAACGACGCCCCGGGCATGAACCCCGGCTTCGACTCGCGCCGCGGCGCGGGCAACACGAACGACCTGCGCGGCAAGATCCTGCGGATCCACGTCGAGGAGGACGGGTCGTACACGATCCCCGAGGGCAACCTGTTCCCGGAGGGCACCGAGGGCACCCGGCCCGAGATCTTCGTGATGGGCGTCCGCAACCCGTTCAAGCTGGACGTGGACCCCGAGACGAGCTCGCTGTCCTGGGGCGACTACGGCCCGGACGCGACGAAGGCGGCCGCGGCCACCGCGGGGCGCGGGCCGATGGGCCTGGTGGAGTGGAACGTCGTCGGCCTCGACGACCCGCACAACTCCGGCTGGCCGTACGTGACGGGCGACAACGTCGCCTACAACGACTGGGACTTCGCGACCGGCACGCCCGGCGCGTTCTTCGACCCGGAGAACCTGGTCAACGACTCGCGGTGGAACACCGGCCTGACGAACCTGCCCCCTGCCCGCCCGGCCACGCTCTACTACGGCGACGCCCCCGGCGACCAGCCCTGGGACGAGCTCGTGGACTTCGGCACGGGCAACGGCCAGGGCCCGATGGGCGGCCCGGTCTACCACCGGCCCGCGGACGCGGGCGCCGACGCGTGGCCCGCCTACTGGGAGGGCAAGGCGTTCTTCGGGGAGTTCTCGCAGGACTACGTCGCGGCGTTCACCGTCGACTGGGACACCTTCGAGGTGACCCACATCGAGGACGTCACGCCGAACGCGGCGATCACCGCCGACGGCTGGCCGCCGATCGACAACCCGATGGACATCGAGTTCGGCCCCGACGGGTCGATGTACGTCCTCGACTACGGCGACGGGTTCTTCCGGGCCAACCCCGACGCGGGGCTCTACCGGATCGCCTACGCCGAGGGGAACAAGGCGCCGCGCGCCGAGTTCACGGCCACGCCGACGTCCTCGTCGTCGGCCCCGCTCACGGTGCAGTTCGACGCGTCCGCGTCGAGCGACCCGGAGGGCGGCGCGCTCCGGTACGACTGGGACTTCGACGGTGACGGCACCTTCGACGCCACCGGCGTCGAGGCCGAGCACACCTACACCGCGATCGCGGCCTACACCGCGCGGCTCCGGGTGACCGACCCCGACGGCAAGTTCACGCTCACCTCCCACCCGATCTCGGTGGGCAACCAGGCGCCCGAGGTCACGCTCACCCACCCGGAGAACGGCGGGTTCTTCACCTGGGGCGACGCGGTGCCGTTCCGGGTCACCACCCAGGACGCCGAGGACGGGACGGCCACCGACTGCGCCCGCGTGTCCTGGACGTACGGCCTGGGCCACGACGAGCACGCCCACCCCGAGGTCTCGGGCACGGGCTGCCAGGGCGCCTTCAAGACCGACCCCAACTCGCCGGAGCACGGCCCGGGCGCGCTGCTGTACGGCGCGGTCGTCGTCACCTACCGCGACGGGGGCGCCAACGGCCTGCCGGCGGCGACGGGGGAGGCCACCCTGCGGCTCAACCCGCGCGAGCAGCAGGCCGAGCACGCCGCGCGCACCGGCGTGACGGTGTACGCGGACGAGGCGGCGCTCGGCGGCAACGCCGTCCGCGGTCTCGGCTCGGGCGACAGCCTGCGGTACTCGCCGGTGTCGTTCTCCGGGATCACCGGCGCGGTCGTCCGGGCGAGCGGCGGCGGCGAGGTCCAGCTCCGCTGGGGCGCCGTCGACGCGGCGCCGTTCGCGACCGCCACCGTCCCGGCGGGGTCCGGCTGGAAGAACGTCGAGATCGCCTTCGACGCCCCCGACGGCACGGGCGAGCTGTTCGTCACGTCGGCGGACGAGCTCGCGGTCGACGCGCTCACGATGGTCGGCCCGGGCGTCGCGGACGTGACCGCGCCGACGGTGGCGCACACCCTGACCCCGGCGACGCCCACGGGCGCCGGCGGCGTCTTCACCGAGCCGGTGCGGTTCGCCGTGCAGGCCGCGGACGACGGGGCGCTGGCGAGCGTGCAGTACTCGCGCGACGGCGGCGCCACCTGGACCACCCTGGCGGCGAACCAGCAGTACGGCGTGACGTTCGCCGAGAGCGGCACGTACGACCTGCGGTACCGGGCCACCGACACCCAGGGGCTGGTCTCCGAGGTCGGTTCCGTGGCGTTCACGATCGACCTGGACGCCCCGGAGGAGCCCACCGTCGACACCACCACCACGGCGACCGTGGCGGCCGGCCGGGTGCCGTTCGGCGCCCCCGGCGCGGTCGACGTCACGGTCGCGGCCGCCGACGGCACCGCGACCGGCGAGGTCGTGCTCACGGTCGGCGAGACCGAGGTCGGGCGCGGCACGCTCGGCGAGGGCGGGACCGCCTCCGTGGCGGTCGACCCCGCGCTGGGCGTCGGCACCCACACGGTCACCGCGTCCTTCGTCGGCGGCGAGGTCTTCAAGCCCTCGTCCGGCACGGTCCGGCTCACCGTGG
This sequence comes from Cellulomonas hominis, assembly GCF_005239125.1. Taxonomy (GTDB): domain Bacteria; phylum Actinomycetota; class Actinomycetes; order Actinomycetales; family Cellulomonadaceae; genus Cellulomonas; species Cellulomonas hominis_A. Next base: position 2,881 of record NZ_SZYE01000024.1, on the reverse strand, counting down.
CGCGCACCACGTCGGCGGTCGCGGCCACCGTGTCGCCGAACCCGGTCAAGCCCGCCGTCGCCGCCAAGGCCACCGTCCAGGTGACCACCGGCAGCGGCGTCGCACCGGCCGGGGACGTCACGGTCACGGTCAAGCGCAACAACCAGACCGTGGCCACGCTCACCGGGACCCTCGACGCCTCCGGCGCGAGCGTCGTCTCCCTCGGGCGCCTGCCCGAGGGCAGCTACAAGGTCGACGTCGCCTACGGCGGCACGGCCGGCATCTCCGGCTCCACCACCAGCACCACCCTCACCGTCCGCAGCTGACCGCGCGCCGGAGCCCGGGCGGGGCTGCGCGAGCAGCCCCGCCCGGGGCCCGGCCGTCTCGAAGGAGAGACATGAGCACGCACCAGCACGCCTCGCTCCCGAACCGGCCGATGAGCCGGCGGGCCCTCATGAAGGCGCTCGGCGCCTCCACGGTGGCCGTCGGGCTGGGGACCGCCCTGGGGGCCTCCGGGGCCTCGGCCGCCGGCCTCGCGCCCGCGGCACAGGCGCCGACCGGGCGGACCCGCCTGGTCCCGGCGAACCGCATCGGCATCCAGCTGTACACGATCCGCGACAAGGTCAGCTCGCTCGGCTTCCGGGCCGTGTTCGAGGAGCTGGGCCGCATCGGCTACGCCGAGGTGGAGTTCGCGGGCTACACCCAGGGGAACGTCGGGGCCATCACGCCGGCGGAGATCCGCACCCTGCTCGACGACAACGGCCTGAAGGCGGTGGGCTCGCACGTCAGCACCCAGCTGCTGCGCACGGACCTCGCGAACCAGATCGACATCGCGCACACCCTCGGCATGCCGCACCTCGGGACCGGCAACGCGCCCACGAACACCGCGACCAAGGAGGGCTACCTCGCCGCCGCGGAGGAGTGGAACGGCTGGGGCGCGCAGGTCAAGGCCGCCGGCCTCAAGCTCTACCAGCACAACCACGACGGCGAGTTCCGGTTCGACCCGGTCGACCCGTCGGTCCGGCTCTACGACGTGTTCTACGACAACACCGACCCGGACCTGGTGTACCTGGAGATGGACATCTACTGGGCGTACGTCGGGCAGCACAAGTACCCCGGGTTCGAGCCGGTCGACTACGTCCTGCGCAACCCGCGGCGCTACCCGCTGCTGCACCTGAAGGACGGCAAGGCCAACGAGGCCAGCGCCAACGGCTACGACATCATCGAGTTCGGCGCCGGCGACCTGCCCTACCAGCAGTTCCTGTCCCAGCTCCGCTCGCGCGGCCAGCACTTCGGCCTGTACGAGCAGGACAACGCCTCGACGGTCGCCGAACCGCCGAACCCGCTGGACTCCCTCGGCAACGCCGACCGCAGCTACGACGCCATCGCCGGCCTGCGCGGCTGAGCGAGAAGGAGACACGGACATGAAGCGGATCTACTCGGTGCCCGCGGCGCTCGTGGGCGCGTTCGGGCTCGTGGCCCTCGGCAGCACGGTGGCGCAGGCGGCCTCGACCGACTGCACCACCGACCTGGGTGACCAGACCATCACCGGGGACCTCGTCGTCCCGGCCGGCGCTGACTGCGTGCTGGCCGGCGCCACCGTCGAGGGCTCCATCACGGTCGGCGCGGACGCCTGGCTCGACGCCACGTCGGTGACCGTCACCGGCGACGTCGTCGCCACCGACGCGTACGGCGTCCTGCTGGACGGCACCCGGGTGGACGGCGACGTCAGCGCCTACACCACCGGCGCGCGTGTCGGGTTCCTCTACCTGAACGACCTCGAGGTCGGCGGCAGCGTCGCGGCCGGCGGGCTCGACGTCGAGGTCACCGGCTCGGACATCGCCGGCGGCCTGACCACGCAGGCGGCGACCTACGTCGACCTGCTGCAGACGGGCGTCCGGGGCGAGGTGGCGATCGCCGACTCCGACTGGGGCGTGACCGTGGCCGGGGCCGTCGTCGGCGGCGGCCTGTCGGTGACCGGCTCCAGCCGGGACGTCCTGATCGGCGCCACCGCGGACGGCGCGACCGACACCTGGGGCAACACCGTCGGCGGCGATCTCGTGCTCACCGGCAACACCGCGAACCTGCGGGTCGCCGGGAGCACCGTCCTCGGCACCATCCGCCTCGCGGACAACGACCCGGCCGCCGCGTTCGGCCCGGGCAACACCGCGGGCGGCGTCGAGGGCGACCACACCGGCGAGGCGCCGGGCACCGTCGCCGCCGGCGACCAGGCGCTCGCCGTCACCGTCCCCGAGCAGCGGGCGGGCGAGCTCGTCTGGTCGCTCGAGGGCACGTCGGGCCTGGTGAACCTCGGCGTCGCCGAGGAGCTCGAGGACCGGTACCGGGCCACCGGGGAGATCGTCCCGGTCCGGGTGCAGGACACCCGCGCCGGCGACCCGGAGTGGTCCGTCACCGCGCAGGTCAGCGACTTCGTCGCCGGGGGCCAGACCCTGTCGTCGAAGTACCTGGGCTGGACGCCCGAGGTGCTCGAGAACGGCGGCGACGCCGTGGCCGGGCCCGCGGTGCCGTCCGGGTTCGAGGAGGGCGACGGCCTGTCCGTGGCCCGCACGCTCGCCGAGGCCGAGACCGGGCACGCCCGTGGCTCGTCCCTCGTCGGCGCCGACCTCGACCTGCAGCTGCCGCTCGACGCCCCGCAGGGCACCTACACCGCCACGCTGACGCTCACCGCGCTCAGCTGACGGACCCGCAGTCCCCGTCCCCGCCCGCCCGGTCCTCGTCCCGGGCGGGCGGGGGCGGCACCACCCGCACCGCCGCACCACCCGCACCCGTCGTCACCGTCGACCCGGAGGCCCCGCCGTGACCCCGTCCCGCGTCCCCGCCGCCCTCGCCGCGCTGGCGGCCGCCGCCGCCCTCGCGCTGGGCGGCGCGCTGCCCGCCGCGG
>NZ_SZYE01000249.1 GCF_005239125.1 Cellulomonas hominis | reverse complement strand
CACCCCGGGCGGCGGGCCCGGGGTGCCGCCGCCCGCGGTGCTGCGGCCGCGCAGCGGCCCGAGCGTCAGGGCCAGGGCCGCCAGCACGCCGACGGCGAGGCCGATCAGGACCGCGGTGGTCGAGAACCAGACGAGCGCGGTCGCCGCGCCGGTGAACACGAAGGTCCACACGTACAGGATGATCACCGCGCGCCGGTGGGAGTGGCCGAGCGCCAGCATCCGGTGGTGCAGGTGCATCCGGTCGGGGTGGAACGGGGACTTCCCCGAGCCGACCCGCCGGATCACCGCGAGGCCCATGTCCAGCAGCGGCAGCAGCAGCACCGCGAGCGGCAGCAGGATCGGCAGGAACGCGGGGAACGACTGCCGGGTCGAGGCGACCGCCGGGTCGATCTGCCCCGTCACCTGGATGCCCGCCGCCGCGATCACCAGGCCGATCAGCATCGAGCCGGAGTCGCCCATGAAGATCCGCGCCGGGTGGAAGTTGTGCGGCAGGAAGCCCACGCACGCCCCGACCAGCAGCGCGACCACGAGGGTCGCGAGGTTCGAGTAGTCCCCCGGGCTCGCCTCGCGGGTGAGCTGGTAGGAGTACAGGAAGAACCCGGCGCCGCCGATCGCGATCAGCCCGGCGGCCAGCCCGTCCAGGCCGTCGACGAAGTTCACGGCGTTCATCGCGACGACGACCACCAGCACGGTCAGCCCGAGCCAGATCCGGTCCGAGCCGAGCACCACCCCGTCGATCGGCAGCTGGTAGAGCTGCACGCCCATGGACGCCATCACGAACGCGGCGAGCACCTGGCCCACCAGCTTCGTCATCCAGTCCAGGTCCCAGATGTCGTCGGCGACGCCCAGCGCGCACACGATCGTGGCGGCGGCGGCGATGCCGATGATCGGCTCCGGGCGGTCGAAGACGTCCTCGAGGAACGGCAGCTGGCTCGCCATGACCAGGCCGACCATCAGCCCGGCCCACATCGCGAGCCCACCCAGGCGCGGCGTCGGGATGGAGTGCACGTCCCTGCTCCGCACGGCCGTGATCGCGCCCCAGCGGAGCGCGCACCACCGCGCCAGCGGCGTCAGCACGTACGTCGCCGCCGCGGCGATCAGCAGGAGCAGGAGGTACGCCCTCACCGGCCGGCGTCACCCTCCCGGACGGGGGCGACCTCGCGGAGCCGCTCCAGGGAGATGGCGCCCTGCCGGACGACGCGCAGCTCGTCGCCGGTGGCGTCCACGATCGTCGAGGCGACCTGCCCCGGGGTGCGGCCGCCGTCCAGGTAGGTCTGCACCCGGTCGCCGAGCTGCTCGTACGCCTCGCCGACCTCGAGCGCCGAGGGCTGGCCGGTGCGGTTCGCGCTGGACACCGCCATCGGGCCGGTGCGGCTGAGCAGCGCGAGCGCGACCGGGTGGTCCGGCACCCGCAGCGCGACCGTGCCGTGCGTCTCGCCCAGGTCCCAGGCCAGCGACGGCTGCGCGACCAGGATGATCGTCAGGCCGCCCGGCCAGAACGCCTCCGCGAGGTCGCGCGCCGCGGGGGGCACGCCCATGGCCAGGCCGTCCATCGTGCGCACGTCCGGCACCAGCACCGGCGGCGGCATCTGGCGGCCGCGGCCCTTCGCGGCGAGCAGCGCGGTCACCGCCGGGGGCGCGAAGGCGTCGGCGCCGATCCCGTACACCGTGTCCGTCGGCAGCACGACGAGGCCGCCGCGGGAGACGGTGTGCACGGCGGCGTCGAGGGCGGGGCCCCAGGTGGCGGGGTCGGTGGCGTCCAGCACGGCGTCGGCAGTCACGGCTGCGAGTCTCCCACGCCCGGCCGGGCGTCCGGACGCGGCTCGCTGGCGGCGCCGGCGCGGCGGCGGGCGACGAGCATCCGGGGCCGGCCGGTCAGGTCCGGGCGGGACGCGACCTCCTCGAACGCGCCGGTCGCCTCGGCGGCCGCGCGGGCCGCGGCGTCCTGCACCTCGGCGTGCTCCATCACCAGCAGCCCCCCCGGCACCAGCAGGCGCGCGGCGGCGGCCAGCACCGCCCGCGGCACCTCCAGCCCGTCCGCCCCGCCGCCGTACAGCGCCAGGTCGGGGTCGTGGTCGCGGACCTCCGGGTCGACGGGCACCGCGTCCGGCGGGATGTACGGCGGGTTCGACACGACGACGTCGACCGTGCCGTCCAGGTCCGCGAGCAGCGCCGCGTCGCGGACGTCGCCGAGCTCCACCCGGACCTGCGTCGCGCCGACCCGCTCGCCGTTCGCGCGGGTCAGCGCCACGGCCGCCGGGGACGCGTCCACCGCGGCCACCCGTGCCTCGGGGACCTCGGTCGCCAGCGACAGGGCGATGCCGCCCGCGCCGCAGCACAGGTCCACGACGACCGGGGCGCGGCCCTCGGTGACCAGGCGCGCGGCCTCGTCGATGCCGACCTGCGCGACCGTCTCCGTCTCCGGCCGGGGCACGAACACGCCCGGCTCGACGCGCAGGTTCAGGTAGCGGAACACCGTCGACCCGACGATGTGCTGCAGCGGCTCCCGCCGCCGGCGCCGGTCGACCAGCCCCGCGTACTCCTCGGTGAACCCGTCCGGCACCGGCGGCGCCAGGACCAGGTCGAGGCGCGGCAGCCCGAGCGCGTGCGCCGCCAGCTCGGTGGCGTCGTGCCGCGGCGAACCGACACCCGCCTCGGTCAGCACCCGGGTGGCGGCGTCGACGAGCACGCGCATCGTCGGGGCGCCCCCGGCGGGCGCCGGGCCCGGGGCGGTCACCGCTCCCCCGCCGCGGCCAGCCGGGCGGCCTCGTCCGCGTCGACCGCCGACTGCACGACCGGGCCGAGGTCCCCGTCGAGCACGGCGTCCAGGTTGTACGCCTTGTAGCCCGTGCGGTGGTCGGCGATCCGGTTCTCCGGGTAGTTGTACGTCCGGATCCGCTCCGAGCGGTCGACGGTGCGGACCTGGGACCGCCGGGCCGCGCTCGCCGCCGCGGCGGCCTCCTCCTGGCGGGCCGCGAGCAGCCGGGCGCGCAGGACCCGCATGGCCTGCTCGCGGTTCTGCAGCTGCGACTTCTCGTTCTGCATCGACACGACGATGCCGGTCGGCACGTGGGTGATCCGCACGGCCGAGTCGGTCGTGTTCACCGACTGCCCGCCGGGACCCGAGGACCGGTAGACGTCGATCCGCAGGTCGTTCGGGTCGATCTCGACCTCGCCCTCGTCCTCCACCTCGGGGAAGACCAGCACGCCCGCCGCCGAGGTGTGGATGCGGCCCTGCGACTCGGTGACCGGCACCCGCTGCACGCGGTGCACGCCGCCCTCGTACTTCAGGCTCGCCCACACGCCGTCGGCCGGGTCGGTGACCGAGCCGCGCGCCTTGATCGCGACCTGCACGTCCTTGTACCCGCCCAGGTCGGACTCCGTCGACTCCAGCGTCTCCGTCCGCCAGCCCCGGCGCTCGGCGTACCGCAGGTACATCCGCAGCAGGTCACCGGCGAACAGCGCGGACTCCTCACCGCCCTCACCCGCCTTGATCTCCAGGATCACGTCGCGGGCGTCGTCCGGGTCGCGCGGCACCAGCACCCGGCGCAGCTTCTCCGCCGCGTGCTCCTCGGCCTCGGCCAGCTCCGGCAGCTCGGCCGCGAACGCGGCGTCGTCCTGCGCGAGCTCGCGGGCGTCCGCGAGGTCCTCCGCCGCCGCCCGCCACGCGCCGTGCGCCTGCGCGACCCGGCCGAGCTCGGCGTACCGCCGGCCGAGGGTGCGGGCCAGCGCCTGGTCGGCGTGCACCGCCGGGTCGGCGAGCTGCTGCTCGATCCGCGCGTGCTCGTCGAGCAGCGGGCGGGCGGCCGCGAACGGGTCGGTCATCGCGGGTTCTCCTGGGGGGGCGGGCGCCGCGGCGCGTGGCGTCGCCGGTCGCCCGGCGGCCTGCGGGGACGGCGGACCCGGCCCCGGACATGCGAAGACGCCGGTGCCCGGCGGTCCTCGGGGGACCGCCGCGCACCGGCGTCAGGACGGCTAGTTCGCCGAGCGCTTGCCGTAGCGCGCCTCGAACCGGGCCACGCGGCCACCGGTGTCGAGGATCTTCTGCTTGCCCGTGTAGAACGGGTGGCAGGCGCTGCAGACGTCGGCGCGGATCTCGCCGGAGGTCTCGGTGGAGCGCGTGGTGAACGTGTTGCCACAGGTGCAGGTCACCTGGGTCACCACGTACTCGGGGTGGATGTCAGTCTTCACAGGTGTTCTCCTCGGGTAGGGCCTCCGGGTCGTGCGCGCGAGCCGCGCACGTGAACCGCAGACCGACGGGACAGTCTGCCAGAACAGCGGGCGGGGCGGAAATCTTCCCCGGGTCGCGAGCCCACCCGGGCCGACCTAGCGTCGAGGCCGATGAGCACGCGACGCACCCCGCTGACCCTGTCCGCCCTGGCCACCACGGCCCTGCTCCTCGCCGGGTGCACCGGCGGCGACGACGTGGCCTCCGGTACCCCCGCCGGCACCCCGGCCGGCACGCCGCCGGCCACCACCGCGCCGCCGACGGCGGACCCCGCGGGCGGCGCGCAGCAGCCCGGCCACCCCGCGCCC
>NZ_SZYE01000248.1 GCF_005239125.1 Cellulomonas hominis | reverse complement strand
GCGGTCGGTGCGGTGTCCGCGGCCCCGCCGCGGGACGTCCCGCGGCCGCCGGGGGTCGGGAGCGCGGTCGGCACGCCGGCGGAGGGCCGGGCCGCGGTGCTCGGGGTCGCGCTCGGGGTCGCGCTCGGCGACGCACCCGCGGACTTTTCGGACGCGTCCGCGTCGCTCGCCGCGTCCCCGGCTCGCGCGCCCCGGCCGACCAGCAGCGCCGGCTCCGGCCGGACCAGGTCGGCGACCGCCGCGACGAGCCCGTCGGCGGCCACCTCCTGCGGCTCGCCGACCGCCAGGCCGAGGTCGGCCAGCGCCGGCTCGGCCGCGTCGACGCCGTAGGTCCGCAGCCCGTCGGGCAGGTCCGCGGCGAGCGCCGCCCGGGCGTCCGGGTCGGCGCCGACCACCACGACGTCGGTCGTCCCCAGCCGGCCGAGCTCGTCCGCCACGCCCGCCCCCGCGACGAGCACCGGCGCGCCCAGGGCGACGGCGGCGCTGGCGGCGGGGCCGACGGCGACCGGGTCCTCGTCGGCGACCAGCACGGCGACGGGCGCCGCCGCGAACAGCGCGCCGCTCACCGCCAGCGCCGTCCCCGTGGCGGTGCCGTCGGGCACGACCGTCGTCGGGGAGTCGGGCAGCGTCACGGCGGACCGCAGCGTCACCGCGGACGCCGTGGGGTACGGGGCGGTCCCGCCGGCGGACCCGCCCGTGCAGGCGGCGAGCAGGCCGACGGCGACGAGCGCGGCGACGGCGACGCGCCACGGCCGGGCCCCGCGGGGCCGGTGCGAACGGGTCGGACGGGAGGGGCGGTCGGGCGCGGGGTGCACGGGTCTCCGGGGCCGGGGTCGGGGGGACCCGGCCACTGTAGGCAGGGGCGGCGACACCCGGCGAGGCCGCCGCGCGCCCCGCCGTGGACCGGGCGGCGTCCCCGCGCCGGGTCGGGGATGATCGACGCATGACCCCGGAGCCCACGCAGCAGGAGTTCAGCACCGCCGGCGCGTACGTCACCGGCGGCGAGGAGTTCGTCCGCGACCAGAGCTACATCACGACGCGGATCACCGCCGACGGCCGGGACGGCTACCCGGTCGAGCCCGGCCGGTACCGGCTGGTCGTGTCCCGCGCCTGCCCGTGGGCGAACCGGGCGATCATCGTGCGCCGGCTGCTCGGGCTGGAGGACGCGATCTCGCTCGGCGTGTGCGGGCCGACGCACGACGCGCGGTCGTGGACGTTCGACCTCGACCCGGGCGGGGTCGACCCGGTGCTCGGCATCCCGCGCATCCAGGACGCGTACTTCCGGCGGTTCCCGGACTACCCGAAGGGCATCACGGTCCCGGCGATCGTCGACGTGCCCTCCGGCGCGGTCGTGACGAACGACTACGCGCAGCTCACGCTGGACCTGTCGACCGAGTGGACCGCGTACCACCGCGAGGGCGCGCCCGACCTGTACCCCGAGCACCTGCGGGACGAGATCGACCAGGTGGCCCGGAAGGTGTTCACCGACGTGAACAACGGGGTGTACCGGTGCGGGTTCGCCGGCTCGCAGGAGGCCTACGAGCGCGCGTACCACCGGCTGTTCTCCCGGCTGGACTGGCTGTCCGAGCGGCTGGCCGGGCAGCGGTACCTGGTCGGGGACACGATCACCGAGGCCGACGTCCGGCTGTTCACGACCCTGGTGCGCTTCGACGCGGTCTACCACGGGCACTTCAAGTGCAACCGCTCGAAGCTGACCGAGATGCCGGTGCTCTGGGCCTACGCGCGGGACCTGTTCCAGACCCCGGGGTTCGGCGACACGATCGACTTCGACCACATCAAGCGGCACTACTACGTGGTGCACGAGGACATCAACCCGACGCAGATCGTCCCGGCCGGGCCGGACCTGCGCGGCTGGCTGACCGAGCACGGCCGGGAGTCCCTGGGGGGCCGCCCGTTCGGCGACGGCACCCCGCCCGGCCCGGTCCGCGAGGGCGAGCAGGTCGACCCGTCCCACACCGCGGAGGCGATGGCCGGCTGACGCCCGCCGCCTCACGCGAGGTCGAGGGTCTCCCGCGCCGGACGCGCCGGAGACCCTCGACCTCGACGGAGACGCTCGACCTCGAGCCGGCGCCGGCCCGCGCTACGCCGCGACGGGGCGCACGCGGACCACGTTGCGCCACGGGTCGTCGAACGTGACCGTCGCCCCGTCGTCGCGCACCGCCACGCCGTGCGACGCGAGCCGCTCGCGCAGGGCGCCGACGTCGTCGCTCCCGGGGACCACCAGCGTGACCTCGCCCAGGCCGAGGCTGCTCGCCCGGGGGCCGGCGTCGGCGGAGTTCCAGGTGTTCATCGCCATGTGGTGGTGGTATCCGCCGGCCGACACGAACAGCGCGCCGTGCCACTCGGCCATCACGTCGAACCCGAGCGCGTCGACGTAGAACGCCCGCGCCCCGGCGACGTCGCCGACCTGCAGGTGCACGTGCCCGACGACCGGGCGCCCGGCCGGCGCCGCGAGCGCGGCGTCGGTGACGTGGCCCTGGATGAACGCGTTCGGGTCGAGCCGCAGCGAGTCCATCAGCACCCGCCCCTGCTCGTCGTAGCCCCACAGGTCGCGTGCGCGGTCCCAGTACAGCTCGACGCCGTTGCCCTCCGGGTCGGTGAGGTAGAACGCCTCGGACACCAGGTGGTCCGCGCTGCCGACGAAGGTGTGCGGCGCGCGGGCGGCGACGGACGCGAGCGTGGCGGCCAGCGCCTCCTGGGTGTCGAACAGGATCGCGGTGTGGAACAGGCCCGCCTGGCCGCGGCTGGTGGGCGGCAGGTCGGGGGTGTGCCGCAGGACCATCAGCGGCTGCGTCCCCCGCCCGAGCACCACGACGTCGGGCCGGCCGACACCCTCGATGCGCTCGTCCGGGCGCTCGACGACCTGCAGGCCGAGCACGTCGCGGTAGTAGCGCAGCTGCAGGTCGAGGTCGCCGACCAGCAGGGTCACGGGCCCCATCGCGGTGTCGGCGGCGAGGCGGTCGAGGGCGGGGCGCGGGTCGGCGGTGGTCATGCCGACGATGATAGTTGAGGCTTCAATGGTTGTCGAGACACCTGTGTGATTCCGGGCGCGCGCACCCGCCGCCGGGGCAGGCACGGCCCCGCCGGCGGGTGCGCGGAGGCGTCAGCCCCGGCGCTGCAGGTCGTTCCGGCCGAAGTCCGTGAGGAACCGCGGCCCGCGCTCGCGCAGCTCCGCCTCGTACTCCCCCGCCCAGCCCCGGTACGGCACCCGCGCGAGCCCGTCGTTGGCGAACCGGGCGTCGTCCGTCACCTCGGACTCGCAGAACGCCGGGATCTGCAGGTCGGTGACCGGGCCGGACCGCTCGCACTCCGCGATCACCAGCGGCGCGTTCGGCCCGCCGAACACGTCCACCACCCAGCCGTCGGCCCCCAGCCAGACGGAGTACCGGTTCTTGACGATCCGGTGGCCGCCGCGGCGGATCATCTCGGTGCCGACGACCACGTCGATCTCCCGCTCCGCCTCGTAGCGGGTGCCGACGTTCATCGGGCCCTTGAGCGTGACGGCGCAGAACTCGAACCGGTCGCCGACCTCGTCGAGCACGTCCAGCGGGTCCGCGTCCGGCCCGAGGGGCAGCCGCAGCCCGGACGCCTGCACCCGCAGGCGCACCGCGTAGCCGTCCTGGGCCAGGAAGTAGGACTGGACGATCAGCACCGGGTCGGGCTCGGAGAGCAGCTCCGTCGGCGGCGTCCGCACGAAGAACCGGCGCTCGAACTCGAAGTCGCCGTACCCGGTGTCGCTCACCGCGCCCTCCTCGCTCCGGTCGGGTGCGGCGGGGCTCCGCCGCTGGTCCGCTGCGGGTCACGGTACGCGACGGGCGCCCGCGGGCGGCGGACCCGGGCGCGCGCCCCGCCGTCCGGCACCCGCGACCGGGGTCAGGCCGCGGCGCGCAGGTCCATCCCGAGCGTCCGGCCCCAGGGGTGCGCCTCGACCTGCCGGAACCCGACCCGGTCGTAGAACGCGATCGCCCCGGCGTTCTGCTCGGCCACCCCGAGGTGCAGCCCCGGCACACCGCGCTCGCGCAGCGCGCCCACCAGCGTCTCGATCAACGTCCGCCCCAGCCCGCGCCCCTGGGCGCGCGGCAGCAGGTCGATGTGCAGGTGCGCGGGGTACCGGTCGGTGACCGCCGGGTCGTACCGGCCGCCGTCGTGCACGGTGCCGAGCAGCTCGTGGTCCCGGTACCCCGCCACGACCGCACGCCGCGGGTACCGCTCCCGCAGGGCGGGCCACCACGCCTCCTCCTGCCAGTGCGCGAACGCCTGGGAGTCGGCGGTGCCGACCACGTAGCCGGCGACGCCCTCGTCGTCGGTGACGACCCAGGTCAGGGTCGGGTCGGCGACCGGGTACGGCGCCGCGTACACGTGCCCGAGCAGGTCGGGGTCCCGGTACACCGGCGTGGCGTCAGTCCCCGCGTCGCCCGTCAGCAGGCACACGCGGTACATCCCCGGCAGGTCGCACGTCGCGAACGGTCTCACCCGCATGACCAGGGACCCTACCGGCCGCGCCCGGCACCCCGGGCGCGCCGGCGCGCGGGCCGGCGC
>NZ_SZYE01000247.1 GCF_005239125.1 Cellulomonas hominis | reverse complement strand
GCCACGCGCGTGCGCGCCGCCGCCCCGCGCCGACGACGGCGCGGACGGGGGGCCCGCGTCGGGGGTGGTGGGAGCGCGCGCGGGCCCGCCTCGGCGAGGCGGGCCCGGGTGCGGTCGTGCCGCCGGATCAGGCGGGCGGGAGCGGGGTCGTCAACGACCCTGGTCGCGCCGCTTGTCCCAGCGGTCCTCCATCCGGGACATGAAACCCTTCTTGGCCTTGGGGGCCGCAGGGCGCGGTGCTGTGCTGCCGTCGGGCCGCACGACGCCGACCGGCCCACCACCGTGGCGCGGGCGCGTGAACGCGATCGCGACGGAGGCGAACATGACGACGAAGCCCAGCACACCCAGCCACACCTGCGACTGCGCGGCACCCACCACCAGCAGCAGCAGTCCGACGACGGCACCGATGCCGCCCAGGACATACCGCAGGACCGGCTTACGTCCACGCGATGTCAGCGTGTTCGCGAGCCGGGGATCATCAGACGTGAGCTGACGCTCCATCTGCTCCAGTACACGTTGTTCGTACTCGGAGAGAGGCATTCCAACCCCCGTGCTCCGCCGTCGGGACTACTTCACCTCAGGATAGATGGCCGTCGGCCAACTCGGTAGTCGAGCGCTCCCCCGCAGCGGGTGACCCTGCCGACACCTCGCGCGCGGACCGCCCCACGGCGGGGGTGCCGGCGCCGATGGCCGCGCGGCCGAACCGGGCCCGCACTAGGTCCATCGCCCGCTCGGCCTCGCGCCGCGCATCGGGGTTCGACCCGGCGGCCTCGTCGAGCGTCGGCTGCCGGACGACGTCCGCGGCCGGCATCAGCCCTTCCGCCCGGACCCCGACGAGCCGCACCGGGAGCCCGCCCAGGTCCGCCGCGGCGAGCAGGTCGCGGGCCACGAGGTACAGCTCGCGGCCCACGTCGGTCGGCTGGGCCAGGGTCCGGGACCGGGTCAGCGTCCGGAAGTCCGAGGTGCGGACCTTCACCGCGACGGTGCGCGCGACGAGCCGCTGCGCGCGCAGCCGGCCGGCGCACCGGTCCGCGAGCTCGAGCGCCTTGCTCTCGACCACGCGCATGTCCCGGACGTCGACGGCGAACGTCTCCTCCGCGCCGACGCTCTTCTCCTCCCGGCCCGGCGTGACCGGGCGCGGGTCCCGGCCCCAGGCGAGGTCGTGCAGGTGCGCGCCCGCGACCTTGCCGACGGCGCGCTGCACGACGGACACGTCGCTGTCGGCGAGCTCGGCGACGGTGCGGATGCCCCAGCGCTCGAGCGCCGCGGCCGTCCGCTCGCCGACCCCCCACAGCGCGCCGACCGGCAGCACCCGGAGGAAGTCGAGGGTGGCGGCCCGCGGCACGAGCAGCACCCCGTCGGGCTTGGCGTGCCCGGAGGCGAGCTTGGCGACGAACTTGGTGGCTCCGATGCCGACGGAGCAGGTGATCCCGTGCCGCGCCTGGACCCGCTCCCGGATGATCGCCGCGATCCGGGTGGGGCTGCCGAGCCGGCGCCGGGCGCCGCTGACGTCGAGGAACGCCTCGTCGACGCTCACCTGCTCGACCAGCGACGTGATGTCGTGCAGCACCTCCATGACGCTGCGCGACACCTCGGTGTAGGCGGCGTGGTCGGGCGGGACGACGATCGCCTGCGGGCACATCCGCAGCGCGGCGGCCATCGGCATCGCCGAGTGCACGCCGAACGCGCGCGCCTCGTACGTCGCGGCGAGCACCACCGAGCGCTCGGAGCCCCCGACGATCACGGGCTTCCCGCGCAGATGCGGCCGCCGCGCGAGCTCCACGGAGGCGAAGAACGCGTCCATGTCGACGTGCAGGATGGAGCACCCGTCCTCCTCGGCACCCCAGTCGCGCTTCGCGTCCTGCGACCGCGGGCCGCGGCTCATCCGGCCCGGGCCGCCTCGAGCTCGGCCGCCGCGCTCTCCAGCTCCGCGCGGACCAGGTCCAGGAAGTCCTCGGCGTGGCACAGCACCTGCTCGGCGCGCTCGGCGGACACCGCGTCGAACCGCCCGGCGTCCACGGCGGCGCGCAGCCCGGCACCGGCGGCGAAGTACGCGGACCACCGGCTCATCTCGGGCGCGACCCGGTCGAGCAGCTCCCACACGGTGCGCGGGCCGCGGCGCGCGGACAGCGGCTGCCGCTCGGCGAGCACGGCGGCGCCGGCCCGGAGCGCGGCGAGGTGCGCGTGGGTGAACTGCTCCCAGGGCTCGGAGGAGAACTGGGCCGCGACCAGCTCCGCGTCGGCCCGCTGCAGCAGCTCCGCCGTGCGGCCGGACAGCCCGGGCGCCGCACTCCGCAGGGCACGAAGGGTCTTGACCGGCATCGCGCACCTCCCTCTCTCGACTGCTCCAGTATCGAACACCTGTTCGAACGCGTCAACCCGTACGGTGTCGGAATGGCGTCCCGTGGCCGGTCCGGCCGAACCAGCAGGTCGGACAAGACCGCCGGGGGCCGGCGACCTGCTCCAGAGTCCCACCGACCACCGACACGCGGCCGCGGGTCCGGGTCGGCGCAGGCCTGGCCGGACGGCCCGGTCCCGATCGCCACGGGCACCGCCGAGGTCCAGCGCTCCCCCGACGACCCGGACGCCGTGACCCTGCTCGTGAACGGGGTGCCGAGCTCGCACCTCGACCTGGCCGACCCCGAGCGCCTGGACTTCGAGTACATGCAGCAGATGGCGGCGGTGCTCGACCACCTGCCGCCCGCCGAGGGCCCGTTCCGCGCGGTGCACCTGGGCGCCGCGGGCTGCGCGCTCGCGCGGTGGGGGCACGCGCGGTTCCCGGGCGCCCGGCAGGTCGCCGTCGACCTCGACCCGGTGCTGGTCGCCCTGGTGCGCGACTGGTTCGACCTGCCCCGGTCCCCCGCGCTGCGGCTGCGGGCGGGCGAGGCGCGCGCCGAGCTCGGCACGCTCCCGGACGCGAGCGCGGACGCGGTGGTGCGCGACGTGTTCGCGGGCGACCGCACGCCCCCGCACGTCACCACGGAGGAGTTCACGCGCGACGTCGCCCGGGTGCTGCGACCCGGGGGCGTCTACCTCGCGAACTGCGCCGACCGGCCGCCGCTCGCCCTGGCGCGCGCCGAGGCCGCCACGCTCGGCGCGGTGTTCGGGCACGTCGGCGTCGTCGCCGAGCCCGGGGTGCTGCGCGGCCGGCGGTACGGGAACCTCGTGGTCGTCGGCACGGACGACCCGGCGCTGCTGGCGGACGCCGGGCTGGCGCGGGACCTGCGGTCGCTGCCGGTGCCGGCGCGGCTGCTCGTCGGCGAGGAGCTCGCGGCGTTCGTCGGCCGCGCCGTCCCTCTGCGCGACGCCGCCCCCGAGCTGGAGCCCGACGCCGGCGGGGACGCAGACGTCCTCCCGTCGGCCTGAACCGGGCCGGCGGACGAACGCGGACGAGGCCGCACCCCTCGGGGGTGCGGCCTCGTCGTGCGATCGCCCCTGCGGGGGCGGACCGTCAGATCAGAGCGGGCGGACCTGCTCCGCCTGGGGGCCCTTGGGGCCCTGGGTGATCTCGAACTCGACGCGCTGGCCCTCCTCGAGCGAGCGGTAGCCCGAGGAGTCGATGGCCGAGTAGTGCACGAAGACGTCGGCGCCGCCGCCGTCCTGGGCGATGAAGCCGTAGCCCTTCTCAGCGTTGAACCACTTGACAGCACCCTGTGCCATGTTCTTGTCCTTCTGTCCATCCGGTGACGGTGCCGGGAACTCCCCGGACCGTGCCGCAATGCCTATCCCGCGTCCTGCACCGGGTGGACCAGCCGGATGGCTGGAAGGTACCGCGCGGGCGTCCCCGGAGGGGGCCCGACCGGCGCCGGTCAAGCGTCAGTACGTCACTGCAACACGGCGATCCTCTCACGCAGGTCATCGCGACGCCACGGTTCTTTCCGGCCCGATGTCGCGTCGATCACAACGATCCGGTCACGGCGCGGTCACAGCACGACCACACCGACCGACCGGTCGGGAGGGGTTCAGACCGCGAGCCCCGGGTGCGCCCGCCTGGCCGACCGGCGGCCGAGCAGCATCGCCCCGACGCCCAGCGCCCACGGCACGGCCACCCAGGCGAACGCCGCCCGGAACGCGTCGAGGTCCCGCGCGCCGCCCCCGGCGCCGCCCCCGGATGCGGCGTCGAGCACGATCCCGACGACGAGCATCGTCGCCAGCGCGCCGACGAACCCGCCGGTGTTCACGAAGCCGGTCGCCGTGCCGAGCCGTCGCGGCGGCGTGCACGAGCGCGCGACGTCGAACGCGACCAGCGACGTCGGGCCGCCGACCGCCACCACGACCACGAACGCGCACAGCACCGCGAACGGCACGGGCGTCGACGGCAGCGTGACGGACAGCCAGGCCAGCCCGATCGCCGCCGACGTGCCCAGCGCCAGCGGCATCCGCGCACGCGGGTGCCGGCCGACGACCACGCCGATGACCGGCCCGGCGACGACCGCGGCCACGACGTTGAGCGTCAGCAGCGCGCTGGCCTCGCCGGGCGTCCGTCCCTGGCCCTCGACGAAGAACGCGTACCCCCACAGCAGCACGACGACGTGGTTGCTGAACTGACCGGAGAAGTGCATCCAGAAGGCCAGCCGCGCCCCGGGGTCGCCGAGCACCGCGCGCAGGGCCCCGGGCTCGCGCGGCGCACGCGCCCGCGCCGGGCGCCACCGCCGGC
>NZ_SZYE01000246.1 GCF_005239125.1 Cellulomonas hominis | reverse complement strand
CACCTGGGTCGCCGGGCCGGCCGCGGCGACGGCGGCGCCGATCCCGAGGCCCCGGGCGAGCAGCAGCAGCACCCACGCCACGCCCGCGGGCAGGTCCCCGGCGGCGAGCACGGCGGCGACCGCGCCGGCGCCGAGCGCACCCGCGAGCACCGCCGCCAGGAGCACCGGGCGGGCGCCGTGCCGGTCCGCGCGCCGCCCCCACCAGGGGCTGGTCGCGACGACCACGGCCCCGGACAGCGACGTCACCGCGCCGGCCTGCCAGTCCGCCAGCCCGAGCTGCCGGGTGAGCGCGGGCAGCACGGCCGCGGTGGCGACCTGGGCGACGCCGACCGCGCCGAGCGCGACCAGCGCCACGGCCGCCGCGGCCCGACCCGTGCCGGCCGCCGGGTCCGTGGTCGTCGGGTCGACGACGGGCGGCGGGGGGCTCGGGCGCACAACCGCACCCTATCGACGCCGCCCGGAGGGCCCACGGCGGCGTCCGGGCACCGCTAGGGTGCCCGGCATGGCGCGCAGGTCGGCGGTGACGCTGCAGGAGGTGGCCCGGGCGGCGGGCGTGTCCCCGCGCACCGTGTCCAACGTCGTCACCGGCTACCCGCACGTCGCGCCCCGCACCCGCGCCCACGTGCAGGCCGTGATCGACCGGCTGGGCTACCGCGCCAACGCCGCTGCCCGGTCGCTGCGCACCGGCCGGACCGGCCTGCTGGGGCTGGTCGTGCCGGCGCTCGACCAGCCGTACTTCGCGGAGCTCGCCCGCGCGGTGGTCCGGGAGGCCACCGGGGCCGGGTTCACGGTCGTCGTGGACCAGACCGACGGCGACCCGGACCGGGAGCGCGAGCTGCTGCTGCGCGGCCCGCGGGGCGCGCTGTTCGACGGGCTGGTGCTCAGCCCGCTGTCCCTCACGCCCGACGACCTCGCGGCCGCGGACCCGGACCGGCCGGTGGTGCTGCTGGGCGAGCGCACGGTGCCGACCTCGTTCGACCACGTGCACATCGACAACGTGGCCGCCGCCCGGGACGCCACCGCCCACCTGGTCGCGACGGGCAGGCGCCGGATCGCCGCGATCGGGCTGGAGCCGGGCGCGGCCGCGCGCACCGGCCCGCAGCGCGAGGCGGGGTACCGGGAGGCGCTCGCGGACGCCGGGCTGCCCGCCGACCCGCGGCTCATGCGGTACGTCGACGCCTACGAGCGGTCCGCCGGGTTCGCCGCCATGTCGGCCCTGCTCGACGCCGACCCCCGGCCGGATGCGGTGTTCTGCTTCACCGACGTCCTCGCGGCGGGGGCGCTGCGCGCGTGCCTGACCCGCGGCGTGCGGGTCCCGCAGGACATCGCGCTGATGGGGTTCGACGACGTCGAGGAGGCGCGGTTCGCCACGCCGTCGTTGTCCTCGGTGCGGCCCGACCGGGACGCGATCGCCCGGGCCGCGGTGCGCCGGCTGGTGACGCGGGTGCAGCTCGGCGAGGAGGCCGGGCCTGCCCAGGACGTGACCGTGCCGCACGCGGTCGTGGCGCGGGAGTCGACCGCGGCGTCCTGACCGCGCGGGGCGCCGCGACGCGCCCCCACAGGGACGTGACGCGCGCCTTTGCCACGTGGCAACATGGCGGTGCGCGACCTGGCCAGCACTCCCGCGACACCGAAGGACCGCCCATGACGACGACGTCAGCAGCCGACCGCGGCCTGCACCCCCGCCCCCAGCTCGTCCGCCCGGACCGCTGGTGGTCGCTCGACGGGCCGTGGGCCTTCGCGTTCGACGACGCCGACGCCGGGCTGCGCGAGCGCTGGCACGCCCCCGCGGCGGCCGGGCGGTTCGACCGCGAGATCGTCGTGCCGTTCCCGCCGGAGTCCGCGGCGTCCGGGATCGGCGACCACGGCGACCACGCGGCCCTGTGGTACCGGCGCTCCTTCGCGGTCCCCGCCGACCTCGGCGCGGGCCCGGGCGGCGACCGGCTGCTGCTGCACCTCGGCGCCGTCGACCACGAGGCCGACGTGTGGGTGGACGGCCAGCACGCCGTGCGGCACGAGGGCGGCCAGACGCCGTTCTCGGTGGACGTGACCGACCTGCTCGACCCGGACGTCGCCGCGGACGCGCACGTCGTGGTGGTGCGCGCGACCGACGACCGCACCGACGTCGAGCAGCCGCGCGGCAAGCAGGACTGGCAGCCCGAGCAGCACGCGATCTGGTACCACCGCACCTCCGGCATCTGGCGCACCGTGTGGCTGGAGCGCGTCCCCGCCGTGGCCGTGGCGGACGTCGCCTGGCGGCCCGACGTGCCGGGCGGCCGGGTGGCGGCGCAGGTCCGGCTCCGCGCGGCCGCGCCGGCCGGGACGCGGGTCCGGGTGCGGCTGACCCGCGCGGGCGAGGACCTGGGCGCCGCCGAGGTGCCGGTCGAGGGCTCCGTCGCGGACCTCACGGTGGCGATCGCGCGGCAGGCGAACGGCCAGCAGTACGAGCGGCTGCTGTGGTCGCCGGACAGCCCGGTGCTGATCGACGCGGAGGTCGCCCTGCTCGGCCCGGACGGCGCAGAGCTCGACCGGCTGGAGTCGTACTGCGGCCTGCGCTCGGTCGCCGTGCTCGGCGGGACCCTGCTGCTCAACGACCGGCCGTTCTTCCTCCGCTCCGTGCTCGAGCAGGGCTACTGGCCCGAGTCGCACCTGACCCCGCCGAGCCCCGACGCGCTGCGGGCCGAGGTGCAGCTGACCAAGGACCTCGGCTTCAACGCGGTCCGGGTGCACCAGAAGGTCGAGGACCCGCGGTACCTGTACTGGTGCGACGTCCTCGGGCTCGCGGTGTGGTCGGAGACGGCCGGCGCGTACCGGTTCAGCGACGAGGCGGTCGCGCAGCTGACCCGCGAGTGGCTGGACGTCGTGCGCCGCGACGTGTCGCACCCGTCGATCATCGCGTGGGTGCCGTTCAACGAGTCGTGGGGCGTGCAGCACATCCCGCACGACCCGGCGCAGCAGGCGTACAGCCGGGCGCTCACCGACCTGACGCGGGCCCTGGACCCGACGCGCCCGGTCATCTCGAACGACGGCTGGGAGCACACGACCTCCGACCTGCTGACCGTGCACGACTACGCCGACACCGGCGCGGTGCTCGGCCCGCGGTACGCCGACGCGGCCGCCGTCGCCGCCACGCTCGACGGCGTCGGGCCCGCCGGGCGGCGGATGTGGGTCGGCCGCGAGGCGCCCGAGCCGGGCACCATCCCGGTGCTGCTCACGGAGTTCGGCGGCGTGTCCTACGCCCCGGGGGCGCCCGAGGGGTCCTGGGGCTACTCCGAGGCACGGTCGACCGAGGACCTGGAGGCGCGGCTGTCCGACATCGTCGGGGCGGTCCGCGCGTCGACGGTCCTGCAGGGCTACTGCTACACCCAGCTCACCGACACGGGCCTGGAGACCAACGGCCTGTGCGACGAGCACCGGCGGCCCAAGCTCCCGCCGGAGACCTACCGCCGGATCTTCGCGGGCTGACCGCCGTCGCCCGCGCGGTGCTCCTCCTCGCGCCGCGCGGGCGTCAGCGTCTCCCACACCGGGCCGAACACCAGCCAGCCCACCAGGACCAGCGTCGCCCGGGCGCCCCAGCCGAGCAGCACCTCCCGCTGCTGCGCCGCCGCCTCGCCGGCGCCCGAGGCGACCAGCAGCAGCACGCCGAGCACGGCCCACGCCACCACCCAGGCGAGCAGCACCCGGAACCACAGCGCCCACTCGTACCGGACCCGGACCGGGCCGTGCTTCGGCGGGCGCACGGGCTCGGGGCCGCCGAAGAACCGGTGGGCCACCCACGCGTCGACGGCGTGCACGGTCCGCTTCCCGAACGCGACCGTGAAGCCGAGGTAGAGCGCCGCGAGCCCGTGGGTCCAGGTGGCCTCGCTGCCCCGGAGCAGGTCGCCGACCGTCGCGACGACCAGCACCACCTCGAGCAGCGGCTCGCAGAGCAGCAGCACCGTCGACAGGCGACGGCGCCGCAGCACGTAGCGGGCGACGACCGCGGCGGCGAGGAACACCCAGAAGGCGACCTCGCAGGCGACGACGAGCAGGGCGACGGGGTTCTCGCGCAGGGCGTCCATGCCGGGCAGCCTCGCCGCGCCGCACCGGTCCGGGCGTCGGCCGTCCGCACGATCCCGCGCGGGGGCGTCGTCCGTTCGGAGGACCCGCCCGGGGGAGGTCCGTGCTGGGATGGCCGCATGCCTCCGCGACGACCCGCCCGGTGGCCGCGGCTCGACGACCGCGGCGTGGCCCTGGTGTACCTCGGCGTCGGGCTGCTGCTGCTCGGCCTCGGCGTGACCAGCACCGCCCCGCCCGCCGAGGGACCGGCCGCCGACGCGCTGCACGCCGGGCTGCTGGTGGTGGGCTGCGCGGCGCTCGCCGCCAAGCGCCGGCACCCGCTCGCGGTCCTGCTGGTGACGTCCGCCGCGTTCGCCGGCACCCTCCCCCTCGGCGGCTCGATCGGCCTGCTGCTGGTCCTGGTCGACGCCCTGTACACCGCGGGCGTCCAGCTCCCGGCGCGCGGGCGGCGCTGGCTGGTCGCGGCCGCGGTGGCCCTCACGGGCGCGGCCGGGGTCGCGGGCGCGGTGCTCGCCGGCGGGG
>NZ_SZYE01000245.1 GCF_005239125.1 Cellulomonas hominis | reverse complement strand
GCAGCGCCTGGTCGGGGTCGGCGGACTCGGCCAGCGCGGGGACCAGCGCCTCGGTGGCGAGCGCGGCGCCCGGGAGGCCGTCGGGTCCGTGCGCGGCACTCGGCGCGTCCTCGTCGGGGACGGCGTCGTCGCCGCCCACCAGCCGCAGCAGCGCGGCGTCGGCCAGCAGCCGCTCCGCGCGCGCGACGTCCGCGAACCCGGCGCGGGTCAGCCGACCCGCGAGCGTGCTGCCCCGACCGACCGACGTGCTGCTCACGCGCTCACGCTACCGACCCCGCGCCCCCGGCCGCCCCACGTGCGCTCCCCCGTCCGCTCGCCCGGACGCCGAGCATGCAGAAGATGCGGGGTTCCCGGCCCGGGAACCCCGCATCTTCTGCGATCTCGACGCGACGGCGGCGGCGACGGCGTCAGAGCATCGGGAGGAAGCGGCGCAACTCGTAGGGGGTGACCTGCGAGCGGTACTCCTCCCACTCCCGCTTCTTGTTCTTCAGCACGAAGTCGAACACGTGCTCGCCCAGCGTCTCGGCGACCAGCTCGGACCGCTCCATCACGGCGATCGCGTTCTCCAGCGTCGCCGGCAGCGGCTCGATGCCCAGCGCGCGGCGCTCGGCGTCGGTCAGCTCCCACACGTCGTCGTCGGCGCCCTCGGGCAGCTCGTAGCCCTCCTCGACGCCCTTGAGCCCCGCGGCCAGCAGCACCGCGAACGCCAGGTACGGGTTGGTGGCGGAGTCGACCGCGCGGTACTCGATGCGCGCCGAGTTGGACTTGCCCGGCTTGTACATCGGCACCCGGACCAGCGCGGACCGGTTGTTGTGGCCCCAGCAGATGTAGCTCGGCGCCTCGGAGCCGCCCCACAGCCGCTTGTACGAGTTCGTGAACTGGTTCGTCACCGCGGTGATCTCGGCGGCGTGCTTGAGCAGGCCGGCGATGAACGAGCGCGCGGTCTTCGACAGCTCCAGGTGGCCGCCCGGCTCGTGGAACGCGTTCCGGTCGCCCTCGAACAGGGACAGGTGGGTGTGCATGCCCGAGCCCGGCTGGTCCGCCAGCGGCTTCGGCATGAACGACGCGAACACGCCCTGCTCCAGCGCGACCTCCTTGACCACGGTGCGGAACGTCATGATGTTGTCCGCGGTGGTCAGGGCGTCGGCGTACCGCAGGTCGATCTCGTTCTGGCCCGGGCCCGCCTCGTGGTGGGAGAACTCCACCGAGATGCCCATGGACTCCAGCATCGTGATCGCCGCGCGCCGGAAGTCGTGCGCGGTGCCGCGCGGCACGTGGTCGAAGTAGCCGCCCTGGTCGACGGGGACCAGCGGCTGCGTCGGGTCGGCCGGCGCGTCGAACAGGTAGAACTCGACCTCGGGGTGCGTGTAGAAGGTGAAGCCCTGCTCGCTGGCCCGGGACAGCGCGCGCTTGAGCACGTTCCGGGAGTCGGCCAGGGACGGCTCGCCCTCGGGGGTGAGGATGTCGCAGAACATCCGCGCGGTGCCGTGCCGCTCCCCGCGCCAGGGCAGCACCTGGAACGTCGTCGGGTCGGGCTTGGCGATCATGTCCGCCTCGTAGACCCGGGTGAGGCCCTCGATCGAGGAGCCGTCGAACCCGATCCCCTCCGAGAAGGCCGCCTCGAGCTCCGCCGGCGCGACGGCGACGGACTTCAGCGTCCCCAGCACGTCGGTGAACCAGAGGCGGATGAAACGGATGTCGCGCTCCTCCACGGTGCGGAGGACGAACTCCTGCTGCCTGTCCATGGGGGACATCCTGCCTGATCCGTGTGTCCGCGAGGTGACGCACGCGCCGGGCCTCGTCGCGCCGGGGCCCTCCCGGCCGGAATAGGCTCACCGGTATGCCTGACCAGACCGGACTCCGCGTCGCCCTCGCCCAGATCGACACCTGCGTGGGCGACCTCGCCGGGAACGCCGACGCCGTCCTCGCCTGGGCCCGGAAGGCCGCCGAGGCGGGGGCCGACCTCGTGGCGTTCCCCGAGATGACCGTCACCGGCTACCCGATCGAGGACCTGGCCCTGCGCGCCTCGTTCCGGCGCGGCGCGGAGCGCGCGCTCGCCGACCTGGCCCGCGCGCTGGACGACGCCGGGCTCGGCGACCTCACGGTCGTGGTGGGCACGGTCGGCGAGCGCACCGTGCGCGAGCACGACGACGCCCCGGCGCGCCCGACCAACCAGGCGGTCGTGCTGCAGCGCGGCTCGGTGCACCAGCGGTACGACAAGCACCACCTGCCGAACTACGGCGTGTTCGACGAGTTCCGGATCTTCACGCCCGGCGGCGAGCCCACCGTCGTCGAGGTGGCCGGCCGCCGCGTCGGCCTGCTGATCTGCGAGGACATCTGGCAGGACGGCCCGGTCGCGGAGCTGTCCGACGACGACATCGACCTGCTGCTCGTGATCAACGGCTCGCCGTTCGAGGAGGGCAAGGGCCACATCCGCACCGACCTGGCCGCCCGCCGCGCCGCCGAGGTCGCGGCGCCGCTCGCGTACGTGAACATGGTCGGCGGCCAGGACGACCTGGTGTTCGACGGCGGCTCGTTCGTCATCGGCCCGGACGGCGCCCTGCTGGCGTCCGCGCCGCAGTTCGTCGAGCACCTGCTGGTCTGGGACCTGCCGGCACGCGGCGCGGCGCCCGGGCGCGGGACGACGGCGCAGCCGCTCGACCCGGACGAGGAGATCTACCGCGCGCTCGTGACCGGCCTCGCCGGCTACGTGCGCAAGAACGGCTTCCGGTCGGTCGTGCTCGGGATGTCCGGCGGCATCGACTCCGCGCTGGTGGCGGCGATCGCCGCGGACGCGATCGGCGGCGACAAGGTCGTCGGCGTGTCCATGCCGTCCCGCTGGTCGTCGGACCACTCCAAGGACGACGCCGCGGACCTCGCCGCCCGCATCGGCGCCGACTACCGGGTGCAGGCGATCAAGCCGATGGTCGACGCGTTCGAGGGCGAGATGGCGCTCGAGGGCGTCGCCGCGGAGAACCTGCAGGCCCGGGTCCGCGGCGTGATCCTCATGGCCCTGTCCAACGCCGAGGGCCACCTGGTGCTCGCGACGGGCAACAAGACGGAGCTCGCGGTCGGCTACTCCACCATCTACGGCGACGCCGTCGGCGGGTACGCCCCGCTCAAGGACGTCGACAAGTCCCGGGTGTGGGCGCTGGCCCGGTGGCGGAACCACCACGCGGTCGACGCCGGGCTGGTCCCGCCGATCCCGGAGAGCTCGATCACCAAGCCGCCGTCCGCGGAGCTCCGCCCGGGCCAGGTGGACCAGGACTCCCTGCCCCCGTACGACCTGCTCGACCAGGTGCTGGACGCCTACGTCGAGCACGCCGAGGGCCGCGCCGAGCTGCTGGCCCGGGGCTTCGACCCGGAGATCGTCGACAAGGTGCTCTCGCTCGTCGACCGCGCCGAGTGGAAGCGCCGGCAGTACCCGCTCGGCCCCAAGGTCACGGCCCTGGCGTTCGGCCGGGACCGTAGGCTGCCGATCACCACGCGCTGGCGCGAGCCCGTGGACACCGCCGCCTCGGCGGAGGCCACCGCGCGCGCGACCGGCACGACCACCGACACCGTGGAGCAGCACTGATGTCCGAGCAGCCGAACCCGGCAGCCACCCCGGCCACCCCCGGCACCCCCGCGGGCGCACCGGCCCCGCGGCGGGTCCGCGTGCACCACCTCGCCGAGGCCAAGGAGCGCGGCGAGCGACTGACCATGCTCACCGCCTACGACTTCGCGACGGCGCGCATCTTCGACGACGCGGGCATCGACCTGCTGCTGGTCGGCGACTCGATCGGCAACACGATGCTGGGTCACGCGTCGCCGATCCCGGTCACCGTGGACGAGATGATCCCGCCGACCCGCGCCGTCGTGCGGGCGGCCCGCCGCGCGCTCGTCGTCGCGGACCTGCCGTTCGGCTCGTACGAGGCCGGCCCGGCGCAGGCGCTCGCCACCGCGGCCCGGTACCTCAAGGAGGCCGGGGCGCACGCCGTGAAGTTCGAGGGCGGCGTCCGGGTCGCCCCGCAGATCCGCGCGCTCACCGACGCCGGCATCCCGGTCGTCGGGCACCTGGGCTTCACCCCGCAGTCCGAGAACACCCTCGGCGGCCACCGGGTGCAGGGCCGCGGGGACGAGGCGGCCGAGCGGCTGGCCGAGGACGCCCTCGCGGTGCAGGAGGCGGGCGCGGTCGCGGTCGTCCTGGAGATGGTGCCGGCGCCGGTCGCCGCCCGGGTCACGGAGATCCTGCGCATCCCGACCATCGGCATCGGCGCGGGCGCCGAGTGCGACGGCCAGGTGCTCGTCTGGACCGACATGGCCGGCATGGGCGAGTGGTCGCCGCGGTTCGCCAAGGCGTTCGCGCCCGTCGGGCAGCTGCTCGGCGAGGCCGCCCGCGCCTACGCCGCGGAGGTGCGCGGCGGGCAGTGGCCGGACGCCGACCACTCGTTCCTCAGCTGAGCGCCGCTCGCCCCCCGGCAGGGCCGCGGCGGGGCGGCGGCGGGGTCCGCACCGCGCTCGCCGCGGGGGTCCTCGCGCTCGCGGCGGCCGCCGTGCT
>NZ_SZYE01000244.1 GCF_005239125.1 Cellulomonas hominis | reverse complement strand
CGCCGGCGATCCGGTGGATCTCCGGGGCCCAGATCAGGTGCGACTGCGGACCCGACGCGTGCCGGGTCCAGATCGTCACCTCCTGCGCGGCCTGCAGGTCCTCCAGGCGCTCCGCACGACGCAGCACAATCCGGTCGTACAGCGGGTGCGACCCCGTGAAGTAGTACTGCCCCCCGTGCCGCAGCACGCACGGGTCCGCCCGCTGCAGCACGATCGGGTTCACGCCCACACCGGCGCCGACGTCCGTCACTGTCGTCTCCTCGTCGAGAGCGCCGGGCTCGTCCCCGGCTGACTTCTCCATCGTTGTATGTTAACGCTCACACAGACCGCCCCGCGCTGTCCAGCCGGACGCCGGGCGCGCCCCCCGCTCCCCCGGCACCGGCCGCCGGTAGCCTGACCGGCGCACCCGCCGCCGACCCCACGGAGCCCCGCATGCCCGCGCTCGACGACCCCGCCCCGCGCCCGGCGCCCGCCGCCCGCGGCTCCGGGCTCACCCCGGGCGCCCGCGACTCCCGCATCCCGCCGCGGTGGCTGCCCCGCGCGCTCGCCATGACGGTCGCGGCGGCGTTCGCCGGCATCCTGATCTGGCGCGCGGCGTCGATGCTCGGCAACGTCCTGACGATCATCGTCATCTCGTGGTTCGTCGCCCTCGCGATGGAGCCGATGATCCTGTGGCTCGGCCGGCGCGGCATCCGGCGCCCGCTCGCCACCGGCCTCACGATGATCGGCGCGCTGGTGCTCGGGATCGCGGTGCTCGGCCTGCTGGGCGGGCTCTTCGTCAACCAGCTCGTCGACCTCGTGCAGTCCATCCCGGGCTACTACGCCGACCTGCGCGCGATGGCGTCGGACCGGTTCGACATCCAGCTGCCCCGCACCGACGAGCTGCTGGACAACGCCGGCGACTACGTCGGCAGCATCGCGCCCGGCGTGATCGGCGTCGGCACCTCGATCGCGGGCGGGCTGTTCACGGCCACCGCCGTGTTGCTCGTCGTCTACTACATGGCCAGCGCCGGGCCGAAGTTCCGCGCCGCCGTGTGCCGGTACCTCGCCCCGCACCGGCAGCGCGAGGTGCTCCGGGTCTGGGAGGTGTCGCAGGACAAGGTCGCGGGGTTCATCAACTCGCGGCTGGTGCTCGCCGCCATCTCCACCGTCGCGACGTGGGCCTTCCTGGCGCTGGTCCAGATCCCGTACGCGCTGCCGCTCGCCGTGTTCACCGGCCTGGTGTCGCAGTTCATCCCCACCGTCGGCACCTACATCGGCGGCGCCCTGCCCGTCCTGGTCGCGCTCACCGTGTCACCGCTGCGGGCCCTCGCCGTGCTGGCGTTCATCATCGCGTACCAGCAGGTGGAGAACCTGGTCCTCACCCCGAAGGTGTCGCAGCGGTCGCTCGCGCTCAACCCGGCCGTCGCCTTCCTGTCGGTCATCGCGGCCGGTGCCGTGTTCGGGGCCCTGGGGGCGTTCCTGGCGCTGCCCGTCGTGGCGACGATCCAGGCGGTGCTGTCGACCTACCTGCGCCGGCACGAGCTGGTGGACCCGACGCTGCTCGAGGACGAGTCGGTCGGCCGCCGCAAGGAGGACGAGCCGCACGACGGCGGGGACGAGCTCCGGCCCCCGGTCGCGCCGCCGGTCGACCCGGCCTAGCGTCGGGCGGACCGGCGCCGCGCGGGCGCCGGACCCCACCCGAGGAGGACGCGTGACCGACTCGACCGACGACTGGATCCCGGACACCCCCGGCGAGGACCCCGAGGCGCCCGACGCCGAGCCCGAGCGGGACCTCGGCGGCGTCGACCGGGGCGACGACGTCGCCCAGGACCTCGAGGAGAACCTCGAGGACGGCGCGATGACGGCCAGCCCGGACCCGCTCGACCCCCCGGACTGAGCCTCGACCGCTCCCCCGAACCCCTCGACCGGAGCGTTCTGCCCGGACGCGCCACGCGTGTCGGGCAGGACGCTCCGCTCGTCTCCGCTCGAGCGGGCGGTCAGGCGTAGAAGACCTCGTCCACCGCCTGGCGCGCGCGGCGCGACGCCCGCAACCAGGCGTCCTCCAGGTCCTGCCCCGACCCGGACGGGTAGCCCAGCACCGCGGCCAGCCCGGTCAGCACCTGCCGGTCGTGCGGCAGCACGTCCGCCGAGGCCCCCGTCCGCCCGGTCCACAGCACCAGCGCGTCCCGCAGCCGCGACGCCAGGTCCCACGCCTCGACGAGCACCGCCGCGTCGTCCGCGGTCACCAGCCCC
This sequence comes from Cellulomonas hominis, assembly GCF_005239125.1. Classification (GTDB taxonomy): domain Bacteria; phylum Actinomycetota; class Actinomycetes; order Actinomycetales; family Cellulomonadaceae; genus Cellulomonas; species Cellulomonas hominis_A. Next base: position 2,427 of record NZ_SZYE01000244.1, on the reverse strand, counting down.
GCGTCCCGGGCCGCGGCCAGGGCGTCGAGCGTCGACGTCGTGCGCAGACCCGGCACCGCGTGCGCGTGCCGGAGCTGCAGCAGCTGGGCGGTCCACTCGACGTCGGCGATGCCGCCGCGGCCGAGCTTGAGGTGCCGCGTCGGGTCCACGCCGCGCGGCAGCCGCTCCGCCTCCACCCGGGCCTTGATCCGCCGGACCTCGCGCACGCCGGCGGCGTCCAGCCCGCCCGCGGGGTAGCGCAGCGGGTCGACCAGGGCGACGAACCGCTCCCCCAGGACCGGGTTGCCCGCGACGGGCCGGGCCCGCAGCAGCGCCTGGCTCTCCCACACCAGCGACCAGCGCGCGTAGTACTCGGCGTAGGCGTCGAACGAGCGCACCAGGGGGCCGTTGCGGCCCTCCGGCCGCAGGTCCGCGTCCACCTCCAGGGCGGGCTCGGGGCCGACCGCGCCCAGCAGCGCCCGCAGCCGGGTGGCCACGCCGGTGGCGAACTCCTGCGCCAGCACCCCGTCCGGGCCGCCGCCGCGCACCGGGTCGTGCACGAACAGCACGTCGGCGTCCGAGGTGTACCCCATCTCGCGCCCGCCGAGCCGCCCCATCGCCACCACCAGCAGCCGCGTCGGGTCGGCGTCCAGCCCGCGCGCGGCGCGCTCCTCCCACGCGGCCACCCGCAGCGCCCCGGCCAGCAGCACGTCGGCCGTGGCGGTCAGGCTGCGGGACGCCCGCGTGCCGGTCACGACGCCGAGGACGTCGGCGACCGCGGTGCGGGCCAGCTCGCGGCGCCGCAGCGCGCGCAGGGCGGTCGCGGCCGGCACCGGCTCGGTCGCGCGGGTGAGGATCGCGTCCGCCTCGGCCGCCAGCCGGTCCTGGCTGCGCGGCTCGAGCTCGGCGTCGTCGTCCAGCCACGCCACCGACTCCGGCGACCGGGCCAGCGCGTCCGCGACGTACCGGGAGGTCGACAGCGCGCGCGCCAGCCGCTCGGCGGCCGTGCCGGAGTCCCGGAGCATCTTCAGGTACCAGTGCGTGCCGCCGAGCGTCTCGGACAGCCGCCGGAACGCGAGCAGCCCGCCGTCGGGGTCCGGGCCGTCCGCGAACCAGCCGATCATCACCGGCAGCAGCTGCCGCTGGATCGCCGAGCGCCGGGTCACGCCCTCGGTCAGCGCGGCGATGTGCCGGACGGCGCCGGCCGGGTCGCGGTAGCCGACCGCCGCCAGCCGCTCCCGCGCGGCCTCGGGGGCGAGGCTGACGTCCTCGGTGGACAGCTGCGCGGTCGCCGGGAGCAGGGGCCGGTAGAACAGCGCCTCGTGCAGGTCGCGGACCTCGCGACGCACCTGCCGCCAGCGCTCGAGCAGCCCCTCGGCGCCCTCGGCGCGCATCCCGAGCGACCGGGCGAGCCGGCGCAGGTCGGGCTCGGCGGTCGGCATCAGGTGCGTGCGGCGCAGCCGGTGCAGCTGGATCCGGTGCTCGATCGCGCGCAGGAACCGGTAGCAGACGGCGAGCTGCCCGGCGTGCTCCCGGCCGACGTAACCGGCCGCGGACAGCGCCGCCAGCGCGGTCAGGGTGTTCCCGCTGCGGATCTCCGGGTCGGCGCGCCCGTGCACGAGCTGCAGCAGCTGCACGGTGAACTCGACGTCCCGGAGCCCGCCGACGCCGAGCTTGATCTGCCGGTCCGCCTCCGCGGCCGGCACGTTCCGCTCGACGCGGCGGCGCATCGCCTGGGAGTCGGCGACGAAGTTCTCCCGCCGGACCGCCTGCCAGACCATCGGGTTGGTGGTCTCGACGTACGCGCGGCCGAGCTCCGCGTCACCGGCCAGCGGACGGGCCTTGAGCAGCGCCTGGAACTCCCAGGTCTTGGCCCAGCGCTCGTAGTACGACCGGTGCGAGTCCAGGGTGCGGACCAGCGGGCCGTCCTTGCCCTCGGGCCGCAGCGCCGCGTCCACGGGCCACAGCGCGGGCTCGCCGGACGGCGCCGCGCACGCCCGGGCCAGGGCGGTCGCGAGCCGGGTCCCGGCGGCCAGGGCCCCGGCCTCGTCGGCGCCCTCGACCGGCTCGGCGACGTAGACCACGTCGACGTCGCTGACGTAGTTGAGCTCGCGCCCGCCGGTCTTGCCCATGCCGATGACCGCGAGCCGCACGGACGCACCGTGGTCGTCGAGCTCGGCGCGGGCCAGGGCCAGCGCCGCCTCCAGGGCGGCCGCGGCCAGGTCGGCGAGCGCCGCGGCCACGCCCGGCAGCCGGGTCAGGGGCTCGCCGGACGTGAGGTCGGTGGCGGCGATCCGCAGCAGCCGGCGCCGGTACGCGCGGCGCATCGCGTCGACGCCGTCCGGTCCGGCGACGCCCGCGACGGGCACCGCGGCGGCCGGGTCCGCGCCGACGGCCGCCAGCAGCTCGGCCCGGACCTCGCCGACCGGCACGCCGGTGCCCGGGGCG
>NZ_SZYE01000243.1 GCF_005239125.1 Cellulomonas hominis | reverse complement strand
GGTGGCGACCGCGCGCAGGGCGTCCAGCGGCACCCGCGCCCCGTCCGCCGCGGCGCTCGCCCGCGCCGCGCGCAGGTCCGCCTCGGCGCGCACCTCGCGCCACCGCCGCCGGAACGCCTCGTGCCAGCGCAGCTCCTCGCAGGCGGTCCGCGCGCGGTCGACGGCCGCGCGGACCCCGGGCAGGTCGAGCAGGGGCGCGAGCGGGTCGTCGCCCCCGGGAGGGGGCGGGGGCGGGGCGACGGGCAGCACGCGGCCACCCTACGAGCGCCGGCGCGGCGTGCGGCGCGCCGGGTCCCGGCGTGGGCGCGGGGCCGTGTTCCGGGCCACACTGACTCCATGCCCTCGACGCCGAGCGTGTCCTCGTCCATCACCGCGCGCCTGCACGTGGAGGCCAGGCCCACGGCCGTCTCCGAGCTGACGTCCGCGATCGAGCAGACCGGCGGGATCGTCACCGCCCTCGACGTCACGGCGTCCGGGCACGAGCGGCTGACCGTGGACGTCACGTGCGCGACGAGCGGCGAGGAGCACGCCGCGCAGATCGTGGCGGCCCTGCGCGCGCTGCCCGGCGTCGACGTCGAGCGGGTCAGCGACCGGACGTTCCTCATGCACCTGGGCGGCAAGCTGTCGATCGAGTCGAAGGTGCCGCTGCGCAACCGCGACGACCTGTCGATGGCGTACACCCCGGGTGTCGCCCGCATCTGCGAGGCCATCGCGGCCCGGCCGGACGACGCGCGCCGCCTGACGATCAAGCGGAACACCATCGCCGTGGTCACCGACGGCAGCGCGGTGCTCGGGCTCGGGGACATCGGGCCGCTCGCGTCGCTGCCGGTGATGGAGGGCAAGGCGGCGCTGTTCAAGCGGTTCGCCGGGATCGACGCGTTCCCGCTCGCCCTCGACACCCAGGACGTCGACGAGATCGTCGAGACCGTCGTCCGGGTCGCGCCCGTCTTCGCCGGGATCAACCTGGAGGACATCTCGGCGCCGCGGTGCTTCGAGATCGAGCGGCGGCTCCGCGAGCGCCTGGACATCCCGGTGTTCCACGACGACCAGCACGGCACGGCGATCGTCGTGACCGCGGCGCTGACGAACGCGCTGAAGGTCGTCCGCAAGGAGATCGGCCAGGTCCGGGTCGTGCTGTCCGGCGCGGGGGCGGCGGGCACCGCGGTGCTCAAGCTGCTGCTCGCCGCCGGCGTGCACGACGTGGTGGTCGCCGACATCGACGGCATCGTGCACGCCGGGCGGGAGCTGGCGTCGCCCGAGCTGCGCTGGATCGCCGAGCGCACCAACCCGCGCGGCGTGACAGGCGAGCTGCGGGGGGCGCTGTCCGGCGCGGACGTGTTCATCGGGGTGAGCGCGCCGAACATCATCACCGGCGAGGACATCGCGACGATGGCCCGGGACGCGATCGTGTTCGCGATGGCGAACCCCCGGCCGGAGATCGACCCCGCCGAGGCGGCGCGGTACGCGGCGGTGGTCGGCACCGGACGCAGCGACGTCGCGAACCAGATCAACAACGTGCTGGCGTTCCCGGGCGTGTTCCGGGGGCTGCTCGACGCCCGGTCGCACGTCATCACCGACGCGATGCTGCTGGCGGCGGCGCGGGCGCTCGCCTCGGTGGTGACCGACGACGAGCTGAACCCGGCGTACATCATCCCGAGCGTGTTCCACCCGGACGTGGCCTCGACCGTCGCCGCGGCGGTCGCGCAGGTGGCGGGCGCGACGGCCGGGCCGCGGGCCGACACGGGGTCGGTGGCGGTCGTCCCGGTCCCGCGGGCCTGACCCGCGGCAGCCCGCCGGGGCACGACCGTGCCCCGGGAGTCGGGCGGTGCCCGCCGTAGGATCGCCCGGTGCAGTGCCACCACTTCGACGCCGCCCGGTGTCGCTCCTGCACCTGGATCGAGCAGCCCTACGCCGACCAGCTCGCCGCCAAGCAGGAGCGCTGCCGGGAGCTGGTCGACCCGTTCGGGCCGCTCGACTGGCTGCCCCCGGTGGCGAGCGCGGAGTCCGGCTTCCGGAACAAGGCCAAGATGGCGGTCGGCGGCACCGTCGACGCGCCCACGCTGGGCATCCTCGACCCCGGCGGGGTCGGCGTCGACCTGCGGGACTGCGGCCTCTACCCGGCGTCGCTGCAGGCTTCTCTGCCGGTGCTGGCTCAGTTCGTGACGCTGGCCCGGCTGGTGCCGTACGACGTGCCGACGCGGCGCGGCGAGCTCAAGTACGTGCTGGTCACCGAGTCCCCCGACGGCGAGCTGCTCGTCCGGTTCGTGCTGCGCTCCTCCGAGGCGCTGCCGCGGCTGCGCAAGCACCTGCCCTGGCTGCTCGCGGCGCTGCCGCGGGCCGTGGTCGTCTCCGCGAACCTGCTGCCGGAGCACAAGGCGGTCCTCGAGGGCGAGCAGGAGGTCGTGCTGACGGAGCGCGCCACCCTGCGGATGCGGGTCAACGACGTCGACCTGCACCTGCGCCCGCAGAGCTTCTTCCAGACCAACACCGACGTCGCCGCGACCCTCTACCGGATCGGGCGGGAGTGGGTGGACGCCGCCGACCCGCGCTCGGTGTGGGACCTGTACTGCGGGGTCGGCGGGTTCGCGCTGCACGTCGCCCGGCCGGGTCGCGCGGTCGTCGGCATCGAGACCTCGGCCGAGGCGGTGGCGAGCGCCGAGCAGAGCCGCGCCGACCTCGGCCTGGCCGACGTGCGGTTCGCCGCGGGTGACGCGACGGCGTTCGCCCTCGGGGCCGGCGCCCCGCCGGACCTGGTGATCGTGAACCCGCCGCGGCGCGGCATCGGTCCCGCCCTCGCGGGGTGGCTCGAGGGGTCGGGCGTCCGGGACGTCGTGTACTCGTCGTGCAACGCCGCGTCGCTCGCGCGCGACCTGGCCGCGATGCCGTCGCTGCGCCCGCGCCGGGCCCGCCTGCTCGACATGTTCCCCCAGACGGGCCACTACGAGGTGGTCGTCGCGCTGTCCCGGGACTGAGCCGGCGGCGGGGCGTGCCTTTCGTCCCACGTCTGGGCCCCTGCGGGGCAGGACCCTGATCGCATGCTCAGCGTCGCCGAGGCCCTCGACTACCAGACGCAGGCGGCCCGGACGAAGACGGACCTCGCCCGCCGCCCCGGCGTCTACCTCGTCAACACCATGCTCGCGGGGGCCTACATCGGCCTCGGCGTGGTCATCATGGCGACCGCCGGCGGCCCGCTCGCCGACGCCGGATCCGGGTTCACCCCGCTGGTGCAGGGCCTGGTGTTCGGCGTCGCCCTGACGATCGTCGTGGTCGCCGGCGGCGAGCTCGCCACCTCCGGGATGATGGTCTTCACCCAGGGCGCCATGCGCGGGACGATCTCCTGGGCCCGCGCCGGCGCGACGCTGCTGGCCTGCCTGGCCGGCAACCTGCTGGGCGCGTTCGTGCTGGCCGTGATCCTGCACCTGTCGGGAGCGCTGGGCCCCGACCGCCCGGCGGGCCGGATGATCGCGTCGATGATCGCGCACAAGGCCGAGGAGTCGGGCACCGAGCTGTTCTTCCGCGGCGTCATGTGCAACCTGATGGTCTGCCTGGCCATCTGGTGCGCCGGCCGGCTGCAGAACGAGGTCGCCAAGATCGTCGTCATCTTCGCCTGCGTGATGGTGTTCATCACCTCCGGGTTCGAGCACGTGGTCGCCAACATGACGACGTTCTCGTTCGGCCTGGTCGGCGGGCTGGACGGCGCCACGGTCGCGGAGTTCGCGCGGAACGTGCTGTTCGTCGGGCTCGGGAACCTGGTCGGCGGCGGGCTGCTCGTCGGCGCCGCGAACGCCGTCGCCGCCGCGCCCGCGCGGGTGCCGGCCGACGCCGCCGAGCCGGTCGCGCCGACGCCCGAGGCGCTGGCCCCCGCGACGCGCTGAGCCCGGGGCCGGTCGGGCACCGGTCGCGCGCGCACCCGCTCCGGCACTCAGGATCGCACCCGGATCCGGACATCTCGGGCGCGCCGGGGGGCAGGTGGCGACCAGGCGCTCTACCGTCGGACGGAGAACCGACGTGACCAGCACGGCCGCGTCCACACCGAAGCCGCTGCGCGGGAGGCGCCTGACGCTCCTGCCCCGCACACCGTGAGCCGGCGACAAGGGAGCAGACATGAGCAGCACCTCGGACCGCGAGCAGGACGACGCGACGTCGACCACGCCCGACCCCGCGGAGCAGCCCGCGTCGGAGCCGGGCACGGCCGACGAGGCCGGCACGACGGCGGCGACCGGCGGGGCCGGCGCGACCGGGTCGGCCGCCACGAGCGGGGCGACCGCACCCCGTTCCGGGACCGCCCCGCGCACGCCGAGCACGCCCCGCACGCCGACCACGCCCACCGAGCGGGTGCCCACCGTCCCCGCGTCGGGCGCGACGGCCCGGGACACCGCTGCACCGACCGGGGCCGCGGCCACCGGAGCCCCTGACGCGGCCGCCCGGCCCACCGCACCCGCGGCCACCGGCACCGCCAACCCGGCCACCGCGACCACCGCGACCACCGGCACCCCGTCCCGCGGCACCAGCACGCATCGCGCCGTGCGCCCGGCCCCGACCCCGCCGGCGCCGGAGACTCCCCCGACCTCGGCGCTGCCGGGCGCCGCGGG
>NZ_SZYE01000242.1 GCF_005239125.1 Cellulomonas hominis | reverse complement strand
ACCGGCACCGCGGCGACCGGTGCGCCCGCCGCCGCGGCGACCACGGCCGCGACCGGTGCGGCGGCCGCGGAGGACCGCCGGGGGGCGCGCGAGGCGACGTCCGGCTCGGGCGAGGAGTCCGGGACGATGATCCTGCCGGCCTACGGCGCGACCCCGGACCCGGCAGCGCACCAGGGCGAGACCGGCGAGACCCAGGTCCAGCCGGCGGTCCCCGCCGACGGCCCGGACGCCGCCGCGAAGCCCCCCACCCGCCGCTCCGTCCGCAGCACCCCCCTCGACCCCCCGCGCTGACCGGACCCCCGCCTCGCTTCACCCCCCAGCCACCCCCGCCGAGACCGCAGCAGGTGCGGGGTTCGCGACCCGCGAACCCCGCACCTGCTGCACGTTCGGCGGAGCGCGGCCGGACGGCGGCCCGGCGCAGGGGGAGCAGGGTGGGGGATCCGCGCGCGCGTGTCCAGCGGACTCCGCGCAGCGGACACCGCCGGTCTTGCCCAGCGGACCCGCGGTTGCGTCCTGCCGCGGGCGCGCCGACGGTGGAAGGGTCCGATGGTCGCGGCGCCCCGGTGCCGCGACCGCCACCGGCCACGAGAGGAGCACCCGTGCTCACCCTGACCGAGAACGCCAGCACCGCCGTCCGCGACCTCACCACCCGCGCGGGTCTCCCCGACTCGGGCGGCCTGCGCATCGCGGAGTCCCAGCAGCAGCTCGGCTCGTTCGAGCTGGCGCTCGTCCCGGAGGCCGTGCCGGGGGACGACGTCATCGACTCGGACGGCGCGACCGTGTTCGTCGCTCCGGAGACGTCGCCGGCGCTGGCCGACCTCACGCTGGACGCCGACCCGTCGGCGACCGGCGCCCCGGGCTTCACCCTGGCCCCGCAGGGCTGAGGGCCAGGCCCGCTCAGACAGACGACGAGGGCCCGCGCAGCCGCTGGTGCGGATGTGCGGGCCCTCGTCGTGCCGGGCGCCCGGGACGGTGTCCCACCGTCCGGGGCCGGTGCCCGGCACGGCCCGGCGACGGTCTCCCACCGTCGCCGGGCCGGGTCACGGCCGGCCGTGCGTCAGGCGCGAGCGCCCTTGCGGCCGGTGAGCGCGCCGTAGATCAGCAGCACGACGATCGAGCCGGCGATGGCGAGCAGCCACGTCTGGATCGAGAAGAAGTCCTCGAGCGGGCGGTCGAACAGCACGCTGCCCAGCCAGCCACCCAGCAGCGCACCCACGACGCCCAGCAGCAGCGTCACGAACCAGCCACCGGCCTGACGCCCCGGCAGGATCGCCTTCGCGATAGCCCCCGCGATCAGACCCAGCAGCAGGAAAGCGAAGAATCCCATCTGGCACCTCCAACGTCTTGTTCGGACGGAGAGAACGGTGGCACGGGTGGCCGCGCTCCGCATCCGGAACGCTCGGCGGGCCCGCTGGTGAGCGGTGCGCGGGCGTCCCCGGGACCGGTCCTCAGGACATCTGGCTCATGACGAGCGCGCCGAGGGCGAAGCCGATGACCGTCGCGACGACGGCCACGATGAGCGCGATCTTGCCGAGGCGCTCCTTGCGGACGACCGCCACGATGCCGGTGACGATGCCGGCGAGGCCGAACACGATCGGCAGGAACAGGATGGCGATCGCCGACAGCACGAACGTGATGATCGACAGCACCGGGGTGCCGGTGCCGGCCGGCGCGGGCGCGCCGTAGCCGGCGGGTCCGGCGGGCGGTGCGGCCGGCGGGGTCGAGGCGGTGGTGCGGTGCGGGTCCTGCCCGTACGGCTGGGTCATGACGTGTCCCCTGTCTGGTTCTCGGCATCGTGCGCATGTCGGGCCGCCATCGGGGCGGCACGCCGAAAACTAGGGCGAACAGGACATCTCCGCCCGCCGAGGCCGCACCATCACCCGGACGGGTGGTGGTGCGGTCGTCCGGCTCAGGCCGCGGGGAGCAGGGCGAAGGCGTTGCCCTCGGGGTCGGTGAGGTTGACCCAGCGGGCGGCGCCGCCGACCGCGCCGAGCCGGCGGGCGCCGAGGCGGACCAGGCGCTCGGACTCGCCCTCGAGGTCGGTGGTGACCAGGTCGAGGTGCAGGGCGTTGCGGACGGTGCCGCCGGTGGGCACGCGGTCGAAGACGAGTCGCGGCGCGCCGGTGTGGTCGAGCAGCTCGGCGTGCTCGGTGCTGGCGCCGGGGGCGACGTCCCGGCCCAGTGCGGCGCCCCAGAACCGGGCGACGGCCTGGGCGTCGTAGGCGTCGAAGGTCACGCCGTGGAAGGTGCTGGCCATGGGGGCCTCCTGAGGTGGGTCGTCGTGGTGCGGGGTTCGCGGGCCGGCGTCGACGGTGCCCGTCCCTCCTGCGGGAGGTGACCGGGCGTCGGTGGCGGCGTACCCTGGAACGGAGGAGCCTCCGTTTCGTGTTCGACTCTAACCGGAGGGCCCTCCGCATCGCAAGACCTAGCCCGAGGAGAAGTCCCGTGACCACCCCGTCCGCCCGCGCCGAGCGACCCGGCGGCACCGCGGCGCGGCCGCTGCGCGCCGACGCCGCCCGCAACCGCGCCCGGCTGCTCGAGTGCGCCGCCACCGCGCTGGCCGAGGACGGCGACGCCCCGCTGGAGTCGATCGCCCAGCAGGCCGGGGTGGGCATCGGCACGCTGTACCGGCACTTCCCCGAGCGCAGCGCCCTGGTCGAGGCGGCCTACCGCCAGGAGGTCAGCGCGCTGTGCGACGCCGCGCCGGCGCTGCTCGACGACGACCGCCCGGCGGTCGAGGCGCTGCGCGAGTGGATGGGCCGGTTCGTCCGGTACGCCGCGACGAAGCGGGGGATGGGCGCGGCGCTGCGCACGGCCGTCGGCTCGGACTCGTCGCTGTTCGCCGACACGAAGGCGCGGATCGTCGCCGCGATCGACGAGCTGCTGGCCGCCGGGCGCGCGGACGGCTCGGTGCGCCCCGACGTCGACGGCGAGCAGGTGATGCTGGCGATGGGCGGCGTGTGGAACGTGCCCGACTCGGACCGGTGGGCCGAGCGCGTGCGCGGGCTGCTCGACCTGGTGGTCGACGGCCTGCGGTACGGCGCGGGCGACGCCCGCCCCTGACGTCGGCCGGGGCGGGCGCCGCGCCCGGCCTCAGGCGCGCGCCAGGTACGCGCCGATCCGGTCGAACGCGCCCTGCCAGGCGTGCTCGGCGAAGAAGTCCCGGATCTCCGGGGTCGGGAAGCCGCTCTGCACCACGCTCATCAGCGTGCCACCGTCGACGGCCTCGAACGTGACCACCACGCGCGTGGTCATCGTCGCCCCGTCCGGGCTGCTGCCGACCGACTCCGTCACCAGCCGGTGCGGGCGGTCGATCTCCAGGAACGTCTGCGTCTCGCGGAACAGCTCGTCGCGGCTCGGGCCCCAGACCGCGGTCTGCTGCCCGCCGACCCGCAGGTCGACCTCGATCTCGACGATCCCCGGCTCGGTGTCCAGGATCGCGAACCAGACCCGCTGCTTCTCGGCGTCGGTGTACGCGTCGAAGACCTCGTCCGGCGTGGCGGGCAGGACGCGCTGGGCCCGCAGCTCGAGGTCGGTGGCGTCGGTCTCGGTGGTCATGTGACAGGTCCTTCCGTGGGGTGGGCGCCGCCGTCCTCCCGGCCGCGCTGCAGGGTGAAGAAGGCCTCGAGCCCGTCCAGCCGGCGCTCCCACAGCCGCTGGTAGAACCCGATCCAGGACATCGCGTCGTCCAGCCGCTCCGCCCCGAGGCGGCACTGCCGGGCGCGCCCGACCTTCTCGGTGACGACCAGGCCCGCGTCCTCGAGCACCCGCACGTGCTTCGTCATGCCGGTGAGGGTGATGCCGTACGGCTCGGCGAGCTGCCCGATGGTGGCGGGGCCGTCGCCGAGGCGCACGAGGACGTCGCGCCGGGTCGCGTCGGACAGGGCGGCGAACACCTCGTCCAGGCGCTGTTGCTGAACCATGTGGTTCACAGTAACGCTGAACCGATCGGTGCACAATGGCGCGCTCGCGGCATCGGTGCGCCCGCGCCTCCGGGGTCAGGCGCGGGCGCGCCGGTACGACGGCAGGCGGAGCCGGGCGGCCCACCCCGGAACCCGGAGGTCGCCCGGGACGTGCAGCACCGGGTCGAACCGCAGCCCCGGGTCGTCCCGGTCGCCCGGCCGCGCCGGGCACACCAGCCGGCCGAGGCGGTACCAGCGGCCGCCGGGGCGCGCCGAGAGCAGCACCAGGTCCACGCCGCCGTCCCGCGGGGCGCCGGGCGACGGCACCGCCGCGACGAGCAGCGGGCGCCCGTCCGCGTCCAGGAACGGCATCAGCGTCCCGTGCGGCCCGGCGAGCGGCCGGGTCCGCGGCACCAGGACGAACCGGGAGAGCCGGCCGAGGCCGGTGCCGGACAGCAGGAGGTCGTGGGTCTGCCCGCCGAGCTGCCACCGGACCGCCACCCCGAACACGTCGGGCAGCGGGGCGGGCAGCCCGGCGGCCCGGGACACCCGGGCGACCGCCGGGACGACGAGCGGCGCGCCGAGCTCGCGCGCGCCCGGCGCCCCGGCGTCGTCCACGAGCAGGGTGCCGCGCCGGACGACGCCGCGCGGGTGCAGCGGCCGCGGGGACGGCCGGACGCGGTCGACCG
>NZ_SZYE01000241.1 GCF_005239125.1 Cellulomonas hominis | reverse complement strand
ACCGCGCCGACGACCCGGCCGCCCGCACCGCCGCGCCCGCGCCGGGACCCGACGCCGGCTCGGTCGGCCCCGCCCGCGAGGGCTCCGGTCCGCTGGGCACCGGCGAGGACCTCGTCGCGGACGACCCCGACCGCCCGCGCCGCTCGGCGACGGCCGAGGTCGCCGACCTGCTCGCGGACCTCACGGCGGCGGGCGCCCGGACCCTCGCGTTCACGCGGTCGCGCCGCGCCGCGGAGTCGGTCGCCACCGTGACCCGGGAGCACCTGCGCGAGGTCGACCCCGAGCTGGCCGCCGCCGTCGCCGCCTACCGCGGCGGGTACCTGCCCGAGGAGCGGCGCGAGCTGGAGCAGGCCATCCGGACCGGCCGGCTGCGAGCCCTCGCCACGACGAACGCCCTGGAGCTGGGGGTCGACATCTCCGGACTGGACGCCGTCGTGATCGCCGGCTGGCCGGGGACGCGGGTGTCGCTCTGGCAGCAGGCCGGTCGCGCGGGGCGGGCGGGCGCCGACGGGCTCGTGGTGCTGGTCGCGCGCGAGGACCCCCTGGACACGTACCTGGTGCACCACCCCGAGGCGGCCCTCGACGCCCCCGTGGAGGCGACCGTCTTCGACCCCGGCAACCCGTACGTGCTCGCCCCGCACCTGTGCGCGGCCGCCGCGGAGACGCCGATCCGCGCCGAGGAGCTGGACCTGTTCGGCCCGGGCACCCGGGAGCTGCTGGACGTCCTCGTCGCCCGCGGTGCGCTGCGCCGTCGGCCGTCGGGCTGGTACTGGACGCACGCCGAGCAGGCCGCGCGGCTGACCGACCTGCGCGGCACCGGGGGCGACCCCGTGCGCGTCGTCGAGTCCACGACCGGTCGGCTGCTCGGCACGGTCGACTCCGCCGCCGCCGACTCGACCGTGCACGCCGGCGCCGTCTACGTGCACCAGGGGGCGACGTACGTCGTCGACGAGCTGCGCCTGGAGGACGGCGTGGCGCTCGTCGACCGGCGTGACGTCGACTACGGCACCTGGGCGCGCTGGGTCACCTCGACCGAGATCCGCTCGGTCACGGCGGAGCGCCGGTGGGGGCCCGTGACCTGGGGGTTCGGAGCGGTCGACGTCACCACCCAGGTGCTGAGCTTCCAGCGCAAGCGGATCCCGGACATGGAGGTGCTGGGCTCCGAGCTCCTCGACCTGCCCGCACGCACGCTGCCCACGACCTCGGTCTGGTGGACGGCTCCCGTCGAGGTGCTCGAACGCGCCGGGATCACCGTAGAGACGGCACCCGGTGCGTTGCACGCCGCGGAGCACGCGTCCATCGGGCTGCTCCCGCTGCTCGCGACCTGCGACCGGTGGGACCTCGGCGGCGTCTCGACCGCCCTGCACGCCGACACGGAGCAGGCGACGGTGTTCGTGCACGACGCCTACCCGGGCGGCGCGGGGTTCGCGGAGCGGGGGTACGACCTCGGCGCGACCTGGCTGCGGGCCACCCGCCAGGCCATCGCGACCTGCCCGTGCCGGACCGGGTGCCCTGCGTGCGTGCAGTCGCCCAAGTGCGGCAACGCCAACAACCCGCTGGAGAAGGCGGCCGCGGTGCGGCTGCTCGACGCCGTCCTCGCGTACGCGCCGGCCTGAGCCGGGTCGCGCCGCCGCACGTCGCGGTGCCGAGGACCCCGGTCCCGCGCGGGGCGGGTCCGAGCGGCGCGGGTCCGAGCGGCGCGGGCCGGCGGTCGCCTCGGCCGCGGCCTGCCCGACGGCCGTCCGCACCTCGGCCAGGACGTGGACGTCCCTCCCGCCGACGACGGTGCACCCGACGAGCGCCGCCCCGTTCCGCTCGACGACCGTCCCGGCGAGCTCGCAGGCACCGGTGCGCCCGCGGAGCAGGCGCTCGGCCGCGGCGAGCGACCCCAGGTCCGCGGCGGCCTGCGCCCGGCCGCGTGCCTGCTGGACGACCCCGAGCATCCCCAGCGCCCCGGCGAGCACCGCCGTCACCGCCGCGAGCGCCACCACGAGCACGGAGGCCGAGCCGCGGTCGCGCACCACCGGGCCCGCACGTCCGCCCCGCCCGCCGGCCGGGGAGCCGCTCGGACCACCCCCGGCCGGACCCGACCGGTTCACGGCTCCACCCAGGCGGCGGCAGTGCCCCGCACCGTGATCCCCCCGACCAGCGGCACGGCCGGCCCGACGCTCGCCTCGACGGTCACGACCACCCAGGCGGCGTCCCGGGCGACGGCCGTCCGGGCTCCGGCACCGGCCACCCGGGCCGCCGCGGCGGCGACGGCGGCGTCTCCCTCGCCGATCGCCGCGACCCGGGCCGCCACCCGCGCGGCGTCCGCGCACCGGAGCTGGGTGACGGCGCTCGCCGCGAGCGCCACCACGACCCCGATCAGGACGGCGACGACCGGCAGGAGGACCGCGAACTCGGCGGTCACCGAGCCACGGTCTCTCTGCGGTCCCCGCCGCGGACGCCCGGTCACACCGCCAGGGCGTCGCGCACGAGGTTCGTCAGCGTCTCCCGGATCTCCGCGCTGCGGAGGATCACGACCAGGAGCCCGGCGAACCCGACCGCGGCGATCATCACGACGGCGTACTCCGCGGTCGCCAGACCGGCGTCCCGCGTCGTGCCGGCGAACCTCACCCGCACGCGCCGCAGACGCGCCGGTGCGCGCCGCACCGCCTCCGTCGCACGGCCGCAGCGCCGTCGCCAGGCCGTCCGCGTGCTGCTCACCTGCTGCATCTCGTGCCTCCTGTGATCCGCGCCGGCCGCCCGTCGGCCGGCAGGACCGACCCTGCCGAGGCCGGACCCCGAGATGCCGAGCCGCCGGCCGCTCCCTGGGGACGGCGCACGCCCCCGCGTCTGTGGAGGGCTCGGCGCCCGCTCCTCGCGGCGCTTACGGCCGCCGAGAACCACCCGAGGCCCAGGCACGGCGGACGAGCGCCGGCCCACGCCGGGCAGCGCCGCACACCGAACGAGCAGCCGACACGTCGAGCGAGTAGTCGCCGGATACACGCTCGACGTGTCGGTTGCCCTCTCGGCACCCGGCGTCCCGCCGCGGGCACCGGCGGAGCACCCGGGGTCCCGCGCCGGGCACGGCCGAGCGTTCGGGAACCGGCGCAGACGTGGACGGGCCCAAGCGACGGCGGCGAGGGCGTCAGAGCAGACCGCAGCCGAGGGCGTCAGAGCAGACCGCGGCCGAGGGACGCCAGCACGGGGACGAGCCCGACCAGCACGAACGCCGGCAGGAAGCAGAGCCCCAGCGGGACGACCAGCCGCACGCCCAGCCGGCCTGCCGCCTCGCGCGCTGCCCGCTCGCGCGTCCGGCGGAGCTCGGCGGCCGCGGCCCTCAGCGCCGGGCCCGCGGGCGCTCCGGTCCGCCACGCCGCCTCCAGGCCGTCGAGCACGGCTCCCAGAGCCGGGGCGTGCTCCCACGCCGCTGCCCACGGCTCGCCGAGCAGCAGCGCGGTGCCGGCCCGGGTGAGGTCCCGTCCGGTCGCTCCGCCGAGTGCGGCCCCGACGGCGCCGAGGGCGCCCGGCACGCTGGCGCCGGCGCGCACGGCCACGGCGAGCAGGTCCACGACGGTCACCAGGTCGACGGCGAGGGCGTCCTCGGCCGCCCCGCGGGCACCGGCCCGCGCGGCCCGGCGGTCGACGGCGGCCGGGCCGGGTCGACGGGCCGTCGGGGGCCGGAGCAGGTGCACCGACACGGCGGCGAGCAGGACCAGCAGGGCCTCATCCACCGCGCGTCCCGGCGCGCCGGCCCGCGCGGCTCCCCGGGTCGGCACCGCTGCCCGAGGACGCACGCCCGCCCGAGCCCGCACCCGAGGCGGTCCCCGGGGCCGAGCCCGCGCCCGCCGTCCGGGCGCCCGCGACCATGCGCCGCGTCCACCGGCGTCCGGCCAGGGTCAGCACGAGTCCTGCGAGACCGGCGGCCGTGCCCGCTCCGCCCCCCAGGAGGACCCCGAGCGGGTTCGCGCCGAGCAGGGTCCCGAGGACGACTCCGAGGACCGGGAGCCAGGTCAGCAGGGAGGTGGTCTGCCGGGGGCCGGCGAGCGCGCCCCGCACGGCGGTCTCGGCGTCCGCGTCGGCGGCGAGCGTGCGGGCGCACTCCTCGAGCACGCCCGCCGTCGGGGCGCCGAGCTCGGCGGCGAGCCGGCCGGCCGCGAGCACGCCGGCCACCCGCCGCCGGAGCTGGTCCTCCGAGGGGTCGCCAGCGGGCGACCGCCGGCGCTCCGGCAGGACCGCGAGGAGGACGTCCTGCGCGGCGGGCACGCCGTCCGGGCCCACGGGGACGCCGAGCACCTGCCGCCAGGCGTCGGCCGGTGCGCGGCCCGCGCGCACCTCGGCCGCGACCGCCGTGACGACCGTGCCCAGCAGGGCCGCCGGGTCGGTGTCCGGGCGCCGCCACCACCGGGTGGGCGACGCACGCCCCGCGGGGTCCGCAGCACCTCCCGCGCCGACCCGCCCGGCACGGAGCCGCCCGGCACCGTCCCCGACGGGCCGCGCGCCCCCGTCCTCCCACCGGATCGACCCCGCGGGGTGCCGGCCGCGCCCCGCCGCCCGGACGGAGTGCCCCCCACCTGCCCGCACCCGCCGCCGGGCAGCTCCGCCGGGCCCCCTGCCCAGCAGCACGGCGGCCGCGACCAGCGTCGCCGCGAGCAGCCCGCCGCCCGCCGCCCCCGCGGTCACCCGGGTGCGTCCCGCGCCGCGGC
>NZ_SZYE01000240.1 GCF_005239125.1 Cellulomonas hominis | reverse complement strand
CTCGCGGTGCGGGCGCGCCGCGCGGCGGCGAGCCGGCGGGCCGAGCGGGTGCGCCGCGACGGGCGGGAGGCGCTCGAGGGCGTGGCGCGGCGATGCCTGGCGGAGCCGACGGCGGCGGTGCTGGCCGAGCACCGGCGGGTGCGGGAGCTGGCCGCGGGGGCGCGGGAGGGCTGAGCCCGGGCGGGCTGAGCCGGGGCGGGCCGCCGGGGTGGGGTGCCGCTGCTCGCCCGGTGATCCCGGGGCGCCGAGTCCTCCACAGGCCCGGGGCGGTGCGTCGTCCCCAGGTTCCGGGTGCTGCTCCCGGCGCCGGCCCGGTCCCGGCGGGCAACGTCGTGCCCACGGCCGGCCCGCACGGGCGCCGGCCCCGGGCACCAGGAGGACGCATGGCGGTCAACGAGCTCACGGTCACGGTGGTCGGCTGGGTCGGCAGCGACCCGGTCCGGTACACCGGCGAGGACGGGCAGGTCCCGTTCACCAAGTTCCGGGTGGCGAGCACCCCGCGGGTGTACGACCGGGACCAGGACGGGTACGTGGACGCCGACACCAGCTGGTTCACGGTCAAGACGTTCCGCCATCTCGCGCTCAACGTCGCCGAGTCCGTGCGCCGGGGCGAGCCGGTGGTCGTGCACGGCCGGCTCCGGCTGGTCGACTGGGTCGCGCCCGACGGCCGCCCGCGGACCACCGCCGAGCTGACGGCCGACGCGGTCGGGCACGACCTGTCCCGCGGGACCACGCGGTTCATGCGGACGGTGCGCACGACAGGGCGGACCGCGGACGGGACGGACGTGCCGCCGGAGCCCGAGGACGGGGCGGACGACGACGCCGGCGCCGGCGGTCCGGGCGGGGAGGTGGTGGACGTGAGCCGGGCGTTCGAGCTGGCGGACGACGACCCGCTGCCGGGCGACGTCCCGGCCGGGACGGCGCGGGCGCTGCCGGCCTGACGGCGCGCCGCGAGGGGACCGGCGGCCGGGCGCCGGATCCGGCGGGCGGCCGCGCGGTCCGGATGGCCGGGATCGCCTAGGCTGGGGGACTGCGCGCCGCCCGGCACCCGCGTGGTCGCCCGGCGCGCGACACCGGAACCGACGACCCCGAGGCGGACGAGTAGCCAGTGGCTGAGTTCATCTACAGCATGTACAAGGCGCGGAAGGCGCACGGCGACAAGGTCATCCTCGACGACGTCTCGCTGAACTTCCTGCCCGGCGCCAAGATCGGCGTCGTCGGGCCCAACGGCGCGGGCAAGTCGACCATCCTCAAGATCATGGCCGGGCTGGACCAGCCCTCCAACGGCGAGGCGCGCCTCAGCCCCGGCTTCACGGTCGGCATCCTCCAGCAGGAGCCGCCGCTGAACGAGGAGAAGACCGTCCTCGGCAACGTCCAGGAGGGCGTCGCCGAGATCAAGGGCAAGATCGACCGGTTCAACGAGATCTCCGCCCTCATGGCCGAGCCCGACGCGGACTTCGACGCGCTGCTCGCCGAGATGGGCCAGCTGCAGGAGGCCATCGACGCCGCCGACGCGTGGGACCTCGACGCCCAGCTCGAGCAGGCGATGGACGCCCTGCGCTGCCCGCCGCCGGACGCCGACGTGTCGGTGCTGTCCGGTGGTGAGCGCCGCCGGGTCGCGCTCTGCAAGCTGCTCCTCGAGAAGCCCGACCTGCTGCTGCTCGACGAGCCCACCAACCACCTCGACGCCGAGAGCGTGCTCTGGCTCGAGCAGCACCTCGCCACCTACCCCGGCGCCGTCCTCGCGGTCACCCACGACCGGTACTTCCTGGACCACGTCGCGGAGTGGATCTGCGAGGTCGACCGCGGCCGCCTGTACCCCTACGAGGGCAACTACTCCACCTACCTGGAGAAGAAGGCCGCCCGCATGGAGGTGCAGGGCAAGAAGGACGCCAAGCTCGCCAAGCGCCTCAAGGACGAGCTCGAGTGGGTGCGGTCCTCGGCCAAGGGCCGCCAGGCCAAGTCGAAGGCCCGCCTGGCCCGCTACGAGGAGATGGCGGCGGAGGCCGACCGGACCCGGAAGCTCGACTTCGAGGAGATCCAGATCCCGCCGGGCCCGCGCCTGGGCAGCGTGGTGCTGGAGGCCGAGAACCTCGAGAAGGGCTTCGGCGACCGCGTCCTCATCGACGGGCTGTCCTTCACGCTGCCACGCAACGGCATCGTCGGCGTCATCGGCCCGAACGGCGTCGGCAAGACCACGCTGTTCAAGACGATCGTGGGCCTGGAGCCGCTCGACGGCGGCTCGCTCAAGGTCGGCGAGACGGTGTCGGTGTCCTACGTCGACCAGTCGCGCGGCGGCATCGACCCCAAGAAGACCCTCTTCGAGGTCGTGTCCGACGGGCTCGACTTCATCAAGGTCGGCAACGTCGAGATGCCGTCCCGCGCCTACGTCGCCTCGTTCGGCTTCAAGGGCCCGGACCAGCAGAAGCCCGCGGGCGTCCTGTCCGGTGGCGAGCGCAACCGGCTGAACCTCGCGCTCACCCTCAAGCAGGGCGGCAACCTGCTGCTGCTCGACGAGCCCACCAACGACCTCGACGTCGAGACCCTCGGCTCGCTGGAGAACGCCCTGCTCGAGTTCCCCGGCTGCGCCGTCGTGGTCTCGCACGACCGGTGGTTCCTGGACCGGGTGGCGACGCACATCCTGGCGTACGAGGGCACCGAGGAGAACCCGGCGTCCTGGTACTGGTTCGAGGGCAACTTCGCCTCCTACGAGGAGAACAAGGTCTCGCGGCTCGGTGCGGACGCCGCGCGGCCGCACCGCGTCACCTACCGCAAGCTCACGCGCGACTGACGCACGCGCACCGCACGCGCCGGCCGCCGTCCCCTACCCGGGGGCGGCGGCCGGCCCGTCTCCCGGGGCGGGGGACCGCGCCGGGCGGCAGGATGGGCGGATGGTCGACGACACGCCTCCGACGCGCGCCGGCGCGGTGACCGGCGCCGACGCCGCGCTCGGCGACGCGCTGGAGCGCCTGCGCGCCCGGCTCCGCGACCTCGCGCTGCCGCTCGACGCCCCGGGATCCGCGCAGGCCCGCGCCGACCGCCGGGCCGCGCTCGACCAGCTCGACGACTACCTGCTGCCGCGGCTCCGTTCCGTCGGCGCGCCGCTGCTCGTCGTCGTGGGGGGCTCCACCGGGGCCGGGAAGTCGACGCTGGTGAATTCGCTGCTCGGCGAGCGGGTCAGCGACCCGGGCGTGCTGCGGCCGACCACGCGGTCACCGGTGCTGGTGCACCACCCGCTCGACGGCGGCTGGTTCGCCGGCGACCGGGTGCTGCCGGGGCTCGCGCGCCTGGCGGGGGACCGGGGGCTCGGCGACAGCGGGCCCGGCACGGAGCCCGGCGCGGCGGCCGTCCGCCTGGTCCCGAGCGCCGCGCTGCCCCGTGGCCTCGCCCTGCTCGACGCGCCCGACGTGGACTCGGTCGAGGAGGCCAACCGGCGGCTGGCGGCCCAGCTGCTCGCCGCCGCCGACCTGTGGCTGTTCGTGACGACGGCCGCCCGGTACGCCGACGCCGTGCCGTGGGACCTGCTGCACAGCGCCGCCGAACGCCACGCGCAGGTCGCCCTCGTCGTGGACCGGGTGGACCCCGGATCCGAGGCGGCGGTCGAGGACCTGCGCCGGATGCTCGACGCGAACGGCCTCGCCGGCGCGCCGCTGTTCCCGGTGCCCGAGGGCACGGGGCCGGACGGACTGCTCCCGGAGGAGGCGGTCGGCGCGGTCGCGGCCTGGCTGTCGGACCTCGGCGGGGACGCGGCGGCCCGGCGCGCCGTCGCGGTGGCGACCCGGGACGGCGTCGTGGACGACCTGGCGCGCCGGGGGCTGGTGCTCGCGCAGGCCGCCGACGGCCAGGTGGTCGCGGACGCCCGGCTTCGGGACGCGGTCGCCCGCTCCTACGCGGAGGCGGCCACGCAGGTCGCGGCCGCGACGTCCGACGGCGCGATGCTCCGCGGGGAGGTGCTGGCCCGCTGGCAGGAGCTCGTCGGCACCGGCGATCTGCTGCGGTCCGTCGAGCGCGGGGCGGGCCGGGTGCGGGACGCCGTCGTCGGGTTCGTCCGCGGCCGGCCCGCCGCGAACCCGCCCGTCGAGCAGGCGATCGCGCACGGGCTGGCGGCCGTCGTCCTGGACGCGGCCGACGCCGCGGCCGAGCGGACGCACGCGGCGTGGCGGGGCGACCCGTCCGGGGCCGCGCTGCTGCCGGACCTCGGGCTGTCCCGGTCGTCGGCGTCGCTGCGCGCGGAGGTGGACGCCGAGATCCGGGCGTGGCAGTCCGACGTCCTGGCGCTGGTGGGCGAGCAGGGCGCGCAGCGGCGCGGCACGGCACGCGCGCTGTCGTTCGGGGTCAACGCGCTCGGCGTCAGCCTGATGGTGCTGGCGTTCGCCTCGACCGGCGGGCTCACGGGGATCGAGGTCGGCATCGCGGGCGGTACCGCGGTGGTCGCGCAGAAGCTGCTGGAGGCCGTGTTCGGCGACGACGCGGTGCGCCGGCTGACCGCGGAGGCGCGCGAGCGGCTCGACGCCCGGGTGCGCGGGGTGCTCGCCGGCGAGGCCGCGCGGTACACCTCGCAGCTCGACGCGCTGGTGGTCACGGGGGGCGACGCGCTCCGGGTCGCGGCGCTGGCGGTCGAGGACGCGGCGCGGGGCGAGCGGGCGG
>NZ_SZYE01000023.1 GCF_005239125.1 Cellulomonas hominis | reverse complement strand
GCCGACGCCACCGCCAGCACCACGTACCCGCAGCCCGCGACGACGGCCGCCCGCCAGCGCCGCCGCGGGTCCGGCCCGCCCTCGGGGCCGGCGGCGAGCGCCGCGCTGATCGCGGCGAGGTTGATCGCGTGGCCGCCCCACGGCGCCGCGAGCACGGTCCCGGCGCCGGTGACGAGCATGATCCGCCGCAGGGGAGCGGTGTAGCCGAACCCCGCGAGGACCGCGACGCCCGGGACGTTCTGCGAGGCCATCGTCACGACGAACAGCGGCACGGCCACCGACACGACCGCCGACCACGACGGCTCCGGTGTCGTCCAGGTCAGGGTGGGCAGCAGGTCGGCCGGGTCGAGGGCACGCACCCCCGACCCGACGGCGATCGCCACCGCGAGCCCGATCGCCGCCGGCGTCGCCCAGCGCGGGGCCAGCCGCAGCAGCACCAGCCAGAGCAGGACGACCGGCCCGACGAGCAGCGGCCGCTCGGCCACGGCGAGCACCGGCTGCAGGCACAGGTCGACCAGGACGCCGGCGAGCATCGCGTTCGCCAGCGCCACCGGGATCAGCCGCACCCAGCGCTCGAGCCGCCGCCACAGCCCGACCGCCGCCAGCAGCACCCCGCACAGCACGAACCCGGCCACCGCCTCGGGCCAGCCGCCCGCCGCCGCCCCGGTCGTGGCGAGCAGCGCGGCACCCGGCGTCGACCAGGCGACGGTGATCGGCAGCCGGGTGCGCCAGGCGAGCAGGATGGTCGCTGCGCCCATGGCGAGGGTGACCGCGAGCAGGCCGGAGGCGGCCTGGGCGGGGGTGGCGCCGACGGCCCGCAGCCCGCCGAGCACGACGGCGAACGCGCTGGTGAAGCCGACGAGCGCGGTGACCACCCCGGCGGCGAGGTGCGTCCCCCCGTCCCGGGGCGCGCGGTCGTGCGTCCCGCCGTCGTGCGGCGCGGCGGCCCGGGGCGTCGCGGTGGCGGGCTCGCGCGGGTGCGGGGTCTCGGGCCGGGTCACGCGCCGGACGCTAGCCGCGCCGTGTGTCCGTCGCGTTGCGCCGCCCCCGCCGGCAGCACCCCACCGCGCCCCGCGCACGCCCGTCGCCCCGCGCCCCCCTGGCCGGGGCGGCTCAGGCCAGCAGTGCCGCGATCTGCTCCAGCTGCTCCGGGGCCGCCTGCACGAGCAGCGTCGTCACCGCCGTGCCCCGCCACGCCGTGGCCTGCTCCCGGACGTCGTCGGGCGTGCCCACCAGCGCCACGTCCCGCACCAGCTCCGTCGGCACGGCCGCCGCCGCCCGCGCGCGGTCGCCCGCGAGGTAGTGCGCCTGGATCTCCGTGCACGCGTCCGCGTAGCCGAGCCGGGCCAGGGCGTTCGCGTGGAAGTTCGCGCCCTTCGCGCCCATGCCGCCGGCGTAGAGCGCGACGAACGGGCGGACCGCGTCGGCGGCGGTCTCGACGTCCGGGCCGAGCACGACGGGCACGGTCGCCGTGACCTCGAAGTCCTCGACGGGCCGGGTGCCGGCGAGCCGGCGGTCGAAGCCCTCGGCGAGCAGGCCGCGGAACTCGTCGTCGAGTCGCGGCGCGTAGAACAGCGGCAGCCAGCCGTCGCCGATCTCGGCGGCGAGCGCGATGTTCCGGGGTCCCTCCGCGGCGAGGTGGATCGGCAGGTCGGCGCGCAGCGGGTGCACCGTCGAGCGGAGCGCCTTGCCGAGCCCCGAGCCCTCCTCCTCGGGCAGCGGCAGCCGGTAGAACGGCCCGGACGCGCGGACCGGTCCCTCGCGGCGCAGCACGTCCCGGACGATCGCGACGAACTCCCGGGTCCGGGCCAGCGGCCGCGGGTACGGCTGCCCGTACCAGCCCTCGACGACCTGCGGCCCGGACACCCCGAGCCCGAGCGTGAACCGCCCGCCCGACAGGTGGTCGAGGGTGAGCGCGGCCATCGCCGTGGCGGTCGGGGTGCGGGCGGCGACCTGGGCCACCGCGGTGCCGAGCCGGACCCGCGAGGTCGAGGCTCCCCACCAGGCGAGCGGGGTGAACGCGTCCGAGCCGTACGCCTCCGCGGTCCACACCGAGTCCAGCCCGAGCCGGTCGGCCGCGAGCACCGCCTCGGCCGCCCCGGGCGGGGGACCCGCCGACCAGTAGCCGGTGTGGTAGCCGAGCCGCATGCCGCCTCCTCGTGGTCGCGCGCTCGCCGGTGAGCGCGGCCGCGGCCCATGCTGCCGTGCGACCGGGCGCGGCGCGAGGACACCGCGCCGCTGCGTCGCCGCCGGTCAGCCGAGCGCCGGGTCCCCGGTCAGCCAGGTCAGGTGCGGCGCCAGGGCGGGGAACCCCCAGCCGAACAGCGCGACGAGGACCGCGGCCAGCAGCGCGAGCGCGAGCAGCAGCCGCACCGGCAGCGGGCCCGGCAGGCGCCGGAACAGCCACGCGTACATCAGACGCCTCCCATCGCGAGGATCGCCTCGGGCGTGCCCTCGGCGCGGTCCAGCCAGCCGACGAAGGTCGCGTACGTGATCCACCGCTGGTCGTTGCCGTACTCGCCGAGGGTGCGCGAGTGGCAGGTGGTGAGCGTGAGCAGCCGCTCGGTCGGGGCGACCCCGGGCTGCCGCGGGACCGGCGCCAGCACGGACGACTCCGTCGGCTCGACGATCTCGTGGGACGTGACCTCGTAGACGTACCAGGTGCTGGCGGTCTCGATCACGACGGGGTCGCCGGGGACGAGCCTGTCGACGTGCCGGAACGAGTCGCCCCAGGTGCGCCGGTGCCCGGCGAGCGCGACGTTGCCCACCTCGCCGACCTGCTGCGTCTCGGTGTACCGGCCGGCCATGGCGCGGTCGAGCAGGTCCGGGGTGGTGCCCTCGACGACCGGCATGGCGTTGCGGGTCAGCCCCTCCCACCGGGGGACCGTGAGCACGCCGACGACCTCGCCGTGCCCGACCGGCTCGGGGACCGGTGGGTCGTCGGTGCGGAGCTCGGCGGTCGTGGCCGCGGCTGCCGGCAGGGCGGCGCGCACCTCGGCCAGCACGGCGTCGGCGTCCTGCCGGGCCGTGACCGTCGTCCACCACAGCTGCCAGACCAGGAACAGCGCCAGCAGCACGCCGAGGGTCAGCAGCAGCTCGCCGAGGACCCCGACGGCCGACACGGCGGGAGCCCGGCGGGCGCGGGCCCGGGAGGGCGCGGCGGCGTGCGCGGGCGCGGGGACGGGCGGCGGGGTCACGGCAGCGACGCTAGGCGCCACGCGCACCACTCAGGACGCGGCTGAGTGGCGCGGGGCGGGTGCCTGGGTGGGTGGCGGCCGGGTCCGGGTGGACAGGTCCGTGGCCCGTCCGGTCCGCGCACGGGGCGCACGCACCGGTCCGACATCCTCGGGCCCTAGGGTGTGGCCCCGGGCGCTCCGCCGTCGCCGCTGCCCGCCCACCGATGCACCGTTCCACGGAAGGACCCCGCCCATGCCCGGCGCCGCCCACCACATCGCCCTGGTCGCCCACGACAACAAGAAGGTCGAGCTGCTCCGCTGGGCGGAGTTCAACCGCGGCACCCTGTCCCGGCACCACCTGTACGCGACGGGCACGACGGGCACCATGCTGGAGTTCGAGCTCGGGCTGCCCGTGACGCGGCTGCTGTCCGGCCCGGTCGGCGGCGACCAGCAGATCGGCGCCAAGATCGCCGAGGGCACCATCGACATGCTGGTGTTCTTCTGGGACCCGCTGGAGCCGCAGCCGCACGACCCCGACGTCAAGGCGCTGCTGCGGATCGCCGCGGTGTGGAACGTCCCCATGGCGGCCAACGTCGCGACGGCGGACATGCTGATCTCCTCGCCGATGCTCGGCGAGGAGTGGACCAGCCGCCCCGAGATCACGCCCCGCGCCTGGGACGGCAGCTCCCCGACCGCCTGACCGCCCGCGCCGCCCGTCCGCCCGCGCCGCCCGTCCGCCCGCGCCGCCCTACGGTTCTGCGGCCCCGCACCCTGCGATCGCAGGTGGCGGGGCCGCAGACCGTGGGCGGCGCGGACGCCGTGCCGGTCAGATGTAGATCGCGGGGTCGTCGATCTCCGGCTCCGGGGGAGCGGAGCGCGGCTTCTGGCGGATGGTCGCCGGGACGCCGACCGCCACCGCGCCCGCGGGCACGTCCTTGAGGACCACCGCGTTCGCGCCGATCTGCGCGCCGTCGCCGATCCACACCGGCCCGAGCACCTTGGCGCCCGCGCCGACCACGACGTCGTTGCCGACCGTCGGGTGCCGCTTGCCGCGCCGCATCGTCTTGCCGCCGAGCGTGGCTCCGTGGAACAGCACGACGTCGTCGCCGACCACGGCCGTCTCCCCGACGACGACGCCCATGCCGTGGTCGATGAACAGCCGGCGCCCGATGGTCGCCCCCGGGTGGATCTCCACCCCGGTGACGGCCCGGGACGCCTGGGACAGCAGCCGGGCCGGCAGCCGCAGCGCCGGCTCCCGCCACATCCGGTGCGCCACCCGGTGCACCCACACCGCGTGCAGGCCGGGGTACGCCAGGGCGACCTCGACCCGCGACCGCGCGGCCGGGTCCCGGCGCTGCGCCGCCTCCAGGTCCTCGCGCAGCGTGCGGGCGAACCGGCGCAGGCTGCGCCAGTGCTCGCCGGCGCCGGTGGCCCCGGTCGCCGTGCGCTCGGCGGAGGACGCGCGCGCCGGGGTCGGCACCCCGCGGCCACCGGGCCGGGAGGTGCCGCCCGTGAGCGGCGGTCGCGTGGTCGAGGTCATGGCGATCAGTCCAGGAGGTCGGCGTACAGGATGGACGAGAGGTACCGCTCGCCGAACGACGGGATGATCACGACGATCAGCTTCCCGGCGTTCTCGGGCCGCTTGCCGAGCTCGATCGCGGCGTGCAGCGCGGCGCCGGAGGAGATGCCGACGAGCAGGCCCTCCTCCTTCGCGGCCCGGCGCGCGACGGTGACGGCGGTGTCCGCGTCCACGTCGATGATCTCGTCGTAGACGGTGGTGTCGAGGATCTCCGGGACGAAGTTCGCCCCGATGCCCTGGATCTTGTGCGGGCCGGGCGCCCCGCCGTTGAGGATCGGCGACTCGGCCGGCTCGACGCCGACGACCTGCACGCCCGGCTTGCGCTCCTTGAGCACCTGGCCGACACCGGTGATGGTGCCGCCGGTGCCGATGCCGGCGACCAGGATGTCGACCTCGCCGTCGGTGTCGGCCCAGATCTCCTCGGCGGTGGTGCGGCGGTGGATCTCCGGGTTGGCCTCGTTCGCGAACTGGCGGGCCAGGACGGCGCCCGGGCGCTCCGCGACGATCTCGTTCGCGCGGTTGACGGCGCCCTTCATGCCCTCGGAGGCGGGGGTGAGGATGAGCTCGGCGCCGTAGGCGCGCAGCAGCGCGCGGCGCTCCTTCGACATGGACTCGGGCATGGTCAGCACGACGTCGTAGCCGCGGGCCGCGCCGACGAACGCGAGCGCGATGCCGGTGTTGCCGGAGGTGGCCTCGACGATGGTGCCGCCCGGCTGCAGCTCCCCGGAGCGCTCCGCGGCGTCGACGATCGCGACGCCGATCCGGTCCTTCACGGAGCTGGCGGGGTTGTAGAACTCGAGCTTGCCGACGATCGTCGCGCCGACGCCCTCCGTCAGCTTGTTGATCCGCACCAGCGGGGTGTTGCCGATGAGCTGCGTCGCGTCGTCGTAGATGCGTGCCATGTCAGTCCGTCCTGGGGTCGAGGTGTCGGGGGGTGCGACGGTCGCGGCGCCGGCGCGCGCGGCCGTGGGTCGAGGGCGAGCGCTGGCCCGGGCCGGGCCCGGGTCGGGCTGCCGCCGGCGTGCGGCGGTGCGGCCAGCGCTCTACAGACAGCGACAGCGGGGCGCGGCGGACGCGGTGCGCGTGCGCGCGGGGGCGGGGCGCGGCGAGGTGGACGCGGTGCTCGGCGCGAGGCGCATGCCCGGTCCCCTCTCCCTGGTGGTCGGCACCCGACAGCGCCGACAGTAGCGCCAACGCACGCGGCCCCACAAAGATGCCCGGGCGCCCCGATCGGGTGGTCCCCGGGCCCCGGCGCGGGCCCGGTCGACGGCCGGCTTCCACGCCTCCACCGTGCGGCACGGCCCCGGTCGCCGCCACCCGGAGCAGCGGCGACGCTCCGGGCGGCCGGTGCGGGTCCCGGCGCCGGGGCCGCGCGGGGACCTCCCCGGGGGCGGGCGCGGGTGGCAGGATCGCCGCCATGCGGGTGGACGACGCGGTTCAGGACGTGCTCGGCGGCGACTGGGTGCAGCGCACGCTGCACCTGCGCCCGGACGCCCAGGGGGACGCGGTCGCGACCCTGGTGCACCGGGGCGACGCGGGGGCCGACAGGGCCCGGCCCGCCGTGCTGTACGTGCACGGGTTCGTCGACTACTTCTTCCAGACGCACGTCGCCGACGCGCTCGCGGACCGCGGCTACGACCTGTACGCCCTGGACCTGCGGGACTACGGCCGGTCGATCCGCCCCGGCCGGGAGCCGAACGACACCCGGTCGCTGGCGGTCTACGCCGAGGAGATCGACGCCGCGGTCCGCCTGGTCCGGGACCGGCACGACCGGGTGGTCCTGCTCGGGCACTCGACCGGCGGGCTGATCGCGGCGCTGTGGGCGCAGCACCGGCGGGGCCGGGGGCTGGTCGACGCGGTGGTGCTCAACTCGCCGTGGTTGGACGTCCGCGGCTCGTTCGTCGAGCGGACGGTTCTCGCGTGGGCCGTCGAGCACGTCGTCGGCCGGGTCGCCCCGCGCCTGGTGGTGTCGCACGTCGGTGAGCACTACGGCCGCGCGCTGCACGCGGACGGCGGCGGCGAGTGGTCCTACGACCTGGCCTGGAAGCCCTACGCGGGGTTCCCGGCGCGGGCGGGGTTCGTCCGCGCGATCAAGCGCGGGCAGGCCGAGGTCGCCCGCGGCCTGGACATCGACGTGCCGGTGCTGGTGCTCGCCTCGGACGCGGCGGGCCCGGACGACCGCTGGCACGACGGGCTGCTCACCACCGACTCGGTGCTCGACCCGGCGGACATGCGCCGGCTCGCGCCGCGGCTGGGCCGGGACGTCACGTTCGAGGAGGTGCCGGGCGGGGCGCACGACCTCGCGCTGTCCCCGCTGCCCGCCCGCACCCGGTACCTGGACCGGGTCGTGGGCTGGCTGGACGTGACGCTCGCCCGCGGCTGAGCGACGCCCGGCGCGGGCCGGTACCCACGCAGGCGCGGCGGGCGCACCACCCAGCGCCCCACGGCCCGTGTACTGGTCGACCATGAGCGAGATCGGCGTCCGGGTCCCGGGGACCGCGAACTTCCGCGAGGTCGGCGCGGCCGTGGTTGGGGGGTACCGGCTCCGCCCGGGGTACCTGTTCCGCTCCGACGCGCTGTCCCGGCTCGGCCGCGAGGGGCGCGCCGCGCTGACGGGGCTCGGGGTCCGGCGGGTCGTGGACCTGCGCTCGGACCGCGACCGCCGGCTCGGTGGCCGGGACCGGCCGGGTGCGGACGTCGAGGTGGTGCGCGTCCCGATGCTCGGCGGGTCCGCGGCGAGCTTCCTGGGCGGCTGGGAGCTGCGGGACGTCTACCGGGAGATCCTGGTCGGGCACGGGCCGGAGATCCGGGCCGCGGTGCGCGCCGTCGCGGGGTCGCCCGGGCCGGTGGTCGTGCACTGCACCGCCGGCAAGGACCGCACGGGGATCGTGATCGCCCTCGTGCTCCTCGTCCTCGGCGCCGACCGGGACGAGGTGGTCGCGGACTACGCCGCGAGCGAGGGGCACCTCGCGGGGGAGTGGACCGACCGCATGGTCCGGCGGCTGCGCCTGATGGGCGTGCGGCCCGACGCGCGGTTGCGGGCGATGATCGGCAGCAGCCCGGCCGCCGTGCTCCGGGACGAGCTGCAGTGGCTCGACCGCGAGCGGGGCGGGGTCGCGGGCTACCTCGCGTCGGTGGGGGTCGGCGCGGACGACCTGGACCGGCTGCGCGCCACGCTGCTCGTGCCGGCCTGACAGGCGGCGCGGGACGGCCGCGCGGGCGTCAGAACAGCGGCCAGGGCACCGCGGGCATCTCGCCCTCCGGCCCGGGGAACCGGGGCGCTGCCAGCAGGCGCTCGCACCGCGCCGCGAGCGCCGCCACCTCGGTGGGGTCGAGCAGCGCCCCGAGCAGCCGCCCGAGGTCGGCGCCGAGCGACGCGCGCACCCGCTCGACCCCCGCGACCTCGTCCGGTGACAGGTCGTCGCCCAGCCAGCCCCACAGCACCGTGCGCAGCCGGGGCTCGACGTGGAACGTCACCCCGTGGTCGACGCCGAGCCGCCGGCCGTCGGGCAGCGGCAGCACGTGCCCGCCCTTGCGGTCGGCGTTGTTCAGCAGCACGTCGAGCACCGCCATCCGGCGCAGCGCGGGGGTGTCCTCGTGGACGAGCGTGACGGGCCGGCCCTCGCCGTCCCCGCCCTCCAGCACGGTGCGCACCCCGTCGGGCACCGCGTCCGAGGGCACCACGTCGACGGGGTCCTGGGCGGCGTCGGGCTCCTGCCAGAGCTGCACCATCCCGGGGCCCAGCGGGCCGTCGCGGAGCCAGGTGCGCGGGACCACGCCCCAGCCCGTCGTCTCCGACACCAGGTACGCCGCCACCTCGCGGTTCGCGAGCGTGCCGTCGGGGAAGTCCCACAGCGGCTTCTCGCCCGCGACCGGCTTGTAGACGACCCGCGCGCCCCCGACCTCCGCGAGGAAGGTCGCGTTGGACGCCACCGTGATCCGGCCGAGGACCTCGAGCGGGCCGGACTCGAGGTCGGGCGGCGTCACGGGCATGCGCCCATGCTAGGAGCGGGCGCCGGCCCGGGCCCGCGCGCCGGACCCGAGGCCGCCCGCGCCCGTCACACCGGCTCGGCGATCTCGCGCCCGTGCACGGTCAGGGACCAGATCACGAACACGTCCAGCGCGATCACGACCAGCGCCCACACCGGGTAGTACGGCAACCAGGCGAAGGACGCGAGGCCGCTCAGGACGGCCATGATCACGCCGACCGTCCGGGCCCAGACCGCGCCGCGGAACACGAAGAACCCGGCGAGTACGACCACCGCCCCGAGGATCAGGTGCACCCAGCCCCACGAGGTGACGTCGAGCTGGAGGACCCACTCCTCGCCGGCGACGTAGAAGGTGTCGTTGACCAGGGCGACGATGCCCTGGAAGACGTGCATGACGCCGATCATGATCATGATGGTGCCGGCGAAGACGGTCATGCCGACCGCCAGGCCGCTGCGACGCTCGCTCATCGCGGTTCCCTCCCGCTCCGGGCCGATCGGGCCCGGTGGGCCCGCTGCCGGGACCGACGCTAGGGAGGGGCGGGGAGCGGCGGCATCACCCGCGCCGAGTGGCTGCGCCGGTCCGGGCCGGTCAGCGCGGGCCGGCCGCGCCGCAGACGTGGCCGTCGGGATCCATGGGCTCGCCGCACCGCGGGCAGGTGGGGCGCCCCTGCGCGACGACCCGGCGCGCCCGCTCGGCGAACGCCCGGGCCGAGCCGACGGGCATCCGCAGGACCATCGCCTCCTCGGGCTCCGGGTCCTCCGCGGCGAGCCGTTCGGCCTCCTCCTCGGAGTCGACGAGCACGAGCGGGAACGCCTCGACGACGATCTGCCCGGTCGCCTTGTCGAAGTGCAGGCGCATCTGGCCGAGGCGGAAGTCCTCCTCGACGGGCTGCTCGACCGGGTCGGCGTCGACGAGCTCCGGGAACGCCGCGGCGGGCACGCTGTACGGGTTGCCGTCGGTGGTCATGAGCTGGTCGAGGAGCTCGTCGATCTTCTCGGCGAGGGTCGACGCCCACTCCTTCTCCATGGCGACCGAGGTCAGCCGGCGCCCGGTGCGCGCCTGGAGGTAGAAGGTGCGGGCCCCGGGCCGGCCGACGGTGCCGATGACCGCGCGGTCGGGCCAGTCGTGCAGGTGGAGGAGGGTGGCCATGACCCCATGCTAGGAGCGCGGACCGACACCGTCGCGTGCGGCCTCGGCCGCGCCCGCGCCGCCGCCGACCGCCGCGTCGCCCGCGGGCGCCGCGGCGCGCAGCCAGGACAGGTCGCCCGCCTCGGTGTTGGTGGCGACGACCTCGGGGCGCGCCGGCCCGTACCGCACGACCGACACCGAGGCCGGGCCGGCGTGCAGCCGCTGGAACAGGTCCAGGTGCATCCCCAGCGCGTCGGCGAGCACCGCCTTCACCAGGTCGCCGTGCGTGACCGCCGCCCACACCGCGCCCGGACCGTGCTCGGCCTCGACCGCCGCGTCCTGCTCCCGCACGGCGGCCACCGCGCGGGCCTGCATCGCCGCGAGCGACTCCCCGCCGGGGAACACCGCCGCGGACGGCTGGCCCTGCACCGTGCGCCACAGGGCCTCGCCGGCGAGCTCCCGCAGCGGGCGCCCCTGCCACGCGCCGTAGTCGCACTCGGTCAGCCGGTCCTCGACCCGGACGGCCGGGGCGTGCGCCTGCCGGGCCAGGAGGGCGTCGGTCGTCTCGCGGCACCGCTCGAGCGGGCTGGTGACGACGGCGACCAGCGGCACGACGGCGAGGCGCTCGGCGGTGCGGGTGGCCTGCTCGTGCCCGACGGCGTCCAGCAGGACGCCGGGGGTGCGGCCGGCCAGCACGCCGTCGGCGTTCGCGGTGGTGCGGCCGTGGCGGACGAGCAGGACGGTGGCCATGCGGTGCAGCGTAGGCGGGTGCGGGGACACGGCGCCGGGTCGGCGGGGCCCGGGCGCGGCGGCCGGGTGGGCTACGGTCGGCCGGTGCGAACGGCGGGAGTGGTCGGCGGCGGCCCGGCGGGGCTGATCGCCGCGGAGGTGCTGGCCCGGGCCGGCGTGGCGGTCACGGTCTACGACCGGATGCCGTCCCCGACGCGCAAGTTCCTGCTGGCCGGCCACGGGGGGCTCAACATCACGCACTCCGAGGGCCGCGACCGCCTGCTGACCCGGTACGGCGACGCCGCCGACCGCCTCGCGCCGATGATCGACGCCTTCACCCCGGACGACCTGCGCGCCTGGTGCGCCGAGCTCGGCGAGGAGACCTTCGTCGGGACGAGCGGGCGGGTGTTCCCCCGGTCGTTCCGGGCGACGCCGCTGGTGCGGGCGTGGCTCGCGCGCCTCGACGACCTCGGCGTGCGCGTCGAGCGGCGGCAGCGGTGGGACGGCTGGGCCGAGGACGGCACCGGGCTCCGGCTGGTGGGCGTCGGCGGGGGCGTGGACGGCGAGCGCCGGGAGGTCGCCCACGACGCCGTGCTGTTCGCGCTCGGCGGCGGGTCCTGGCCGCGGCTCGGCTCGGACGGGTCGTGGGTGCCCGCGTTCGCGGCGCGCGGCGTGGCGACGGCGCCGCTGCGCGCGGCCAACGTCGGCGTGCGGGTCGGCTGGACGCCGGGCTTCGCCGAGCGCTTCCAGGGCGTCCCGCTCAAGCACGTCGCCCTCACGGTCCACGGGCAGGACCGGCCCGCCGTGCGCGGCGACGCGATGGTGACGCGCACCGGGCTCGAGGGCGGGCCGCTGTACGCGGTCGGCGCGGCGGTGCGCGCGGCGCTGGACGCCGGCGCCTGCGTGCTGGAGCTCGACCTGCGACCGGACACGCCCGTGGAGCGGCTGGCCGAGCGCCTCGCGCGGCGTCGGCCGAAGGACTCCCGGTCCACGTGGCTGCAGCGGTCCGTCGGACTCGACCCGGTCGCCGTCGGGCTGCTCCGCGAGGCGACCGGCAACGCCGTGCCGGACGACCCCGCCACGGTGGCGGCGCTGCTCAAGGCGGTCCCGGTCCCCGTGCCCGCGACGATGCCGATCGACCGCGCCATCTCCAGCGCCGGCGGCATCCGCTGGTCCGAGGTGGACGAGCACCTGATGCTGCGGGCGCTGCCGGGGACGTTCGTGGCGGGCGAGATGCTCGACTGGGAGGCGCCGACCGGCGGGTACCTGCTGCAGGCGTCGTTCAGCACCGGGGTGGCGGCGGCGCACGGGATGCTGGGGTGGCTCGCGGGGCGGTGAGGCCGACGGCGAACTGCCCCCGGGCGGGGCGCCGGATGAGATGCTCACCTGGTGCCTCACGTGCTCTCGCTGCTCGCGCAGGACGTCGACGGCGAGCGGGTGCTCCTGCCGGTCGTCGACGGCCGATCGCTGGTCGACCTCGTCGCCGAGTACGAGGCGGCGCGCGGGTACGAGCCCGCCGGGGCGTACGGAGGGCTGCACCTCGAGCGCTTCCGGTTTGGTGACCTGGCGGACTACTTCTTGTCCACCGGCCGGGGCGGGTGGCCACGGGGCGAACCCCTGTGGCTGCTGGGGTGCGACTGCGGCGAGGTCGGCTGCTGGCCGCTGGAAGCCCGCGCGACGGTCGCCGAGGACAGGGTGACCTGGTCCCACTTCGCCCAGCCGCACCGCCGCGGCTGGTCGTACGCCGGCTTCGGGCCGTTCGTCTTCGACGAGGTCCCGTACCGGGCCGCGGTCGCACGATGGAGCGGATGACGGGAATCGAACCCGCGTAGCCAGTTTGGAAGACTGGGGCTCTACCATTGAGCTACATCCGCGCAGGCCCGCCGGGACGGGCCGCCGGACCAGGGTACCGGCTCGCAGCACCACCGCCCGCACCGGGGCCGGCGCCGCTGCGCGCCCGTGGGTGCGCGTCCCGCCACTAGACTCCGGCCCGACGGGATGTGGCGCAGGTTGGTAGCGCGTCCGCTTTGGGAGCGGAAGGTCGTGGGTTCGAATCCCGCCATCCCGACTCGACTCGGCTCGGCGACGACGGCTCGGCGGCTCGTGCGGGACACACCACCTCGACGCCCGGTCGAGGTCCTGCACGTCGTCGGATCCCGCCTACGCCGTCCGCCCGCCCCGTGCGGGCGCCCACCCCCGCGCCGTCGCCCGCACGACCTGCTCCCAGGGCGTCGGGTGCAGGTCGAACGCCGCCTCGGTGGCGCGGGCGTCCAGCACGAACGGCCGCTCCCACTGCCACAGCACCTCGGTCAGCTCGCGCAGCACCGGCACCACCGGGGCGAGGGCCCGGACCGCGGCGCGCGGGAACCGGCGCAGCCGCGGCTCGGGGGCTCCCTGCGGGACGGCCGCCGCGAGGTCGGTGAGCGCGCGCCGCACGGTGACGGGCTCCGGGCTGGGCACGTGCCAGGCCCGGCCCCAGGCGCGCTCCTCGGCGCCGACGGTGCGCAGCAGCCGCGCGACGTCCTCGACGGCGGTGAAGCTGTGCGGCTGGTCGGGGTCGCCGAACACCCGGGCGGGCCGGCCGCGCAGCGTCGCGTCGGCGTACCGGCGCAGGACCCCGCCGGCGGCGACCACGTCGGGCCCGAGGTAGTCGGCGGCCCGCACCTCGGTGGCGCGGACGCGGCCGGCGGTGTGCGCCGCCAGGGCGTCCCGCCACATCGCGGCGCGCAGCCGGCCCTTGTGCCCGGTGGCGGCCAGCGGCAGGTCCGTGGTCAGCGGCACGTCCACGGGCCCGTACCCGTAGAGGTTGCTCGTCGTGACCAGCACGGCACCCGACCGCTCGGCGGCGCCCAGGGCGGACGCGGCGAGCGGGGGCCAGAGCGCGGCCCACTGCTGGTAGGAGCCCGGGTTCGCGCAGTTGTAGAGGGCGGTCGCGCCGCGGGCGGCGGCGGTCAGGGCGTCGACGTCGCTCGCGTCGGCGGCGAGGCGGGTCACCGCCGGGTGGTCGACGCCGGTACCCGACCGGGTCACGACGACGACCCGCTCGCCGTCCTGGGCGAGCAAGCCGGTCAGCGCGGTGCCGACCGGGCCGGAACCGACGACCACGTGGACGCCCATGGGTGCTCCTCTGCTGCGGGATGCGGATCAGTGATCGCAAGTGTGAACACTGTTCGCGAATCTGGCAAGACCCGGCGCTGCTGCACGCGTGCGCGGTGCCGCACGTGCCACCCTGGGCCCATGCCGCCCGTCCCGCCGACCGCCGAGGGCGCCCGCGCCCGCGCCCGGCGCGAGCTGCTCCGGGAGATCACCGACGCGGCCCGTGCCCAGCTGGCCGAGGTGGGTGCGGCGGCGCTGTCCGTCCGGGCGGTGACCCGCGAGCTCGGCATGGCCCCGTCGGCTGTCTACCGGTACTTCCCGAACCGGGACGCGCTGCTCACGGCGCTGATCACCGAGGCGTACACCGGTCTCGCGGACGCCGCCGAGGACGCCGAGCGGGGCGCCGACCGCGCCGACCTGCTCGGGCGGTGGCTGGCCGTGCACCGGGGCGTGCGAGGGTGGGCGCTGGAGCACCCGCACGAGTACGGGCTGATCTACGGCTCGCCGGTCCCGGGCTACGCCGCCCCGCAGGACACCACCGCCCCCGCGTCCCGGGTGCCGCTGCTGCTCGCCGCCGTCGCGGTGGACGCCTGGGCCGCAGGCCATCGCGCGGTGGGGGTCGACCGGGTGCCCGAGGCGCTCCTGGCGGACGCCGACGCCCTGCTCGCCCTCGCCCTCGCGGGCCGCCCGTCGGGGCAGGCACCCGTCGCCGGCCCGGTGGACCCGGCGCTCCCGCTGGCCGTCGTGGACGCCTGGACGGAGCTGTACGGCTGCGTGAGCTTCGAGCTGTTCGGCCACTACCGCGGTGTGCTGCGCGACCCGGGCGCGCACCTCGAGGCGGTCGCCCGGCGCACCGCGGCCGCCGCCGGGCTGCCCGCGGAGCACCCGAGTCGCTGACCCGGCTCGCGGAGCTCGCGGGCGACGTGTCGGCGGACCCGGGGCGGGCCCGCTCGGGGCCCGCCCGCGCGTCACGCCCCCGGGCCGCCGGGGCGAGGTGGGCGGCTGCGCGCGAGCAGCCGCGCCCTGACTCCCGCGACGTCCAGCCCGTGCAGCCGGGCGTGGTCGGCCGGGGTCCCGTAGACGCGCTGCTCGGTCCGGCCGACGCCCACGTACTCGACGTCGACGGCCCGGCCGCGGAGCGCGGCCGCGACCTCGTGGGCCGTCGTGCCCTCGAGGTACGGCTCGACCACCACGACCCGCTCGTGCTGCCCGGCGAGCTCGCGCAGGCCCGCGCGATCGAGGGGGACCGGGGTCGCGGTGTAGGCGAGCGTCGCGTCGTGCCCCTCGACCGCCCCCAGGGCCGAGGCCAGCGCGGGTCCGATCGCGAGGACGAGCGTCCCGGTCCCGGGGCGGACCACGTGGATCGCGCCGTCGGCCGGCCAGGGCTCGGGGTTGGTCTGCGTCGAGAGCCGGATGTACTGCCGGTCGTCGGTCCGGGCCGCGGCGCGGGTGAGCGCCTCCACCTCGTCCGGGTGGCCGGGGGTGTGTAGCCGCCATCCGGGCAGCGCGCTCAGGAGGGCGACGTCGGCGGGCGCCTGGTGGGTGCGGCCCTCGCTCGCCGCGTCGAAGCTGGCTCCGACGGAGACCAGGACGGCACCCCGTTCCTGGTGGGAGAGGTCGAGCTTGATCTGCTCGTAGGGTCGCTCGACCAGGAAGGGTGCGTAGGTGTGCACGAACGGTCGCAGCCCGGCCATGGCGAGGCCGGAGGCGACGCCGATCATCGTCTGCTCGCGGATGCCGACGTTCACCACCCGCTCCTCGGCGGGCTCGCCGGCGACGAGGTCGAGCGGCCCGATGTCGGCGAGGACGAGGGCGGTGCGCTCGTCCGTCCGCAGCAGGTCGGCCATCGTGGTGGAGAACCGGGCGCGCATCAGGACCCCTTCCGCTCGGTGCGGACGACCGTCACGTGGGGCCGGTCGCCCGCGGCGGACAGCGACCGGCGGATCGCGTCGTGGTCGCTGCCCGCGACGTCGGTGCTGGTCCACCCCTCCCCGGTGAACCGCGCGCCGATCCCCCCGGGCCACCCCAGCGAGGCGGAGTCGTTGTCGACCACGATGGCGTGGAGGTTCCCGAGGGACCACCGGCCCGCGACGGCGATCGCCTCGTGGTTGCTGCCCTCGTCCAGCTCGGCGTCGCCGAGCAGCACGAAGACCCGGCCCGTCGCCCGGGCGACCTCGAGGCCACGGGCCAGGCCGACCGCGATCGGCAGCCCGTGCCCCAGCGAGCCGGACGAGATCTCGACCGGGGGGATCAGCAGGCGGTCGGGGTGGTGGCCGAGCGGCGAGCCGAAGCCCGCGAGGTCGTCGAGCCACGACTCCGGGATGAGGCCCTGGGTCGCCAGCACGGCGTAGTAGGAGGCCGGCCCGTGGCCCTTCGAGAGCAGGAAGCGGTCGCGCGACTCCCACGGCGCGAGCTGCAGGACGTGCTCGTGGAGCACCCACAGGACGTCGAGCGTGGAACGGGCGGCCGGGTCGTGCTTGTCGTCCCCGGTGACCCGGGCGAGGTGGCGCAGGAGCGTGTCGGGCAGGCGGCTGGTCAGCGGTGGTGACGTGGTCATGGGCTCCACGCTGGGTCCTGAACCGCTGTTGAGGTCAACACCCCGCCGGGGGCCGCGTCACGCCGCGCCCCGCCACGCCGGACCCCGCCCGCGTGGTCAGCGCCCGGCACCTGTGCTTCCCTGGGTAGACGAACTCGTCTACCCAGGAGCGGACATGGCGGAGCAGCAGGCGCGGCGGGGCGGCGACGTCGCGCGGACGGTGGGCCGGGTCGGGCTCGGGGCGGTGCTCGCGTTCGCCGGCACCAGCCACCTGACGTTCGCGCGCGAGGAGTTCCGGGCGCAGGTGCCGCCGTGGGTGCCGCTGGACGAGGACCTGGTCGTCCTCGGCTCGGGGGTCGTGGAGATCGCGCTCGGCACGGCGCTCGCGGTGGCGCCGGCGCGGCACCGCGCGGCGGTCGGGTGGGTCGCGGCCGCGTTCTTCGTGGCGGTCTTCCCGGGCAACGTGTCGCAGTACCTCACGCACACCGACGCCTTCGGGCTGGACACCGACGCCAAGCGGCTCGCCCGGCTGCCGTTCCAGGGCGGGCTGGTCGCGTGGTCCCTGTGGTCGACGGGCGCGTGGCGGGCGTGGCGGGGCCGCCGCCGGCGCTGAGGGCGCTTTGGCGGGGGTACGGCGCGGTGGCGTAGGCTTCGTGGGCCGGTGCGGCGAGCCATGCCCGCGCGCGCCGAAGCGTGCCGCCCCTCGGGGTAGAGCGGGGAACCGCCCGACCGGCCCGCCCCAGCGCCCACGCCGGACCCCCGGCGCAGACGAATCCGAGCAGTTGGAGAGCACTGAAGTGAAGAGCGCCGTCGAGACCCTGGAGCCCACCAAGGTCAGGCTGACCGTCGAGGTTCCGTACGACGAGCTCAAGCCGAGCATCGATCACGCCTACGCCCACATCGCGGAGCAGGTGAACATCCCCGGCTTCCGCAAGGGCAAGGTCCCGCCGCGGATCATCGACCAGCGCGTCGGCCGCCCGGCGGTCATGGAGCACGCCGTCAACGAGGGCCTGTCCGGCTTCTACGCCGAGGCCGTCCGCGAGAACAAGCTGCGCCCGCTCGGCCAGCCCGAGGTCGACGTCACGAAGGTCCCGGGTCTCGTGGCCGGCGACACCGACGGCGACCTGGTGTTCACCGCCGAGGTCGAGGTCCGCCCGGAGATCGAGATCCCCTCGCTCGACGGCCTGTCCGTCACCGTGGACGCCTCCGAGATCACCGACGAGGACGTGCAGGCCCGCCTGGACACCCTGCGCGAGCGGTTCGGCACCCTGGTCGGCGTCGACCGCCCGGCCGCCGACAAGGACTTCGCGGTGATCGACCTGGTCGCGAAGATCGACGGCGAGGAGGTCGACACCGTCTCCGGCGTGTCCTACCAGATCGGCTCGGGCAACATGCTCGAGGGCCTGGACGAGGCGCTGACCGGCCTGTCGGCCGGCGAGACCACGACGTTCTCGACCACGCTGGTCGGCGGCGAGCACGCCGGCGAGCAGGCCGAGGTCACCGTGACCGCGTCCTCCGTCAAGGAGCGCGAGCTGCCCGAGGCCGACGACGACTTCGCGCAGATGGCGTCGGAGTTCGACACGGTGGAGGAGCTGCTGGCCGACCTGCGCGAGCAGGCCACCAAGATCAAGGCGCAGAACCAGGCCGTCCAGGCCCGCGACCTGCTCCTGGAGCAGCTGCTCGAGCAGCTCGAGATCCCGGTCCCGGCCGGCGCCGTCGAGGCCGAGGTGCACCGCCACCTCGAGTCCGAGGGCCGCCTGGAGGACGACGTGCACCGCGCCGAGGTGACGGAGCAGGCGCAGACCGCGCTGCGCAACCAGATCCTCCTGGACACCCTGGCCGAGAACCTCGAGGTCAAGGTCAGCCAGGGCGAGCTCGTCGACTACCTGGTGAGCGCGTCCCGCCAGTACGGCATGGACCCGAACACCTTCATCCAGACGATCGACCAGCAGGGCCAGATCCCCGCGATGGTCGCCGAGGTCGCGCGCTCCAAGGCGCTCGCGGTGGCGCTGCGCCAGGTGGCCGTCGTCGACGGCGCCGGCGCGGCGGTCGACCTGTCGGAGTACATCGGCACGGACGAGGAGGACGCGGCCCAGTCCGCCCTGGAGGAGGCCGTGACCGCGGCCGCCGAGGGCGACGAGGACGCGTCCGAGGCGACGACCGAGGCGCCCGCCGAGGACGCCAAGGCCTGACCCGCGGCACCCGCGTCACGGGGGCCCCGCACCGTCGCCGGTGCGGGGCCCCCGTGCGTTCCCGCCCCGGGCGACCCCCCTGCGCCGACAGCGAAACGGGGGCCGACCGGGACGAACGCCGGGTGGGCCGGGCGTTAGGGTCGCTGACAAGCAACCAGTCCTGATCGAGGGAGCGTTCGTGAACGACCAGACGCCGGCCATCGCCCGGGCAGAGTCCGGGGGACTCGGCCTCAACGACTCCATCTACAACCGGCTCCTCAGGGAGCGGATCATCTGGCTGGGGTCGGAGGTCCGGGACGAGAACGCGAACGCCATCTGCGCCCAGATGATGCTGCTCGCGGCGGAGGACCCGGACAAGGACATCTTCCTGTACATCAACTCGCCCGGTGGCTCGATCACCGCGGGCATGGCGATCTACGACACCATGCAGTACATCCAGCCGGACGTCGCCACCGTGGCGATGGGCATGGCGGCGTCGATGGGGCAGTTCCTGCTCTCCTCGGGCGCCAAGGGCAAGCGCTACGCGACCCCGCACGCCCGCGTGATGATGCACCAGCCCTCCGGCGGCATCGGCGGCACGGCCACCGACGTGCGCATCAACGCCCAGCTGATCCTGCACATGAAGACGGTGCTCGCCGAGCTGATCGCCGAGCAGACCGGCAAGTCGGTCGAGCAGATCACCGCGGACTCGGACCGCGACCGCTGGTTCACCGCCCCCGAGGCCCTCGAGTACGGGTTCGTCGACAAGGTCGTCACCCACGCCGGCGCCGTCACCGGCGGCGGCGGCACCGCGGCCTGACCGACCCCGCCGATCCACCACAGACCTCGTAAGGAGAACTCGTGAGCACCGAGTCGCAGTTCATCGCCCGCGCCGGGCGCCTCGCCGGCGGCTGGGGCGGCACCGCCGGGTCCGTCGCGACCTCGCCGTCGTCCCGCTACGTGCTGCCCCAGTTCGAGGAGCGCACGGCCTACGGCTACAAGCGGCAGGACCCGTACACCAAGCTGTTCGAGGACCGGATCATCTTCCTCGGCGTGCAGGTGGACGACGCCTCCGCGGACGACATCATGGCCCAGCTGCTGGTCCTGGAGTCGACCGACCCCGACGGCGTCATCACGCTCTACATCAACTCGCCCGGTGGCTCGTTCACCGCGCTGACCGCGATCTACGACACGATGCAGTACATCAAGCCGCAGATCCAGACGGTGTGCCTGGGCCAGGCGGCGTCCGCCGCGGCGGTCCTGCTGGCCGCCGGCACCCCGGGCAAGCGCCTGGCGCTGCCGAACGCCCGCGTGCTGATCCACCAGCCCGCGATGGAGGGCGGCGGCTACGCCCAGGCGTCGGACATCGAGATCCACGCCAACGAGCTGATCCGGATGCGCGAGTGGCTCGAGGAGACCATCGCGCACCACACCGGCCAGCCGCTGGACAAGGTCCGCCAGGACATCGAGCGCGACAAGATCCTCACCGCCGCGCAGGCGCACGAGTACGGGATCGTCGACCAGGTGCTCGAGAGCCGCAAGGGCGCGATCGCGACCCGCGTCGAGCCGTGACGAGCCCGGGGGCCGGGCGTGGCGGACGGGGGAACCCGGCCGACACGCCCGGCCCCCGGTGCGTGGCGGGCTGACACCGGGCCCGACGTGGTGTGCAATGGACCGATGGGCGGCCGGCCGTGGCCGGTCCGCCCGAGAGCGCAGTGACTCGCGACCGCCCGGTCGCACCGAGGGAAGGGGACGCACGTGGCTCGCATCGGGGACGGCGCCGACCTTCTCAAGTGCTCGTTCTGCGGGAAGTCGCAGAAGCAGGTCAAGAAGCTCATCGCGGGGCCGGGCGTCTACATCTGCGACGAGTGCATCGAGCTGTGCAACGAGATCATGGAGGAGGAGCGGGCGGAGGCCACCGAGATCGGCATGGTCGAGCTGCCCAAGCCGAAGGAGATCTTCGCGTTCCTCGAGCAGTACATCGTCGGCCAGGAGCCCGCCAAGCGGTCGCTCGCGGTCGCCGTCTACAACCACTACAAGCGCATCCAGGCGGGCGAGGCGACCCCGTCGGTCGGCACCGCGCAGGCCGAGGACTCGGTCGAGATCGCGAAGTCGAACATCCTGCTGATCGGCCCCACCGGCTGCGGCAAGACGTACCTCGCCCAGACCCTCGCGCGGATGCTCAACGTCCCGTTCGCGATCGCGGACGCCACGGCCCTCACCGAGGCGGGCTACGTCGGCGAGGACGTCGAGAACATCCTGCTCAAGCTCATCCAGGCCGCCGACTTCGACGTGAAGAAGGCCGAGACCGGGATCATCTACATCGACGAGATCGACAAGATCGCCCGCAAGAGCGAGAACCCGTCGATCACGCGGGACGTGTCCGGCGAGGGCGTGCAGCAGGCGCTGCTGAAGATCATCGAGGGCACGACCGCCTCGGTGCCCCCGCAGGGCGGGCGCAAGCACCCGCACCAGGAGTTCATCCAGATCGACACGACGAACGTGCTGTTCATCGTGGCGGGCGCGTTCGCCGGCCTGGACGAGATCATCACCAGCCGCTCCGGCCGCAAGGGCATCGGGTTCGGCGCGCCGCTGCACAGCGCGGACGACAAGGACGTCTACGGCGACGTCATGCCGGAGGACCTGCTGAAGTTCGGGCTCATCCCCGAGTTCATCGGCCGCGTCCCCGTCATCACCACGGTGTCGCCGCTCGACCAGTCGGCGCTGGTGCGGATCCTCACCGAGCCGCGCAACGCCCTGGTGAAGCAGTACCAGCGGATGTTCGAGATCGACGGCGTCGAGCTCGAGTTCACCGAGGACGCCGTCGAGGCCATCGCCGACCAGGCGCTGCTGCGCGGCACCGGCGCGCGCGGCCTGCGGGCGATCATGGAGGAGGTCCTCCAGCAGGTGATGTTCGAGGTGCCGAGCCGGGACGACGTCGAGCGCGTCGTGGTGAACCGCGGCGTGGTGCTGGAGAACGTCAACCCGACCCTGGTCCCGCGGCAGGCGCCCGCCAAGCGCACGCCGCGCGAGAAGAGCGCCTGAGCGGACCGCCGGGCCCCCTACGATCGGGGGCGTGACGACTCCTCCCGCCGGACCCCCGCCCGAGCTCGCGCGCCTGCGCGGCAGCATCGACAACATCGACGCCGCCCTGATCCACCTGCTCGCGGAGCGGTTCAAGGCGACCCAGCAGGTCGGCGTGCTCAAGGCCCGCCTGGGGCTGCCCGCGTCGGACCCGGGCCGCGAGGCGCAGCAGGTCGCACGGCTGCGGGACCTGGCGCACGCCGCGGACCTGGACCCGGTGTTCGCCGAGAAGTTCCTCGCGTTCATCGTGGAGGAGGTCATCCGGCACCACGAGGCGATCGCCGCGGGCCCGGACGGGCAGCGCGCGCCCGTGACCGCCTCGGACGACCCGGTCACGGACTGACCGCCCCGCCCCGCGCGCGCCCGGCATCCGGGACGGCGGCGACCGGTACGCGAACTCGCACCCCCGCCGGGGTGGCGTCCTGCGACCGGCTGTCAGAGGGTGGGAGGGGTCAGGACCGGTCGGTCGGTGCGGCCCGGACAGCGCTGCGCCGGCACGACCCACGCAACCGGACCCCCGGAGGTCGCTCGTGGAACTGCACTGGCTCAAGCCCCTGCTCGGACGTCCCGCACCGTTCGTGACGATCCATCTCGACGCCACCCGCGCCGACGCGTCGGGCGACGAGGAGGTCGCGGGGCGGTGGCGGGCCCTGCGCAGGGAGCTCGAGCGCTCCGGGGCGTCGGCGACGGTGCTCGACGACATCGAGGAGCGGGTCACCCGGCCCACCGGCGTGGCCGGCCCGCACGGGCGCGTGGTCGTCGCGGACGCCGAGGGCGTCGTGGTGGACCGGGTGCTCAAGGAGGCCCCCGCGCAGTCGACGGCGCACCTCGGCGACGTGCCGGTGCTGCTGCCGGCCGTGCGCGCCGCGGACCAGGCGACCCGGTTCCTGCTGGTCGAGGTCGACCGCCAGGGCGCGGACCTCACCTGGTCGGACGGCTCCGGCCTGCGCACGGCGCAGAAGGAGAGCGTCGAGGGCAGCCACGACGAGCTGCGCAAGGTCAAGGAGACCGGCGACGGCTGGAAGGCCCGGCGGGTGCAGATGCGCGCCGAGGACTCCTGGGAGCGCAACGCGGAGACGGTCGCGGCGGAGCTCGACCGCCAGGTGGTGGAGAAGAAGCCCGAGGTGGTGCTGGTCACGGGCGACGTGCGCGCCGTG
The DNA here is from genome assembly GCF_005239125.1 of Cellulomonas hominis. Taxonomy (GTDB): domain Bacteria; phylum Actinomycetota; class Actinomycetes; order Actinomycetales; family Cellulomonadaceae; genus Cellulomonas; species Cellulomonas hominis_A. Next base: position 9,637 of record NZ_SZYE01000023.1, on the reverse strand, counting down.
TCGCTGCTGTGCCACGCGGTGGCCCCGCGCACGAAGGACCTGGTCGTCGAGGTCCCGGGCGGCTCGCGCGCCGACGGCGTGAAGCAGGACGTGTTCCACCAGCGGGTCGCGGAGGCGCTCGAGGCGTTCCGGCAGCGCCGGCGCGAGGAGACGCTCGCGCGGTACCGCGAGGAGCTCGGCCGCGGGGGAGCGGCGGTGACGTCCCTGGACGACGTGGTGACCGTGCTGCAGCGCGGCCAGGTCCGCGCGCTGGTGCTGCACGAGGACGTCACCCTGCCGGGCTCCGCGCTCGGCGACCGGCAGCTGTGGGTCGGCCCGGACCCGCTCCAGATCGCCACCAGCGAGGACGACCTGGCCGGGATCGGCGTGACCGGGGCGCGCAGGATGCCCGCCGACGTGGCGCTGCTGCGGGCCGCGCTCGCGCAGGACGCCGGCCTCGCGATCGCGCGGGACGGGCAGGTCGAGGCGGTCGACGGCGTCGGCGCGGTGCTGCGCTACACGGACGGCTCCACGCCCAGCGAGGCGGTGCCGTCGCAGTCGGCCGACCAGCGCCGGCTGCACGACGTGGTCTGACGCCGGCACGAGCGGACGGTCCGGCCCGGCGCGCGCGGCGTGCCGGGCCGGACCTCCCGCTGCCGGAGCGGGCCGGTCAGTGCTCGCGGGTGTCGACGTAGAGCTCCTCGACGTCGGCCGCGAAGTCCTGGAGCACGAGCGCGCGCTTCACCTTGAGCGACGGGGTCAGGTAGCCGTTCGCCTCGGTGAAGTCGCCGTCGAGCACCCGCACCTTGCGGATGGACTCGGCGCGGGACACGGCCTCGTTCGCGCGCGCGGCGGCGCGGTCCAGGGCCGCCAGCACCTCGGGGTGCTTCCCGGCGGCGCGCACGTCCATCGCGGGCAGCCCGTGCATCGACAGCCAGCCCGGGAGCATGTCGGCGTCGAGCGTGACGAGCGCGCCGATGAACGGGCGGCCGTCGCCGACCACGACCACCTGGCTGACCAGCGGGTGACCCCGGAACCGGTCCTCGAGCACGGCGGGCGCGACGTTCTTGCCGCCGGCGGTCACGATGAGCTCCTTCGCGCGGCCCGTCAGGCGCAGGTAGCCGTCGTCGTCGAGCCGGCCGATGTCGCCGGTCGCGAACCAGCCGTCCGCGTCCAGCACCTCCGCGGTCGCGTCGGGGTTGTCGTGGTACCCGCGGAACACGTGCGGGCCCCTGGCGAACACGTTGCCGTCGTCGTCCACCCGCAACGACGTGCCCGGGTAGGCGGGGCCGACGGTGCCGATCTTGATCAGGCCGGGGCGGTTCACCGCCGACGGCGCGGTGGTCTCCGTCAGGCCGTAGCCCTCCAGCACGACCAGGCCGAGGCCGCGGTAGTAGTGGCCCAGGCGCTCGCCGAGCGGGGCGCCGCCGGAGATCGCGTACCGCAGGTCGCCGCCCATCGCGTCCTTGAGCTTCCGCAGCACGAGCGTGCTCGCGAGCGCGTGCGCGGCCTTGAGCTGGGCGGACGGCCCGGCCGCCGTGTCGAGGGCGCGGGAGTAGGTGATCGACACCTTCGCGGCCCAGCGGAACAGCTTGAGCTTCGCGCCGTGCCCGGCCTTCTGCTCGGCGGAGTTGTAGACCTTCTCGAACACCCGCGGGACCGCGAGGATGTACGTCGGCCGGAACGAGGCGAAGTCGGCGAGCAGGTTGCGGGTGTCCGGGGTGTGGCCCAGCGGCGAGCCGGCCTCGATCGCGACCATCTGGATGAACCGCGCGAACACGTGCGCGAGCGGCATGAACAGCAGGGTCCGCGAGCCCGGGGTGGCGCAGACCTCGGCGAGCGCGGCGACGCCGTTGCGGGCGTTGTCCACGAAGTTGCCGTGGGTGAGCTCGACGCCCTTGGGCCGGCCGGTGGTGCCGGAGGTGTAGATGATCGTCGCGAGGTCGGCGGCGCTCGCCAGGGACCGGCGGCGCTCGATCTCGGCGTCGTCGACGTCCGCGCCCGCGGCGACCAGGTCGGCGAGGCCGCCCTCGTCGATCACCACGACGTCGCGCACCGCGGGCACGGCCGCGCGGACCTGGGCGACCACCGCGGCGTGCGCGGCGGTCTCCACGACCGCGATGGACGCGCCGGAGTTCGACAGGATCCACTCGACCTGCTCGGCGGACGAGGTCTCGTAGACCGGCACCCCGACGCCGCCGGCGAACCACACGGCGAAGTCGGTGAGCGTCCACTCGTACCGGGTGCGGGACATGATCGCCACGCGGTCGCCCGGCTCGAGGCCCTGCGCGACGAGGCCCTTGGCCAGCGCGGTGACCTCGCGGACGAACTCGGCGACCGTCACCGGCGCCCACGAGCCGCCGAGGCCCGCCGACCGCTCGAAGATGACGCCCGACGCGCCGCGCGCGAGCCGCTTCAGCAGCAGGCCGGGCACGTTGAGCGCGGGGTCGTGCGGGGCGGGCGTGTCGGCGCTGAACTCGCGCATCGGTGCTCCAGGTGCGGGCGTCGGGGGGACGGGGCCGCACCACGCTGACGAGCGGCGACGACCGTTCGCGCCATGCTATCGGCCACCCGGGTACCGCCCCGGGGCCCCCGGCGACAAGACCGGGCCGCCGGGATCGTGGGATCCCGACGACCCGGCGGTCGTGCGCGGCGGTCAGGCCACGTCGGTGTGCGTGGGGTCGAGCACCCGCTGCAGGAACGTGCGGGTGCGCGCCTCGCGGGGTGCCCCGATCACCTGGTCCGCGGGGCCGTCCTCGACGATGACGCCGCCGTCCATGAACACCACCCGGTCGCCGACGTCCCGGGCGAAGGCCATCTCGTGGGTCACGACGATCATCGTCATGCCGGCGTCGGCGAGGTCGCGCATGACGCCGAGGACGTCGCCGACCAGCTCGGGGTCGAGGGCGGAGGTCGGCTCGTCGAACAGCATGAGCTGCGGGTCCATCGACAGGGCCCTGGCGATCGCGACCCGCTGCTGCTGGCCGCCGGACAGCTGCGCCGGGTGCGCGTCCGCGCGGTCCGCGAGGCCGACGCGCTCGAGGTTGGCGCGGGCGATCCGGTCCGCCTCCGCGGCGGAGCGCCGGAGCACGCCCCGCTGCGCCATGGTGCAGTTCTCCAGCACGGTCTTGTGCGCGAACAGGTTGAACTGCTGGAACACCATGCCGACGTGCGTGCGGACCTGGTCGATGTCGACGTCCGGGTCGGTCACGTCGACGCCCAGCACCTCGACGGCGCCGCCGGTCGGCTGCTCGAGCAGGTTGACGCAGCGCAGCAGCGTCGACTTCCCGGAGCCCGACGGGCCGATGACGCACACGACCTCGCCGGCGTGCACGTCCAGGTCGATGCCGGTGAGGACCTCGCGCTCGCCGAACGCCTTGCGGAGCCCGGCGATGCGGACGACGGGGGCGCCGGTGGGTGCGGCGGCGGTCATGTGCGGCTCCTCGCGCCGGTGCGCTTCTCCAGGTACCGCGCGAGCTGGCCCAGGGGGAGCGTGATGAGCAGGTAGCAGGCGCCGATGACGAACAGCGGCGTCAGGCCGCCCTGCGCGCTGTTCAGCGCGTCGCGGCCGATCTTGGTCAGGTCGTACTGCGTGGTCGACAGGCCGAGGAGGAACACCAGCGAGGTGTCCTTGGTCAGCAGGATGAACTCGTTCGTCATCGGCGGGAGCACGATCCGGAACGCCTGCGGGACGACGACCTGGCGCAGCGTGCGCCCGTGGGACATGCCCAGCGACCGGGCTGCCTCGACCTGCCCCTTCGGGACGGCCTGCAGGCCCGCGCGCAGCGTCTCGGCGATGTACGCGGCCGACACCAGGCCGAGCGCGAGCGCGGCCTTCAGGGTGACCGAGGGGATGTTCACGCCGAACGCGATCGGCACGGCGTAGCCGAACGAGATCACCACCAGCAGGGCGGGGATGCCGCGGAAGAACTCGATGTAGACGATCGCGAGCCAGCGGTACAGCCCGACCGACGACAGCCGCATGAGCGCGAGCACGGTGCCGAGGGAGAGGCCGACGGCGAACCCGGCGAGCGTGTACTCGAGCGTCTTGAGGAACGCCGCCGGGATCAGCGCGGCGATGTCGCTCGCCGCCTGGGCGTTGAAGAAGTTGGTGCCGACGTTCTGCCAGTCGATCGCGAGCGCGACCGCCGCCAGGGCGACCAGGAGCAGCGCGTACTGGGCGAGCCGGAAGACCCGCGCGCGCCGGCGCGGGCTCCACCGGCGCCGGGACGCGGGCAGCGTCCCGGGCGCCGGGGTGGTCGACGTGGTCGTCACGTCAGCCGTCCGACGGGCTCGGCTCGGCCGAGGCGGTGTCCGAGGTCATGGGCGCGGTGCCGATGAACTGGGTGTACAGCTCGTCGTAGGTGCCGTCCTGGCGGATCCGCTCGAGGGTGGCGTTGATCTGGTCGAGCAGGGCGGTGTTGCCCTGCTTGACGCCGAGGCCGTACTGCTCGCCGGTGGAGAAGTTCGCGCTGACCTCGAAGCCCTCGGAGACGTACGGGCCGAGCACGGCGATGTCGTTGACCACCGCGTCGACCTGGCCGGTCTTGAGCGCCTGGATCTGCAGGCCCAGGTCCTCGAACTGGACGGTCTGCAGGCCGTTGTCGGTGGCCCACGTCTCGCCCGTCGTCGCCTGCTGCACGCCGATGGTCCTGCCCTCGAGGGCCTCGACGCTGTCGAGGTCGGAGCCCTCCGGGACCAGCAGGCCCTGGTCGGCGTCGAAGTACGGGTCGGAGAAGTCGATCTTCTCCTGGCGCTCGGGCGTGATGGTGATGCCCGAGGCGACGACGTCGCAGTTGTTCGTGTTGAGGTCCGCGCCGGACTGGATGCCCTCGAACGGCGTCACCTTGGTGGTGAGCGTGACGCCCAGGTCGGTGGCGACCTCGTTGACGATCGCGATGTCGAGCCCGACGACCTCGCCGTCCTCCTCGTACTCGAACGGCTCGTACGGCGGGTTCGTGCAGACGGTCAGGGTGCCGTCCGTGACGAGCTGGACCCCGCCGTCGGACGCGGCGGTGTCGTCGCCGCTCCCGCCGCAGGCGGCGAGCAGCAGCGCCGCCGCGACGGCGGCGGGCAGAGCGGCGAGGGTGCGGGTGCGCATGGAGTGACTCCTCGTGGGGGAAGGACGGCCGCACAACTATACATGGGCGAGGATACGTATGCATAACCCACCGGGGTGGGACGAGAGTCCCAGGGTGCCACGACGCCGCGAGGGCGCACCCCCGGGTGGGGGTGCGCCCTCGCGAGCGGGTGCCGGGCGGCGGTCAGGCCGTCGGCTTCTGCTTCGGCTCCGGCGGGAGCAGCTCGGCGTCGCGGGCGACGACCGCGGCGTCCGGGGCGTCCGGCACCTCGACGACGTCGAGGTCGCCGGTAGCCCGGCCCGCGGCGCGGACGTCGCCGAGCGCGACCCGCACGCCCGGCAGCAGCGCCGCCGGCACCTCGAGGCGGGCCCGCAGGATCTCGGTCCGCATCGAGACCTTGGCCTCGGACTTCACCTTGCGCAGCGCGGCGAGCGCGGCGCCCGCGGCGGCGACCACGGCCGGGTCCCCGTCGCCCGCGGCGGCCCGCAGCGGCTCGGCGACCGGCCACGGCGCGCGGTGCACCGAGCCCTCGCGCCACCAGGACCAGACCTCCTCGGTGGCGAACGGCAGCACCGGCGCGAACAGCCGGAGCAGCACGTCGAGCGCCACGTTCAGCGCGGCGCGCGCCGAGGCGGTCTCCGGCGTGACGTCCGACGCCTCGGCGCCGGCGCCGTACGCACGGTCCTTCACCAGCTCCAGGTAGTCGTCGCAGAACGTCCAGAAGAACGTCTCCGTCAGCTCCAGCGCCCGGGTGTGGTCGTACGCCTCCAGCGCCGCGGTCGCGCGGTCGACCACGTCGGCCAGGCCGGCGAGCATCGCCCGGTCCAGCGGCACGGTGACCAGCGAGGCGTCGAGCGCGGACGCGCCCTGCGCGGCCGGGCCGAAGGACAGCGCGAACTTCGAGGCGTTGAGCACCTTGATCGCCAGGCGGCGGCCGATCTTCATCTGGCCGACCTCGAACGCCGCGTCGGTGCCGAGCCGCGCCGAGGCCGCCCAGTACCGGACCGCGTCGGAGCCGTGCTCCTCGAGCAGGCCCATCGGGGTCACGACGTTGCCCTTGGACTTCGACATCTTCTTGCGGTCGGGGTCCAGGATCCAGCCGGAGATGGCCGCGTCCTTCCACGGCAGGCTGCCGTGCTCCAGGTGGGAGCGGACGACCGTCGAGAACAGCCAGGTGCGGATGATGTCCTGGCCCTGCGGGCGCAGGTCCATCGGGAACACCCGCTCGAACAGGTCGGGGTCGGACCGCCAGCCGCCCGCGATCTGCGGGGACAGCGACGACGTCGCCCAGGTGTCCATGATGTCCGGGTCGCCGACGAAGCCGCCCGCGACGCCGCGCTGCTCCGCGGTGTAGCCGGCCGGCACGTCGGAGGACGGGTCGACCGGCAGCTGGTCCTCGGTCGGGAGGATCGGGCGGGTGTGGTCGACCTCGCCCGCGTCGGTCACCGGGTACCAGACCGGGAACGGCACGCCGAAGAACCGCTGGCGGGAGACGAGCCAGTCGCCGTTCAGGCCGCCGACCCAGTTCTCGTACCGCACCCGCATGAAGTCGGGGTGGAACCCGAGCTCGGCACCGCGGGCGAGCAGCTGCGCACGCAGGTCGGCGTCGCGGCCGCCGTTGCGGATGTACCACTGGCGGGACGTGACGATCTCGAGCGGCTTGTCGCCCTTCTCGAAGAAGTTCGCCTTGCGCTGGGTCGCCTGCGGCTCGCCGTCCAGGTCGCCGGACTCGCGCAGGCCCGCCACGACCAGCTCGCGCGCGGAGAACGTGGTCTTGCCGGCCAGCTCGCCGTACAGGGCGCGGCCGGCCTCGTCCGTGATCCAGTCCGGGGTGTCGCGGACCAGGCGGCCGTCGCGGCCGATCACCGAGCGGGTCGGCAGCTGCAGCTCGCGCCACCACTGCACGTCGGTCAGGTCGCCGAAGGTGCAGCACATCGCGATGCCCGCGCCCTTGTCCGGCTCGGCGGCCGGGTGCGCGAGCACGGGGACCTCGACGCCGAACAGCGGGCTGGTCACCGTGGTGCCGAACAGGTGCTGGTAGCGCTCGTCGTCGGGGTGCGCGATGAGCGCGACGACGGCGGGCAGCAGCTCGGGGCGGGTGGTCTCGATGTGCACCGGCTCGGCACCGTCGCGGTGGAACGCCACCTTGTGGAACGCGCCGGGGTAGTCGCGCGCCTCGAGCTCGGCCTGCGCGACGGCGGTCTGGAACGTCACGTCCCACAGGCCGGGGGCCTCGGCCTGGTACGCCTCGCCGCGGGCGAGGTTGCGCAGGAACGCCTGCTGCGCGACGGCGCGCGCCTCGGCCGAGATGGTCTGGTAGGTCCGCGACCAGTCGACGGACAGGCCGAGCCGGCGCCACAGCGCCTCGAACTGCTGCTCGTCCTCGACCGTCAGGCGCTCGCACAGCTCGACGAAGTTCCGGCGGCTGATCGGCACCTGGTCGGCGGCCTTGACGCTCTTGCCCTCGCCGCCGACGTGCGGCGGCTCGAAGCCCTCGTCGTAGGGCAGGGACGGGTCGCAGCGGACGCCGAAGTAGTTCTGCACGCGGCGCTCGGTGGGCAGGCCGTTGTCGTCCCAGCCCATCGGGTAGAACACCTCGGCGCCGCGCATCCGGCGGTACCGGGCGACGACGTCGGTGTGCGTGTAGGAGAACACGTGGCCCACGTGCAGCGAGCCGGAGACGGTGGGCGGCGGGGTGTCGATGGAGTACACCTGCTCGCGGGTCTTCGACCGGTCGAACGCGTACGTGCCCTGCTCGGTCCACGCGCCGTCCCAGCGGTCCTCGACGCCGTCGAGCGACACCCGGTCCGGTACCTCGCGCACCGCGCGTACGGCCGCGGCGGCGGTCGTCGGGGTGGCGGCGGGCGTGGCGGCGGGGGACAGGTCGGTCATGGGCACACATCTTCCCAGATGTCGGGGCCCTTCCCGACGCGGCGGGGGATTGCCGGGACGCGAACACCGGGCGACGTGCCGGTGAACGGCCGCGGGCCGACGCGGCGGCTGCGCGGACCGTGTGTCACAGTGCCCGTCGGCCGCCCGGGACGTGGCGCGGCCGACGGGCGGGAGGAACACGTGGGCGAACCGGACGGGCTGCTGCGCTCGGGGCTGGCGCCTGCGCCGCGGACCCTGGTGGACGTGCTGGCGGCGACGGTCGCGGCGCACGGCGACGCCCCGGCGATCGACGACGGCACGACCGTGCTGACGTACGCCGGGCTCGACGCGGTGGTGCGCGCCGCGGCCGCGGCGCTGGCGGCCGAGGGCATCGGGCCGGGCTCGCGGGTCGGCGTGCGGGTGCCGTCCGGCACCGCCGAGCTCTACACGGCGATCCTGGCGGTGCTCGCCGCGGGCGCCGCCTACGTGCCGGTGGACGTCGACGACCCGGACGAGCGCGCGCGGACCGTGTTCGCCGAGGCGGCGGTCGACCGGGTGCTGGCCGAGGGCGACCTGCCGGCTCTGGTCGCGGCCGGGCGGCGGCGCGGGGCGGCCGCTGCCGCGGCGGTGCGCGGCCCGGGGCTCGGCGACGACGCCTGGATCATCTTCACCTCCGGGTCCACGGGCGCGCCCAAGGGCGTGGCCGTGACGCACCGGTCCGCGGCGGCGTTCGTCGACGCCGAGGCCCGGCTGTTCCTCGCCGGCGCGCCGCTCGGCCCCGGCGACCGGGTGCTCGCGGGTCTGTCGGTGGCGTTCGACGCGAGCTGCGAGGAGATGTGGCTCGCGTGGGCGCACGGCGCCTGCCTGGTGCCCGCGCCCCGCGCGCTGGTCCGCACCGGGATGGACCTCGGGCCGTGGCTGGTGGCGCAGCAGATCACCGTGATCTCGACGGTGCCGACCCTCGCGGGGCTGTGGCGGTCCGAGGAGCTGGCCGGCGTGCGGCTGCTGATCTTCGGCGGCGAGGCGTGCCCGCCCGAGCTCGCGGCGCGGCTGGTCACCCCGGACCGGGAGGTGTGGAACACCTACGGGCCGACCGAGGCGACCGTCGTCGCGTGCGCGGCCAGGATGACCGGCGAGGGTCCGGTCCGGATCGGGCTGGCGCTCGACGGCTGGGACCTCGCGGTCGTCGGCGAGGACGGCGTCCCGGTCGCCGAGGGCGAGACGGGCGAGCTGATCATCGGCGGCGTGGGCCTGGCGCGGTACCTGGACCCGGCCAAGGACGCCCAGAAGTACGCGCCGGCGCCCGGGCTCGGCTGGGACCGCGCCTACCGCAGCGGCGACGTGGTCCGGCTGGACCGCGCGGGGCTGCTGTTCGTCGGGCGCGCGGACGACCAGGTCAAGATCGGCGGCCGGCGGATCGAGCTGGGCGAGGTCGAGGCGGCGCTGGGCGGGCTGCGGGGGGTCGCCGGCGCGGCCGTCGCGGTGCGCCGCACGCCCGCGGGGACGGCGGTGCTGGCCGGGTACCTGGTGCCGGCCGAGGGGACGACGCTCGACCTCGCGGACGCCCGGGCCCGGCTGCGCGCGGTGCTCCCCGCGGCGCTGGTGCCGCTGCTCGGGGTCGTCGACTCGCTCCCGACCCGCGGGTCGGGCAAGGTCGACCGCGACGCGCTGCCGTGGCCGGCGCCCCGGTCCCGGGCGGCGGCCAC